>METM01000001.1:0-12458 GCA_001772335.1 candidate division WOR-1 bacterium RIFCSPHIGHO2_01_FULL_53_15
TTAAGCCGATCTTTTCAATTTCTTTCAGGTCGGCGCCGTGTATCTTTATCCCCACCGGCGTCCGTATGCCGGTCGACAACATATCGATTCTCGCCTTGATCGGCATGGTCCAGGCATTTGAGACCCCGGGAAATTGCATTTTTTGGTCCAGATCATCGATTACTTCCTCGGGGCTAATATGATCCGGCCAAAAAGGCCTGAAGGGCGCTTGCATAAAATCCGGCAGCCGGCCATACCAGCGGTTGACCTTGCGCCATTCTTTCTCCGGCTTTAACACAATGGTCGTCTCCATCATAGAAAACGGCGCTGGATCGGTCGATGACTCCGCCCGGCCGGCCTTGCCAAAGACCCTTTCCACTTCAGGCACGCTCTTAATGATCTTATCCATCGATTGCAGCAGTTTTTGCGCCTCGGTGACCGAAATGCCGGGCAATGTCGTCGGCATATACAGGATCGAACCTTCATTCAGCGGCGGCATAAATTCTGATCCCAACTGGAAAAAAACGGGAATTGTGGTGAGCATTAATATCCCGGCCGCGATGATCGTCGCCTTGGGGCGTTTTAGGACAAACCGGCAGGCCGGCTCGTAAAGACGAAAGAGCATTTTACTGATCGGGTGTTTTTCTTCTGGATAATATTTACCGACCGTCACCATGTTAAAAATATTTGAAAGCCAGCGGGGCTTGAAATGCTTGTAATCCATCCGCACAAACAACATCCGTATGGCGGGATCGAGCGTAATGGCCAGGAACGCCGCGATCGCCATGACAAAGTTTTTGCTGAACGCCAGGGGCTTGAAGAGCCGGCCCTCCTGGTCAACCAGCGTAAAGACCGGCAGGAAGGCGACCGCGATAACTAAGAGCGAGAAGAAGACCGAGGGCCCAACCTCTTTAATGGCGCTTAAAAGGATCTCGCGGTAATCCCCTTTGCGCCCGCCTGCCTCCCACAGTTGAAGTTTTTTATAGGCGTTCTCCACTTCCACGATCGCTCCATCGACCAGCACGCCAATGGAAATCGCGATCCCTGAGAGGGACATGATATTTGACGTCAATTTCATCCCGTACATCGGGATGAAGCTCAAGAGCACGGCTATCGGTATGGTCACGATCGGCACAAAGGCCGAGGGAAAATGCCAGAGGAAAATCATGATCACTAAACTGACAATGATCATCTCTTCGATCAGCTGGTCCTTCATCGTCTCGACGGAACGATTGATCAATTCTGAGCGGTCGTAAGTTGTGACGATCTCAACGCCGGCGGGCAGAGACGGCTTGATCTCTTCTAGCCTGGCCTTAATCCGTCCGATCACGTTGAGGGCGTTTTCACCATAACGCATGATAACGATCCCACCGACGGTATCGCCCTCCCCGTCGAGCTCCGCTATGCCGCGGCGTATATCAGGGCCCAAAACAACCCTGGCTATATTTTTGACCAGCACCGGCACCCCGGCTTGATCGGCCCCGATGACGACATTTTCAATATCTTGAACGGACTTCGCGTAACCCCTGCCCCGGATCATGTACTCGGCGCCGGAAAATTCCACCAGCCGGCCGCCCACGTCGTTATTGCCGGCGCGTATCGCCTCAACAACTTTGGTCAGCGGCATGTTGTAGGCCAGCAGCGCGTTCGGGTCGACATTCACCTGATATTGCTTCTGGAAGCCGCCCACGGCAGCGACCTCGGCTACCCCAGGCACGCCCTGCAGCCAGTAGCGCAGATTCCAGTCCTGAAAGGAGCGCAGCCCGGCCAGATCATTTTTGCCGGTTTTGTCGACCAGTGCGTATTGATATACCCAGCCGACGGAACTGGCGTCAGGGCCCATCTCGGTCCTGACCCCTTCGGGCAGTTTGGGGATGATCTTGCTGAGATATTCAAGCGTGCGGCTGCGCGCCCAATAGATATCCGTGCCGTCTTTAAAAATGACGTAAACGTAGGAAAACCCAAAATCAGAAAATCCCCTGATCGCCTTGACATTGGGGGCGCCGAGCATGGCGCTGACGATCGGATACGTCACCTGGTCTTCGATGATATCTGGCGAGCGATCCCAGCGGGAATAGATAATGACCTGCGTATCGGAAAGATCCGGGATCGCGTCCAGAGGAATATTTCTTATGCTATACACCGCGCCGATCATCGCAACTATGGTAAAGATAATTACGATGAACTTATTTTTGGCCGAAAATTCGATGATTTTCTCGATCATGTTAATTCCCTTGAGAAGGCGCTTTTAATTTTGACTCGGAATCGACCAGAAAGTTGCCGCTGGTCACCACAACGTCCCCGGCTTTGAGGCCGCTCAAGACCTCGTAATAATCCCCCGCCCTCTGGCCAAGATTTACTTCGCGCGATTCAAAAACATTATCTGCCTTGACCAGATAAACGATCTTTCTCAGGCCGGTGTCCAGAATGGCGGATTCCGGCGCCGCCAGCTTGGCCCCCAGGGCCACTTTGATCGAAGCATTCGCAAACATGCCCGGCTTAAGTTTATTGTCGGGATTCGGCACAACGACCCGCACCTGATTGGTCCTGGTCGCCGGGTCGAGGACAGGATAGAGCGACGCGATCCTGCCGGTAAATTTCTCTCCAGGATAAGCCACCGCCTCGATCTCGACAGCATCCCCCGCTTTGATCAGGGCTATTTCATATTCATACACGCTGATATAGGCCCAGACGGCTTCTCCCTCGCCGGGCAGGTAGAGATTTGTTTCCGGTTGCTGCGACTTTTCAAGAGCGGCGATCTGCTCCTCGCTCATGCCAAGCAGCCGCAATCTGGACCTGGCCGACTCGATCAGCTCATCTGATCCGGCGGCCACGGATTGGAGATACTCGTTTTGCGCGTTGTAGAGGTCGGGGTCGTAGGCGATCTTGCCGGAAGCTCGCACGACTTTCGTCAAATTCATGACCTTAACCGGCATGGTCTTAACGCCGATCATCTGCTGTTTTTCCGGGCTGATCACGACCGCAGATGCCCCTTCTTCTTTCGCCGTTGTCGTTTCTTTCTCATAGACCGGAATATAGTCCATCCCCATCGAATCTTTCATAAACACCGGCGAAGTGATCGCCGGATTCATCGGGTTGCGGTAAAACAAGACTTTCTTTTCTTCGGCTTTCTTTGACGGTGCACAGCCGGTGACCACAAAAACTAAAAACCAAGATACAATAACCAAACAAATTCCAATCACCAAAGTTCTTCTCATAAAATTTCGCCTCCAATAATTCTCTCGAGTTCGGCCAGGGCTTTGCCGTAGCCGACCTGGCTCTCATAATATTTGAGATTGGCTTCCCGGTACAACTTCTCGACCCCAATCAGGGCCTGGAAATCGATCTTGCCGGCCTGGTAAGCGGTTAAGCCGACCTTGACCGCCTGCCGGCTCTGCGGCAGGATGCTCTTTTTGTAAAGTTCGATCGTCCGCTTGCCCGTCTCGGCCATGACATAGGCCTCGCGGACTTCCCAGCGGGTCATGTTCTGCATGTTCTTATAAGCGGCTTCGGCCGCCTCGCGCTCAAGACCGGCGGCAGCCAGCCCGTAACTCTGCTTCCAAAAATAGAGCGGGACGGAAAAAGAGAGCATGGCGTCCCAGCCGTCGTCGACGCGTTTTTTCACTCCCAGATCAAGATCGGGAAAGAATTCCATCTTTGAGCGCAGCTGACCGGCGTCTTTGGCCTCAAGCTCCGCCTTCATGGCCAAAAGCTCCGGCCGCTTTTCCAGCGCCGCCTTTTCCAGGTCTGCGGCGGCGCCGGATGATCCGAGGAAAGCGAGCTCCGCTTCTGTCTCGATCGTCCCCTCTCCCTGCGCAGCCAGGATCGATCTCAATTTTGCTTCTTTAACCTTGCGCTCCTGACCGAGAGTGATCAACTCATTATTCATCATCAGATATTCAATATTGGCCTGCAGGTAGTCGGTTTGGGAGACGGCGCCGGTCGTGTATTTTGACTGCGAAGTTATTTTGATCTTTGAGAGCAGGTCTTTGACTTCGGAGATGATCTTGAGGGAGCGGTCGACCAGGAACAGATCATAATAAGCGGCTTTTGCCTGGCTGGAGATCTCGAGCAGTTTCGCCCTGTAGCGGGCGCCGAAGAAGTCGCTCTCGCGCGCGGCCATTTGCCATTCGGCGTAAATTTTCCCGGGGAACATGATCATCTGCTCGGCGGTGTACATCTTCATGCCGTCTTCTGGGTTGCGCGAGCCGGAGGGGATCTGCTCATACTCGAGGCCAAGCTTGGGGTCGGCCAGACTTAGAACTTGCGGAACTTTAACTTTGGCCGCTTCCCATTTGGCTCTGGCGGCGGCCAGATCGGGATTATTTTTGCGCGCCGTCTCAACCGCCTCTTTTAGAGAAAGCTGCTCGGCCCAGGCCGGCGCAAAATAAAGAATTACTATTAAACAACTAACTATTATTCGGGACATTCTTCACCTCAGGTATTATATAACTAACGATTAACAACTAACAACTAACGACTAACGACTGAAAAAAGAAGCTATGCCCGAGGCGGGGCGGTCGTTTGGTGGGATATTTTTGCGGAGAGATGATAATTCGGCAGTCTAAAATCGGGAACTTCGCTGTGTTTGTGTTCGGACGGGGCGACTGACTTATCTTTCAACGGTTTTGCGGCCGGTGCAGATTTGGTGTCAGGTTTCTGGATGGATTTAACCGCTTCGGGCGAAGCAGCATCCTGCACGGAAAGGATCGGACAATCAGACGCTTTCGGCTGACAACAGGAGTGTTTCTCCATCGCCAGGCAGAAACCGGAGAGGATGATCAGGCCAAAAAATGCTGACAAGAACAGATAAATTAAGAACTTAAAATTCTTCATCTTTATAATTATACCATACAATTATGATTTTATCATTGTGAGGAGCATTTTGAATTTGGTCAACGCCTTGAGGCCGTGCGGCTCATTGGCCGGCATGATGATCAGCTCGCCTTTTTTCAACTTATACGGCTGGCCGGAGATCTTGATCTCGACTTCGCCGTCAACGATCTCCACCAGCGCGTCAAACGGCGCGGCGTGCTCGCTCAACGCTTCGCCGGCGTCAAAAGCGAACAGCGTCACCGTCCCTGTTTTCTTGTTCACGATCGTCCGGCTGACGACCGTGCCGCTTTGATAATCGACCAGGCCGGCCAGATCGAGCACCTTCGAAACCAAATTTTCCTTGTCAGTCACTTAAAAGCCTCCTTTCACCTTCGAGCTTTTTGATGTCGGTGATATCCTGCGTCACCTCAAGCGTCCCGAGATAATGCCGCGATTCATCCCTGACCGCGAAGTAGCGCACCAGGACCAGCCGCCCCTTGAGGTTGAGCCAGAACTCCGCTTTGCTTTTCTTCCCGGAACGAAATGAATTGATGATCTTTTCAACGACATCCAAGCTTTTGGGCGGATGGCAATTCTGGACCTTGCGGCCGATGACCGTCTTCGTCCGGACAAAGATCCGGTCTTTCGTATCGTTGAAATACCTGACCTCGTCGTTCTTGTCGACAAAAGAGATATCGACCGGCAGGGAATTGAGCGCCCACATCAGCTCTTTGAGCGAAACCTCGCCGGTGGGGAGCGTCACCATTTCCTCTTTCTTCGTTTCAACCTCTTTGGTCGTCGAGCGCTCAAGCTCCTCGAGCGTCAGTGTCTCGGCCGGCTGCTCAATATAGACATAGCCGACGTCGCCGCTCTCTTTAAGGATCTCGATCCATTCGGCCGGCGTCAGCATTTCGAGTGAGGTCGGGAAAAGAATATTTTCTTCTTTAAAGATCATCCCCTCGATCTCATCAAGCGCCGGGCGCAGGTATTTCTCTACATATTCTTCGCGCGGCGTCTCGCCCAACCTGGCGATCGCTTGTTTCAAAAGATCGCGGACCTCGTTGTCCTTACCCCACATGACCTTGGACGGCCCTGGGAAACCGTGCTTTTCAAGGAAAGGGAAAAGGAGCTGTTCTTTTCTGACATAGTGCAGATCGACCTCTCTTAATTTCTCGAGCTGTTCCGCGATCGCTTTGTTTTCCGCTTTTTTCGCGATCAAGTCTTTTAGGGCGGCGGTGATCTTTTCTATCTCGCGGTTCTCGGCCTTAAAGAGGGAAACGGGATGCGCCGGCGACTCCGCGGTCGCGATCTGCTTGGAGAGCGATTTTTCGAAGAGAAGCGCGTGGACGTTGCAAAATTTCTTTATCTCGTCGGGGGAAGTCCCTTCATTGATGAGCGCCTGCTCGAGCTGGGCGATCTCGCGGGAGGTGATGTCGCCGATCTCTTTTTCAAACCGCTCTTTGGCCGCCTCGATCGAGAGGCCATGGTGCAGGGCTAAAATGATCTCTTTGAGGCTGGCCTTTCTGTCGGCTTCGCCCATGGCTATTTCTTGCCGGAAAGTATCCGGCAGAGTCCCGCGATCGTTTCGGCGTGCTTTTTTTCCTCGCCCGCCAATTCCTCGTAGAGCTTGATCGTGGCGCTGTCGGAGGAGCCC
Organism: candidate division WOR-1 bacterium RIFCSPHIGHO2_01_FULL_53_15; assembly: GCA_001772335.1. Lineage (GTDB taxonomy): Bacteria > Margulisbacteria > WOR-1 > O2-12-FULL-45-9 > XYB2-FULL-48-7 > 2-01-FULL-53-15. Next base: position 6,449 of record METM01000001.1, read on the forward strand.
TGAGCCGACTTTAAATAATAATTGTGCGCCTCGCGCTCGTCCTGCAGGGCGACCTGGCAGATATCGAGATCGCTCGCCTCTCTGTCGGCGATGTGCGCCTCAGTCAGCGGCGAAATTTGCGCGCTCACCCCCGCCTCATCTTCCGGTCGAACATCGCGGCCGGTCAATTTCCTGAACTTGAGCTTGAGCGCTTTATAATGGGCTTCTTCCTGCTTTTTGATCTTCTCCAGCGCCTTTTTGCCGGTCGGGTTCGTCACCCGCCGCGCCGCCCGGGCGTAATATTCGATCGCGCTCTTCTCCGCCTTAATGGCGATCAGCAGCGGTTCGATGGCTTTTTCGTTGTTTGTCATGCTAATTCCATAATTGTAACAGAACTCAACTTATCGAACAATTCTTTCTCAATGAGCTTGAGCAGTTTGTGCAGGGAACAGGATTTCTCAAGGAAGCAGGAATAACTCTCGCCCAGGCACTTGTTGAGCGAGAATTTCGGGTCGAGCAGCTTGATGACCTCGGCCACTGTCGCGTCTTTTTTCAGCAGGCGCAGGCCGCCCGCCTTGCCGCGCTGGGTCTCGACGATCTTCTTGCGCGCGAGAGCGTTGACGATCTTGGCGAGGAAGACCCGCGGGAGCCTTAACTTTTTGCTCAGCTCGAGCGTCGAGCTCCACTCAGCGTCCCTTTTCTCGGCCAGAAAGATCAGGCTCCTTAAGGCGTAGTCGACCTTTCTGTTGATTAATATATTTATCCCTCCCGCGAATTTTTCTCGTCTTCCAAATTGACCAGCCGGTCCGCGTCGCAAAGGATCTTAAAATTCGTCGTTTTGACTATGCCCGGCGTATGGTGATGGGCGATAATAGTCAGGACCTCGCCTATCTTATCTTCCGGAAATCCGGCCCGCCGCAGGAGATGGTCGGCGATCGGCGGCCCTTCGATCTCCTGGAACTTGCCGGCGGTTGAACCGTGCTTCTTTTCCGCCGCGTGGATCCCGATGTCGTGCAGGATCGCCGCCGCCGTGACCACTTCACCGTCGCCTTTTTCGCGTGAGAGGATCTGCTCGGCGTAGCCGAGCACGCGCCGAGCATGGTTGATCCTTCTGGCGTCCCGGCCGAAATAGCGCTCCATTTCGCCTAACAATTTATTTCTCATTTTCTTCTTGCGCCACGACATAGGTTTTGCGGTCGCCGAACTCCGCTTGCTTGCCGGCATTCCAGCTCTGCACCGGGCGGAAGTAACCGACAACCCGGCTGTAAACCTCAGTTGGCTGGCTGCAATACCCCTTCAACACCGCTGTGCTCTGATTCTTCTGCATATCTTATCACCTCCTCCCTGACAACGATCGGACATGACCGGTGTTCGCCTTTGATGTAGCCGTGGACCGGACAGATAGAGAACGTCGGCGTAATGGTAAAGTACGGCAGGCGGAATTTCGAAGCGATCTTTTTGACCAGCAGTTTGCACGACTCGGCTGAGGGCATTCGCTCGCCGAGGAAGACGTGGACCACGGTGCCGCCGCTGTACTTGATCTGCAGATCGTCTTGATGCAAAAGGGCGCCGAAGATATCGCTCGTGAAGTCGACCGGCAGGTGCGTCGAATTGGTGTAATACGGGACAGCCTCGCCGGCGGTGACGATCGCCGGATATTTCTTCTTGTCGATCTTGGCCAGCCGGTAGGCCGTCCCCTCCGCCGGCGTCGCCTCCAGGTTGTAGATGTGGCCCGTCTCTTTCTGGAATTCGGTCAGCCGGTCACGGAAGAAATCGAGGACCTTCAGGGCGAATTGTTTGCCTTTTTCGCTCTCGATCCCCTCACCGAACATGTTGAGACAGCACTCGTTCATGCCGACCAGCCCGATGGTCGAGAAATGCGAGTTAAGATTGCCCAGATACCGCTTTGACCAGGGCAGCAGGCCTGCGTCCATGTTCTTGTTAACCTCTTTGCGCTTGATCTCCAGCGATTCTTTGGCGAGATACATCAGCTCGCCCAGCCGGTCAAAAAAGCTCTTTTCGTCCTTGTGGAGATAGCCCAGGCGCGGCAGGTTGACCGTCACGACGCCGATACTGCCGGTCTTCTCGCCGGAGCCGAAGAGGCCGCCGGTCTTGCTTATCAGCTGGCGCAGGTCAAGCTGGAGGCGGCAGCACATGCTGCGCACGTCGCTCGGCTTGAGCGAACTGTTGACAAAATTCTGGAAATACGGGATGCCGTACTTGGCCGTCATCTCAAAAAGGAGATTGGCGTTCTCGCTCTCCCAGTCAAAATCTTTGGTGATGTTGTAGGTCGGGATCGGGAAGGTAAAAACCCGGCCGCTCATGTCGCCCTTGATCATGACCTCGATAAAGGCCTTGTTGATCATGTCCATCTGCGGCTGGAATTGTTTGTAGGTCTCGCCCTGGATGTATTCGCCGCCGAAGAGGATCGGCTGGTCGGCCACGTCCTCGGGCACCGTCCAGTCGAGCGTGATGTTGGTGAACGGCACCTGGTTGCCCCAGCGCGAGGTCGCGTTGATGGCAAAGACGAATTCCTGGATCGACTGCTTGACGGCGGCGTAATCGAGGCCGTCCTTGGCGATCAGCGGCGCCAAAAATGTGTCAAAGGATGAGAAGGCCTGGGCGCCGGCCCATTCGTTCTGCATCGTGCCGAGGAAATTGACAACCTGGCCGAGCGCGGAATTAAAATGCTTGGCCGCTTTGGCCGAGACCCGGCCCGGCACGCCGTTGAAGCCGAGCTCAAGGAGCTGGCGCAGGGACCAGCCGGCGCAGTAGCCGCCGAAAGTCCCCATGCTCAGGTCGTGGATGTGGAAATCGCCGGCGCGGTGCGCTTGCGAGATCTCCTTGGGATAGACATTCTTCAATGTGTATTCCGCGACGACCGCGCCCGAGATGTGGGCCTGGAGGCCGGAGAGGGAATAAGAGGTGTTGCTGTTCTCGGCCACCCGCCAGTCCGACTGCGAAATGTAGCCGGAGATGATGTGATCGATCTTGTTGAGGAAGGCCTGCGATTCCCTGACTTCGGCCCGCTGGCGCCTGTATAATATGTAGGCCTTGGCGCATTCGGCCAGCCCCGCCGCGATCAATTCGGCTTCCACCATGTCCTGGACCTGCTCGACCGAAGGCGCGTCGTAACCGAACTTCTTTTTCAGGTTATGGATGACTTTTTCGGTCACTGCTTTTGCGGTCCCCTTTTCCTCGCGGCCAGTCGCCTTGAGGGCCTTGGCGACTGCCTCCTCGATCTTTGCTTGGTCAAAGGGGACCAGCTTGCCGTCGCGTTTTTTTATCGATTCAAGGAATTTATGCATTTTAAACCCGCCTCCCGTTCTATTATTTATATTAAGACAATTGAATTTGGACTTATAATTATAGAACGAAGAAACTTTCTGTCAAGCTGTCTTTTTCTCGTCGGAAATTAGAGAAATTTTTTCTCGAGTTTTTCAACCAGGGCGCGGTATTTCTCGTGCGCCCCCTCGCCGACTTCCTCTTTTTCCATCTTATCGAACTTTTTCAGTATCCCCGCTTGCAGCTCTGGCGGCAGATGCATATTGATCATCGGATAGAGGATCTGGTTCTCCTTCCGGATATGGGTTTCAAGCAGTTCCGCGAATTTGAGCAGGTTCTCGCGGTAGGCCGCGGCGGCCTTTTTGTCGCCGCCTTTGATCTTTTTGAGCGCTTCAGCCATTGCCTTGACGTAGCCGCGGCCCTCGTCGTGCTCGACCAGCATCATCCCGATTGGCCCGCCTTCTTTCGGCACGCCGTGCCTTTCGGCCTCAACGAAGAGGACTTTTTCCTCCTTGGCGTGGTGACAGCGATCGGCAAATGTCCTGATAAAGTCGATCACGCTGCCGAGCGTTTCGTTATCAACTTTGTCCATGTCTTCCGACATCGCGTGCCCGATCTCAAGCATTTTCAGGATGACCTGGTGTTCTTCTTCGAGTCTCTCTGTGGGCATCATACGGCTATGACCTCCTTGATTTCCGGCACGCCGCGCTGGATCGCCCGCATCACGCCGTATTCCAGGGTGGCGGCGGCGCCCATGCAAACCGAGCAGGCGCCCTGCAGTCGGACCTTGACGGTTTTGGCGTTCTCGTCCACCTCAACTATCTCCACATCCCCGCCATCGGCCTGCAGCGCCGGCCTGACCGCCTCTATTGATTTTAGCACTCTTTCTTTTAACTTGTCAGCCATTTTTTTTCCTCCCAAACTCACCCCCTAACAGTGCGAGGCTTGCCCTCCCCCTCTCTTGAAAAGAGAGGGGGAATGAGGGGGTGAGTTTAAATCTTTTTAATTTTCACGATCCAGTCCTTCGGTCCTTTCTGTTCGTAATCCCACTGATACTTGCCTTTGTACTCGACCTCGAACTGATACCAGAGCGGTTTGGGATTGTGGTCGTTGATGATCTTCAGAGTTTCTCCCGGCTGTAACTTGTTCCAGGTTTCAAATATCTTATCGTGCCGCTCAAAGATCACGATCGGCCTCAAATCCAATGTTTCTACTCTATCCGACATGCGCCACCTCCTTTTTCAAAGATGACTAATTTAGTCATATTATAACTCATCAAAAAGATCTGTCAAGCAGATCCTGGCTAAGTAATCAAAGTTACGTAAAACACCACACTAAAGTGTGGGGAATAATTCCCCATACTTCAGTATGGGGTTCCACAGCACCGAACTCTAACGATTCTGGAATAAAAGCGTAATTAGAGCAGGAAACCGCGAAGTTCATTCGCCGGTTTCCTGTACTTTACGTCTCTTCCTTCTCCGGCAATGGGATGAACAGGCCGACCAACGAGCGGACGCCGATCGTATTGATCAGATTGAACATCATGACCAGGTAGCCGAACGCGAGTATAGCGCCAAAGAAAGCCGCAAAATACATTTCGGTTTGGTAGGTCGGGTCGCCGATATAGAGCGTGCGGCGCAGCATGCCGTTCAGCCCGGCAAAGCCCATCGCCACCGACATACCGATCCCCCCTATCATCTGGCACCAAAAATGGACATTGGATAGGAATTCACTCTTTACTTCTTTTTTCGTCACCATCGGGAAGATCGTATAGAGCGCGGCAAAAAGCGTGCAGGAGAGCCCAACCAGTATCTGCATGTGCGCGTGCGCCCCGATCACCCATTGGGTGTTATGCAAGATCCGGTTCATGCCGAGATCGGCTTGCAGTATGCCAGCCGGGACACCCAGGCCAAAGCCAACGATCCCGCCAAGAAGGAATTTTAAAGGCACGGTCATTTTGAGCGGCCGCGCCTGCCAGAGCGTGGCCAGCGTCAGGAAGACGGCGATGCCGGAGGTGACCAGCTCAAACGCGGTGATCATCTCGCCGGAAAAGATCCTCATCATGACCGGCTGGGTCTGGTCGGAGAGAAGATGATGGCTCCAGACAAACCAGGAGACGACTAACTCGACAAAGAGCGCGGCGCGGGCGAAGTTCTGCATAAAGATCTGCCGCCCAGTGATGACCATGGCCAGCAGATACCACGAGCCGGCCACATAGATGAGAACGAGGCCGTCGGCGATCAGGTCGAGCCCCCACCAGTAAAGATTCTTATAGATGAGCGGATCAAGCCAGGTCGTGGGCAGGTCCATCCCCTTCAGCTTAAAAATGGCGTAGACCAGAAAAACGATCGCGACCGAACCCAAAACCAGCGCGTCAAGCACAGTATCGATCGTGCCACGAAAGATCGCGACGATGGGGAGCGGCACATCCGGCTCAATGACTTTGTCCGGCCGGCCGCGCAGACGGTTGAAAATATTGATGAAGCCGTCGAGGCCAAAGGCGGAGATGACGAGCGCCGAGAGTGGCTTGTCGCCCGGCTGGCGGTGAAAGACCGTGGCAAAAAGATTAAAACAGAAAATGAGTATCCCGATCATTATGAGGATCATGCCGATAGCGAAGAGACCGAGGCTCACGCCGGTCGAGCCAAGGATCGGCAGCGGCCAGTAGTTGGTGTAAAGAGCGGAGTAACGGAAAATAAAACTGCTTAACCAGACGATGCCCGTTCCGGCCGCCATGACCAGCCAG
>METM01000001.1:12473-13505 GCA_001772335.1 candidate division WOR-1 bacterium RIFCSPHIGHO2_01_FULL_53_15
AAGATGCTGTAGAGCTCTTTTTTCGTGAATGTCGGCACCAGAAAGTAGAAAGCGCCCATAACGAGCATAAAGCTGTAGCCGAAGATCCCGACGATCGGGTGCGCGTTCATGACCGCGAAATAATGTTCCGGTTCAAGGATCGGCGCGCCCGCCAGTTCCGCGCGCATCATCATCCCCTCGACGACGCTCAAGCCGTAGAAGAGAAGAGAGATGACGGCAAAGCGCAGAGTAACCTTCTGCAGGGGATTTAATTCCTTAAGGCTTATCATTATTTCTCTCCCTCCGCCTTGACGGTTATGGCATCTTTCATGTGCATCTTGCCGGTTTCCGGGCCGGCGTATTCACTTGAGCGGATCGAATATTTGCCGGGTTCGCTAAAGTACCAGATGATCTCGTTCGAATGCCCGGGCAGGACCTGCATCTGGAATTCCATGGCGCCACTTTGCCGGAAGACGCCAAAACCATAGGTCAGGTCGTCGGAAGTGACTTTGAATTTGACCGCTTCGCCAGTCTTAACCTTGATTCCACCTTTCGGCAAAGTGAACTTGTGGCCACCGGCCTTGATGGCGAACTCCCGGTCGGCTTTGGTCCCCGCCCTCTCAACTTCCCAGCGCACCCACGGTATCTGCCAGGCAGTTAAAAGGTGAAACCCAATAGCAACCGCGACAAGAAATCCGATCCAGCCGTAAAAGACCGCCTTGAGACGGCCGGATGACTTCCCCTCCGAGGTCAGGCCTCTGACATAGAATAACATGAGGGAAATAACAATGAGGACCATGGATGCGTAGAAGAATTTGAGATAGAGCGTGAGCGCCGTCGTTTGCATTAATCATCAACCGCCTTTTCAATATATGTTGACTTATTTAGTCATATTCATATTATATAAAATCGGAAAATTATTGTCAAGGGGTGTTTGATTACGCCCGCGGTCTCAACTTGTCAAGAATCGAAATCGATTTGAAATCGATTTTCCATTGACTTTCTTCACCCTCTCAACCATAATAACCTCATGAATTCACAGGACGCCGCAAA
>METM01000002.1 GCA_001772335.1 candidate division WOR-1 bacterium RIFCSPHIGHO2_01_FULL_53_15
CGCGGTTGTTGGCGCGGCAGAAGCCGAGATTGGCAGGATTTTCGATCACCTGAGCTTTCGGATAGTTGTGCCTGATGAACTCGACCGAATCATCGGAGGAATGGTTGTCGATAAAGATTATCTCAAACGAGATCCGGCGCGTGGAATTATAGATCGAATTGAGACAATCTTTGAGGAAGCCGCGGTTGTTGAAGTTGACGATGATGATCGATAGATCGAGCATTTGCCCTCACCCGCTGGCGCTAAGCCGACCCCCCTCTCCCAGAGGGAGAGAGGAAAGGCAAAAATACACGCTTAAACTTCCACCAGCTCAAGGCGAAGAGGTGTTCGATATACTGGCGGGTTTCGCGCCAGCCCATTTTGCTCTCGCCGGCGGCGCGTTCGGAGAAGATGATCGGATATTCGACGACCTGACCGCCGTGTTTGCCTTTAATCATCAGTTCAAGACCGACTTTACAGCCGATCGGATCGATCTCGGCCTCCTCGAGGATCTTTTTGTCGAACATGAAGAAACCGGAGGTCAGGTCGTTGACCGGGGTGAGCAGTTTCCCTAACTGGCGCGCTCCCCAGGAGAAGAATTTGCGGTACCAGATCCATTTGGAAGTGCCGCCGCCTTTGATGTGCCGGCTGCCGATGACGAGAAGAGCTCGCTTTTCCCTGATCAGGTCGAACATTTTTGGGAGGGCCTCCGGCGGGTGGCTCAAGTCGCCGTCCATGACGCAGGCGACCGGCGCCGCCGCCAGCCGGATGCCGTCGAGGATCGCGGCGCCCGGGCCGACGCGCTGGGTGCGGATGTAAACACGAACGGGATATTGTTTCCCCAGGCTGGTTGCCAGCTCGGCCGTGCCGTCGGGCGAGCTGTCGTCGACGACAATGATCTCCTCATTGATCTTGTGTTGTTTAAGCGAGTCGTGGACGCGCACGATCATCGTCTCGATGTTCTTGCTCTCGTTATAGGTCGGGATGATTATGCTAAGTTCCGGCCTGCTCATGGCTTGTAAATGACCAGCAGGTCTCCTTTTTTGTCAAAAACTTTGACGCCGTAGGGGAGGCGTGGTTTAATCTTTTCATATTCTTCAACTGTTGTAAAGACATAGCCCCGCCTGGCCAGCAGGAAAGAATTGAGGGCGGCTTCCCGGGCGAGGAACCTGACGGTTTTCGGGCTATGCAGGACGACGCTCGGCCGGTTGCCCGTCTCGAACGCGGCGACCTCATCTTTGTCCGTTATCACTTTGGCCAACTCCTGACCAAGCGGCTTTGCCCCCTTAAAATTCTCGACGATGGGTAGAGTTTGCACGGTCAGGATGAGTGCGATGAGAAAAACCAGCGTCGGCAGGGCGGTGAACGAGACCCAATAAGCTCCGACGAAGAACGAAATGATTGAGATTAGACCACCGACAACGAGTACCGCCGCCAGGGCGATCAGGCTCGGCAGCAAGACAGAGTATTGCGCGGGATAGTTCGAATTACCGAGCATTATCACGCCGATAAAGATGAGAGCGATCACAACCGCGAAGAATAAATTTGAGATCAGGAAATCGCGACGGTTCGCTTTGGGATCGGCAAAAAAAGTATCCCATTGCTGCGCGACTATTATCGCCAGGAATGGAAAGAGAGGAAGAACATAGTTCGGTATCTTGGTCTGGGCGATGGAGAAGACGATAAAGGCGGGAAGGATAAAGCAGAGGGTCAGGAGTTCGGAATCATGAGTTCGGAGTTTCCAGTTTCGCCAGAGGCCAAGCGGTAAAAAATGCGACCAAGGGGCAAAGCCGAGCAGCAGAGTGAGAAAATAATAATACCAGGGGCCGGTGTGGCCAGAGACGACGCCGCCGAAGCGCGAGAGGAAAAGAAACCCGAGCGCGAAATCAAGAAAGACCTTGCCGTGGATCAGGTATTCGATGATGTACCAGGGGAGCCCGATGGCCAGGATAACAAGGAGACCGAGGAGAACAAGAGGATCAAGTAATTTATTGAGTTCCTTTTTGAAGAACAGAAAGAGAAAGACCGCGCAGGCGGGAAGAGCGATGGCCAGCAGGCCTTTAATGAGCAGGCCGAGCGACAGGGGAAAGAAGGCCAAAAATAGCGAGCGTTTGTTGCCGCTCGAATACCAGTCATACCATAGATAAATGGCGAGCGTCATGAACAGCGTCAAAACAATGTCAAGCTCCGCGATTCTTGATTGGACAAGGAACTGGAAAGCCGTCATGACGATGATCCCGGAAAGGAACCCGACTCTTTCGTTGTAGAATTTCTTTCCCAGCGCGTACGTCGTGAGGATGGTCAGGACACCCGCGAGCGCCGCCGGCAGGCGCATCGCCCACTCGTTAAAGCCGACCAGCTGCGAGAGGAGCGCCGCCAGCCAGTAGTAGAGCGGCGGCTTGTCAAAGATGACCTCTCCGTTATAGTGGAGCGTCAGCCAGTCGCCCATCTTCAATATATTTTTGACGAATTCGCCGTAGGTCGTCTCCGCGGCGTCGTAGAGGGAGAAAGAGCCGAGCTTGAAGAAATATAATGCAAAAGCGAGCAGGCCCAGGATGACGAGATTTCTCTTCATTGTCCCAGCATCCTTTTAACCTCGGGTTCGCTCAGGAAAATAGCCCACTGGTCGGGGTGGCTTTTGACCATATTCTCGTAGAACTTTCTGACTGCTTCCATCATTTTGGCTTTATTATCGCGATAGACATGGAGCGGCTCGCCGATGACAAAAACTACTTTATCTCCCTCGCGCTTTGAGAAAAAGGGGACGACCGGCGCTTCGGAGCGCTGGGCCAGCGTCGTCCAGCCCGTGGCGACCGGCACTTTATGGCCGAGGAACGGCATCATCTCGTGGCGGCCTTCGCGCGCGCCGGTATCGACCAGGATGCCGACGCAGCGGTGCCGCGCCAGCGCCTGCAGGCACTCGCGGTACATGTTGCCGTCAAGAATGTTGATGAGTTTCGAGCCCTTGTAAAGCCGGCTGGGGTTCAGGAACTTATAGAGCGAGTCGCCGGGCGGCGCCTTCATGACCGACGTCAAGTGATAGCCGTGCGAGGCAAGCATGACAGCGAGCAACTCATAATTGCCCGAGTGCATACAAAGGCAGATCGCTCCTTTTCTCTCGGCCAGCGCCGCGTCCAGGTTTTCGATGCCGATCACTTTTATGACCCTGTCGACATGCCGCCTTTTAAAATAAGGGGCGCAGATAATTTCAAAAATCGAGTAGCCGGCGTTGCTTAACGATCTATCAGCCAGCTTATGCGGGTCGGCGTCGGGGAGAACCATTTTAAAGTTGTTGGCAACTGTCTTTCGGATCGGCGTGAGCCGCGCGATCTGATAGGTCAGTTCGCCGGCCAGGCGCATGATATTAATGGCGAGCGGGGCGGGGAGCCAGAAGACGGGACGGAATATCCAGCGCAGAAAATTGAAGAAATAGATCATGACCTGCCCTGAAATTGCAATTCGTAGAGACGCTGATAGAGTCCGCCCTTGGCGAGCAACTCCTTGTGCGTGCCGATCTCGGCGATCCGGCCTTTTTCCAGCACCACCACGCGGTCGACTTTTTCTACCGTATAGAGGCGGTGGGCGATAATGAAAGTGGTGCGCCCTTTCATCAGCTTTCCCAGCGCCTCGCGGATAAGCGCTTCGGTCTCGGCATCAAGAGATGAAGTTGCTTCATCAAGGATAAGTATCTTGGGGTCGCGCAGGACGGCGCGGGCGATGGCGATCCGTTGGCGCTCGCCGCCGGAGAGTTTCGCCCCGCGTTCGCCGACCCCTGTCTCATAACCGTTGGGCAACGCCGAGATGAATGAGTGGGCGTTGGCCTTCTTTGCCGCCTCGATGATCTCATCATCGGAAGCGTCGGGTTTACCGTAAGAGATATTCTCTTTGATCGTTCCGTGGAAAAGGGCGATCTCCTGCGGCACGATGGCGATCTGTTTCCGCAGGGAGGCGAGCGTCACTTTTTTTAGGTCATGTCCGTCGATCAGCATCTCTCCGCCGGTGGGGTCGTAGAAACGGGGGAGGAGATTGACGAGCGTGCTTTTGCCGGCGCCGGTCCGCCCGACCAGGGCGATGGCTTCGCCCGGCCTGACCGTCAGGTTAATATCGGAGAGGACAGCTTCCCGCTCATAAGCGAAAGCGATGTTTTTAAACTCAACCTGGCCCGAGATAGCCGGCAGGTTGGCCGCGTCTTGAGCGTCAATTATTGTCGGCTTGATATCCAAAACTTCGAATATCCGTCTGGCTGATGCGAGCCCGCGGCTGATCAGGCCGTAGGCCTTGCTCAAGGCACTGCCCGGATCGGTCATGATGCCGAGCGCGGTGGCGAACGAGACGAGCTGCGGCAGGGTCAGGTTGCCTAGGATGATCTCGCGGCCGCCGTACCAGACGATGCCGACCGCCGCGATCGCCTGCAGGAAGGCGACCACGGGATTTTGCGTCGCGAGCATCTGCTCCGCTTTCATCGTTACCTCAAATGTCCTGTCATTCTTGATCTTGAACTTATTGCTTTCGGTCTTTTCCATGGTGAAGGCCTTGACGACGCGGATCTGCGAGAGCGTCTCCTGTACGTGTGAGGTGATGTCGGCGGTTTTTTGTTGGGCGCTCTCGCTAAAGCGTCGCAGTTCGGCCGAGAACAAACGGATGGCCTGGATGATGAGCGGCAGGGCGATCAGCGTCAGGAGCGAGAGCCGCCAATTGAGCCAGAAGATATAGGCCAGCAAGCCGGCCAGCAGAATTGTCTGGGGGATGATAACGCCGAAGGCGGTCAGGATGGTTGCCTGCAGGGCGGCGATGTCGTTCATCATCCGGGAGAGGAGCTCGCCGGTGTTCCAGCGGCCGTAAAAATCGAGCGACAATATTTGCAAATGGTCATAAAGGCGCTGGCGCAGGTCGGCGATCACCCGATGAGAGACGAAGTACGATAAATAATCCTGGCCGTAGGTGAGAAATCCCTTGAGAAAATAGAGCCCGATGATGGCGGCGGCGCCGATGTTCAATAATAAAAGGTCTTTTTCGCCGATCGCTTTAAAGGCAAGACCGGCCAGCGGCGCGATGAGGAGAGTCGCGGCGGTGACAAAAACGGTGCAGAGCATGGCGGCCGAGATCTTGCGCTGATACGGCCTTAGATATTTGAGCAGGCGGCTATATTCCCGCATCGATCTCCTCTACTATCTTTTTGGCCGCGCCGGGCTCCCCCATGGCGGCGATCAGCTCCGCCGACATCTCACGCCGCCGATCCTGCTGTTTCAGGAGCTCGACGACTTTCATGGCGACGCCGAGCGGGTCAATGATGCCGCGTATTTCCGGCGCGATCTCCTTGTCGGCCTTCTGGTTGGGTAGGGTGAAGTATTTTGTCTGCCTGTTGACCGTTTCCGCCACCCATTGCTTGAAGATCCGGCCGACGACAGGGAGTTTCCCGATCAGATCGCCGAGCCCCTCCATCGGTATCACCTCGGGATGATTGAGCGGGAAGACGACGACCATCGGAATTCCCCGGGCGGCGATCTTGGCCGTGTTAGTGCCGGGGATCGTGACGATCAGAGCGGAGTTATCAATATCTTTGAAATCAATCGTAGCCGCTCCCTCGATCGGCACGGCTTTAACGAACGGTGAACTGGCAACTTGGAACTGGCAACTGGGAACTTCTTTCCTGATCAGCGTCATTATTTCCTTATAGAGCGGCGTCATGTAATCGATCTCCCAGCGGCGGCTGCCGGGCATAAAAGTGACGACATTCTCCGCGGGCGACCACTTTTTCAATTCGGACACCGAATCGACCATCAGGTTGCCGACGATCTTCAATTTCTCCACCGGGGTATTGCCGGCAAATTTATCATAGGTCAATTGGTCGGGAACAAAGAATTTTCTGTAAAATTTCTTCCAGGCGATCCGCTCGTCAATATAAGCGTAGGCCGGATACTTCAACTTTCGTGCCATCAGCATGGCGTGGGCCAGGTCGCCGCCCAGAAAGAGGACGGCGCCTTTCCGCGAAAATTGGACATTCGGTTTCCGGTTAAGAAATGCCCAGCTTTTGTACTGCGCTGCGGTGACGACCAACTCGATCCCCTTGATATTCTTGGTAAACTCTTCTTCTTTGCCGCTCGTGTACTGGCAGGGGGTGAGGACAAGGATGATCCGCTTGTCTTTGTGCTTTGAAAATTCTTCGGCGACCGGCTTGACCAGGGCGGAGAGCTCGCCGGGGCTGTTGGCCACCAGGACGATGTCTTGCGGGGTCATTTAAACAGCCTTGTTTGCGGAGATTTTGTTTGAACAATATCGATGACTTTCTTGACCAGCTCTGCCGCGGTGGTCAAAGCCGTTTCCGCTTCGCTGAAAGGGATCGGTTTAAATGATTCATAGATGAATTCGTGCCTCTTTCTTCTCATCCGGTCAAAATTGTTCAGCAGCAGCCCGAATTTCTCACCCAGCGATTCTTTCGCGGCCAAAATTATTGTTTTGTGCTGGTCTTTGCCTTTGGAGCGATAACCTTCGGCCAGCAGCAGCGCCCGCCCGGCCCGGAGCATAGCGTGATAGGCGATCGCGTAAGCCCATTCTTCGTCAATATTCAGATTGGCCTTGGCTGTTTTAAGATCTTTTAATGAGCGGGAGAGAAACCTTCCGATCTGGACGGCATCAGGCTTGATCTTTTCAATTAAAGCGCTATTTTCCAGATCAATAAAGCTCATGTTCCGACCCTTTCAGCATGATTTTTTTGTTTTTCAGAACCTCGGCGATAAAACCGTCGCGGCTCTTCTTTTTCTGTCTGAATTCTTTTTTCGTGTATATTGTGTAGTTGATCTCGCGCCTCAACGCCGCTTCCGCGGCGTTGATGACAAAATTCACTTTTGAGACATCTAGGTCTCCGATCAAAAAAAGATCGATATCGCTGGCGGCTTTTTCCTTCCCTCTGGCGTAAGAACCGTAAATAAAAGCGATCTCCAGGCCGGGCAGGTCCCGCAGCCGGTCTTTAAGCGCGCCTTCGGCGCCGGTAGTTTTAGAGATGATTGACTTTAATTCATCAAAGAGGGGGAATGACCTGTTTAACGAATAATATTTAAGATTGCCTGACCTTTCGGACAGGAGAAGGTCAATGGCCGATAAATTATCCAATTCTCTTTTGATCCCACCCACGTCTTCGCCGGTCAGGCGCTGGATCTCCCGCAGGAAGAAGCGCGCCTCATGATTAGAAAAAAACAGCGTCAGCAGTTTTAGCCTGATCTTTGAAGAGATCAATTGCTGCAACATGTTGATAATTATACAACAATTGTTGAAAAAATGTCAACGAAAGATGTTCGAAAGATGTTCGGTCTGTCATACCAAATATCCGACGAATGGGATATAATGTCGGCAATGAACAACCGCCCGCCGGCAGTTTTGTCCAAGAGCAAATACCTCGAGGGTCTGCAGTGCCCCAAGCTCCTCTGGTATGAATACAACCGCCAAAGGGATATTCCCGGGATCGACGCGAAGACGCAGGCCGTTTTTGACGAGGGGAAGCGCGTCGGCGAGTGGGCGCAGAAGCTTTTTCCCGAAGGCATCAAGATCGAGCGCGATTTTGATCCCGCGAAGCAGTCCAAGAAATCTCTGGAAGCGCTTAAACTGCGCAAGCCGCTTTTTGAGGCCGGCTTTGTCTACGGACGGGCCTACGCGCTGGCCGATATCCTGGTCCCGGTCGAGGACGACGCCTGGGACCTGATCGAAGTCAAGAGCTCAACCCAGGTCAAAAACGAGCACTATTACGACGCCGCCTTCCAAAAATACGCTTACGAAGGGGCTGGCCTCAAGATCAGAAAATGCTTTCTGATGCACATCAATAATGCATATCTCCGGCGCGGCGCGGTCGAGCCGGACAAGCTTTTTGCCAAGATCAACATCATGGCGGAGGCGCAGGAGAAGCAGGCCGAGGTTGCCAGGGAGATCGAGAAGATGGTCAAAGTCATTGCATCACCCGAAATGCCGGATATCAAGGTTGGTCCGCAGTGCGGCACGCCGCACGAATGCCGCCTCGAGGATGTCTGCTGGAGCTTTTTGCCGGACAAAGATCATGTCTTCATTCTCTATAAAGCCGGCAAATTCCGCTACGAGCTTCTCGAACGCGGCATTGTGAACATCTCAGAAATTCCGGTTGAGGAGCTAAATGAAAAGCAAACGGCCCAGGTCATGAGCCACCGGACCGGCGAAGCCCATATTGAAGAAGCGGCGGTGAGAGAATTCCTGAAAAAAATAAATTATCCGGTCTATTTTCTTGACTTCGAGACGATCGGCCCGGCCATTCCGGTCTACGACAACAGCCGGCCGTATCAGGAAATCCCTTTCCAGTACTCGCTTGAAGTTATTGAGCGGGAGGGGGCGGCGCCCAAACATTTTGGCTATCTGGCGCCGGGGACGGTCGATCCGCGGCCGGAAGTTTTAAGACAGCTAAAGGAGCGGTTGTGCGAGGAGGGCTCGATTGTCGCCTACTCGGCGCAGTTTGAGATGAAGGTGATCAAGAATGCGGCTGAGGTTTACCGGGACTTTCTCCCCTGGGCGGAGGTGACGCAAAAAAGATTTGTCGATCTCCTCGAGCCGTTCAAGGATTTTATCTACTATCATCCCGACCAGGCGGGGAGCGCCTCGCTGAAAAGGGTCCTGCCGGCGATCACCGGCTCGACTTATGAGGGTTTATCTATTGCCGACGGCCAGACCGCCGCGGCCGAATATTTCCGCGTCACTTTCAACAAAGATGTCGAAGAAAAAGACCGGCGCAAAGTGAGGGACGACCTCGAAAAATATTGCGACACCGACACGCGGGGGATGGTCGAGGTGCTCTCCGCCCTGCGGCAGTCAGTGAAATAGAAAGGAATTCAGCATGGTATTCATCATCGGTTCGATCGCCGCGGTTTTTACGACGGTTGCCTTTTTGCCGCAGGTGGTTAAAGCGCACAAGTCTCAGCACACCAAAGACCTCTCTCTTATCATGTTGGTCATGCTTTTGGTCGGTCTGGTCCTCTGGACGGTTTATGGGCTATTCTTAATGTCTCTGCCGATCATCCTGGCCAATACTATTACACTTGCCATGTGTCTTTATCTGCTGTATTTAAAAATCAAATACGGATAAGCCGCGTCAGCCACGACTTATTCAGCTTGACCGCCTTGTATTCGCAGAGCTCGTGACAGCAGAAGCAGTGGATGCAGTCCTTGAGGTTGATCTTGACGACCTTATCTTTATAGTGGATCGTCTTGACCGGACAGTTGTTGACGCAGACCATGCACTGGGTGCACTTTCCCTGGTCGATCGAAGGATTGACGGTGATCCAGCCGGCCGCCAATTTATAGAGGGGCTCCGGCAGCCACTCGATCAGACGACTAAGGTTGGCTGCGTGCTTCCAGTCGGCCTGGCGCACCTCATCGAGCCGCGCGCCGACGACTTCAATATCTTCCAGCCGGTCTTCGCCCAGTCCCCGCTTGTACCCCGCTTTGGTCGTCTCGATCTGAGACGGCTTAAAGCCGATAAGATATGAGCCGACGGCGTCGAGTGCGACGGCATCCGTCGAGGCCATGATGAGGCCAAGTTTTCTGGGCGCGCCGTCGCTGGGGCCGTTCCCTTCCATGCCGTAGACCGCGTCGATGATGTTAAGCTTTGGGCGAGTGATCTCAAAGACATCGACGATTGAGCGGGCGAAATCCGCCGGGTCCGGGCACTCCTTGTGAAAATGGCTTTTGTGAAAACCGGGGACAGAGCCGAACATATTCTTGATCGCCCCGGTGTAGAGTGTGAGGCCGTGGGTCTTTAATTTAGCGATGTTGATGATGACATTGGCGTCGAGGACCGGGTTGGCGATGGGTATGCGCTTGATTTTTTTATTGCCGCTGGGGCTCCTGGCATAAGTGACACCGTGTTTTTGGAAGTAGACGACCTTGGCGCCGGCTGACTCCGCCGCCTGTTTGATCCCCGCTTCAGTCAAACTTTTCTCGACATTGGCGTAAGCATTGCCGGGGCTGTCGCCGACCCAGGCGATCCCGCCGCACCTCACAACCGCTTTGACGACAGACGTGATCACGGTGGGGTGGGTGGTGACGGCGAGTTTGGGCGAGGCACCCATCAGCGCGTTCGGCTTGATGAGGACCTTGTCGCCCGGTTTGACGAATTGCTCAAGGCCGCCCAGGTTTTCGAGCAGTTTATGAATGGCGGCGTCAACAGGCTGGTCGGAATATGAATCGCATCTTTCTATGATGACTTTGCTTTTAGTAACCAAGTCGTTTCGCGATCTCATCGAGCCGGCAGGGGACAAACGCCGGTTTGGCGCCGAAGAGGATGGCGTTGTCGGGGTCCTTCAAGCCGTGGCCGGTCAGAACGCAGACGACGATCGAACCTTCGGGAATCGTGCCGGCCTTAACGTGTTTGATCAGCCCGGCCACCGAGGCGGCCGAGGCCGGCTCGCAGAAGATCCCTTCTTTCTGGGCGATAATTTTATAGGCGTCAACGATTTCTTCGTCGGTCACGATGCTGATCGAGCCGCCAGATTCCTCGGCCGCGGCTTCGGCTCCCTGCCAGCTGGCGGGGTTGCCTATGCGGATGGCGGTGGCCAGCGTCTCCGGGTTTTCGATCTTGTGCCCGCGCACGATCGGGGCGGCCCCCTCGGCCTGAAAGCCGATCATCTTGGGCAGCGTGGAAATTTTATTGGCGGCGAAATATTCTTTATAGCCCTTCCAGTAGGCAGTGATATTGCCGGCATTGCCGACGGGGATGGCGTGGTAGTCGGGGACGGCGTCGAGCTGGTCGCAGATCTCAAACGCCCCGGTCTTTTGGCCCTCGATGCGGAACGGATTGATCGAGTTGACGATCTCGACCGGATATTTGTCGCCGAGCTCTCTCACCAGGTTGAGCGCCTGGTCAAAGTTGCCGTCGACCTCAAAAACCTTTGCCCCATGCATGATCGCCTGCGAGAGTTTGCCGAGGGCGATCTTGCCCCGGGGAATGATGACGATGCAGTCGAACCCCGCGCGCACGGCGTAGGCGGCGGCCGAGGCCGAGGTGTTACCGGTCGAAGCGCAGATGACCGCTTTGGAGCCGTTTTCTTTTGCTTTGCTGATCGCCAGCGTCATGCCGCGGTCCTTGAACGAGCCGGTCGGGTTCAGCCCTTCGCATTTTAAATAAACCTGACAGCCGGTCAGGTTCGAGATATAGTTGGAGCTGATGAGAGGGGTGTTGCCTTCGCCGAACGATACGACGGGCGTCCTGTCGGTCACCGGCAAATAATCGCGATATTCTTCTATAATTCCCCGCCAGCGCATTGTTTGGTATTATATCACGCGCGTGATATAATTTCTTTAATGGCCTGGCAGATCAAATATTCAAATCACTTGAAAGAGAGGGTCAAAACAAGGAAACTGCCATTCGGCCTGGCCAGGGACATTTTGATCTTTGCCATTGAGCGCTATCATGATACAATGACACATTATCTGGTTGCCATTGGCGCCGGAGAATACGAGGGGAAAACTCGTGAATTTGCCGTGACTTATAAGGAAGATTGGCAGAGGAAGATAGTCGAGGCGATCACTATCCATCCGTTGAAGCAAAAACAAAGGGAAAATCGGATTAAATCCGGGAGGTGGCTTCTGAAATGAAAAAACCAAGCGTTCATTTTGATCTTGACAGTGACGTTTTATATATTGTGACCAAAAAAGGCCCGGAAGAGGAATTTGTCGAAGTTGCCAAGGGGGTTAACGTTGAATTGGATAAAAAGAAAAAAGTTGTCGGCATCGAAATACTAAATGCCTCGAGGTTTTTGAGCCCGTTTATCAAAAAGCTTCATTTAAAAAGGGCCTAAATTTCCTAATTCCCCGCCAGCGCATTGTTAAACCGGTTGTAAGGAGAGCTTGAGCGGAAGGATAACTTCTTTATTTTGCTTTTTGATCCGTTTTTTGAAATTTAAAATAGCAAAGCCGGTAACTTTGCCTTTTTGAGTGACTCTTTCCCAAATATCATTGCCTACATCTTTGAAAAAGCCCTTTTGACGGTCAATGCTGATCTCCAGATAGTCGCCAGCCTCGTCATACCAGACCTTCATCTTTGCCATACCGTTTTTCCCTCCATTTCAAATCCCCCGCCAGCGCATGCCGAAATTATATCATTTATCATGAATGTTAGCGATGAGTTTGCCGCCGGGGGAAAATGTTGTCTATTTTGGCTGTTCTTGATTGATAAAAAGATCCAGGGGGCTATTGGCCAAAGATTGACCTTGCCAGAGTTCAATGAAATAATGGTTAAAAGAGCGCTGGGCGGCTTCCCGTCCAGCGATCATCATGCTTTTCTGAGCCAGATAAAGAGCTGACTGACCAAAAATTGCCAGATCAGTGGTCAGGTCGCAGCCGGAGATCCCCTGATGATATTTTCGGCAGGCAATTATTTGGGAAGCTAACGGCTGGTCTGCGATTTTAGCGAATGCAACGTCGGTTTCATTTTGCAGCAGCCGGAGGTAGGCATTGTCATCGAGCCGGCCTTGTGGAGGCGGGGAATAAACGGGCGGGAGAGACGGAATGATCCTGGTGAAAAAAAACGTCAGCTCATAATTATTGGCGATCCGCGCAAGGACACGCTCAACACCGCCGCTTCTCGCTTCTTGCGCCGCCGATGGCGGCACATTGAAAGCCGTTGAATTTCTCGGGCCGCCAACGACCAGCCAGTCATTTTCCGATCGTGGGCCGGGAGAAGACAGATCGCGGTAATCGCCTTCTATCAGATGGGCTTCCGCCTCGCTGGCGATCCAGCTGAGTTTTCGCTTCTCCTGCCTTTGGTATAAATGAAAGAGCTCATGGATCAGGGTCGCTTCTATCTTGAGCGGCGGCCAATCGCCAAGATTCTTCCGGGAGTTCAGGATAATATTGTTTTCGTCGGCCTGAGCAAAAACGCCGGCATCGATCGCCCCGGCGGAAAAATTGATCCCCCCATTCTTGATCAGTCGTGTCAGCGTCCTCGTAAATTCGTTATAGCGCGGGGATAATTGCCGCTTTGCGGTGACCCTTTTCAACAAGCATAACGCGTACAAAGCCCAGGCGCGGCTGTCTGGCGGGAGATTTTTGGAGAGGTTATTCTCCACAATGCGGAGCTCGCCCGCTGGAATATCCGCCTCTCTCAACAGGGTTGAAATATACTCAGCCTGAAAGGGTAGGCCGGAAAACAGTTCTCTCCCATCCCCGTTATTTTGTCTTCGGCCAGCTATTGTTGTTGTCCGGTCTGTTGTTGTCCGGTATGGATTTGGATAAAGATTAACGGCCACGCTCATCATCGTCAGATTATTTTATCCCGTCAAGCTGGACCCCGGGGCCGAAACTCGAATCTCCAACGGGCGGCAGCAGTCCAGTTCCAATGATCTTATTGATCAGGTATTCATTAAGGACCGCCTGGGCCCGGTCAAGCTGCCTGGCACCCGCGTAGTGCTGGGTCAAGAGACGCGTGGCGACGGCAAAAAACCTGACATCTTTATCAGGTTCGCATTTTCCGATTATGCCTTCGGGCCCTATGATCATTTTCTCGCCCTGGCCGAAAGCGCAGACAAAAAGTTCTGCCGGGCGTTTCTTTGATAAGTCCTCAAAAGCGCGGCTGAGCAGGTCCTTCAAGAATCTTTCCCGATGAGTTGGAGGTGTCTCGAGAGCTATTTTCCGCTCGAGCAGGAGCGTTGTCTCATTGTCCGCGGCCGACACCAGCAAGGTGGAAATGTTATAGATCCTCCTGATCGACATGATCAATTCTCGAAGCTTTGGATCGGTTTCCGGCAGGTTCACGGACGGGGCGGCCAATTTTGCCGGGACTAAAAACCGGCGCTCAAAAGCCCCGTTCTTCAGCGGGAATAAGTGGAGCCAGTGCGCGGGGTGGATGAGCCCCGGCGTGGTATGGAGGATGAAATCGGTTTGCGCCAGATGGGCTTCGGCTTCTATTTCGCTGCTGTCGACCAGGCGTTTTTGGCGGTCCTGGTAAGCATGATACAACTCATGGATGAACGAAGATTCAACCAGGCCGAGCTTTTCTTTGATGAGGATGCCTTGCGGGTTGATGTTGATCGTGTCCGCTTCATAGTCGTAATAAAAAACATCATCCCCAAAGATGAATTCATGGGTTTTGAATTTGATCCTCCCTTGACTGATAAGATCGGATACGGTCGACAAAAAACCGGAATAGCGGGCGGACATTTCTTTTCTGCCGATCGCTCTTTTTAGCAGGCAATAAGCGAAGAGGGGATAAAGCGCGTCAGGGCCGCTGTGATTTGCCGCGACATCTTCCAATTCCTTGTCGGCGGCCCCGCCGCTAATTTTCAGGCCTTCCAGGTATTCAAGGGGGAAGGGGAAGCCGCCGCCGTATTGCCGATAGGCCTTGGCCAGCGGATCCGATATCACATAACGTCCATATAAATAATTGCCGATCGGCGCGGCCGCTCCGCCGAGCGCCGCGGCAACCAAGGGCGCTTTGGCCAGGCCCCAGGCCGCGGACAGGAAGTCCCGCCGGGCCAACAAAACGCGCCTCTCCACTTTTTCTGATTTTCTGGCCTTGCCCTCTTCAACCAGCGCTCGTTGTCGGGTGACAAGGGAACGCCACCGCTGCCATTGCTGGCCAGCGGCGGCGTATTTGCTTATATATTTCGCAATTATTCCCATATTATTGGCCGGAAATCCCCCTTAATATCTCGATCACCGCCGAAATTGTCTTGAGCTGTGAGGGCTGAAGATCATCGCGAGCCGCGACCTGCTCGGCTAAGGCCAGGGCTTCGTTCAGGGCGGGGAGGTATCCTTCATCAGCCCGCGCATAGGCGGTTTCATTGCCTGACTCGCGTTTGACCAGCCGCAAGGTTTGACGGTCCAGACTGTAGGTCAAGTTTTGCCCCCTCCCCGGAGGGTCGCCGATCGATAAGGCCCCGGTGGAAAGATACCAGCTGATTCCGGGGACAGCTCCCCCGCCTTCAACGATATCATAATCAACAGAGCCGGCGGGGGCCTGCGAAATTAGGGCCTCAATTGTCCCGATCATCGAGCTGATACTCGCGGTATCCTCTTGAGGGGACTGCGACAATGTTTGTTGCGCGTGTCCCAGCATCTTTTCCAAGGTCGGAACATATTCATTGTATTCAGGGGTCAAGGAGAAAGATTCTGCCCAGGGGAGACCGCCGGGATTATCGCTAAGGCGATAATCTATCCTTGGCCTATTGGGATATAAAATAAAAGAATCATTGGGATTCGGGTCATTACTGTAATCCTGGAGATATATGCGATCTTCTCCATCGCGTTCTTCAATAGACCAGACAAGGTCGCCGGCTTGCCCATGGCCATAAACAAGATCCGGCAGTTGAGTTGGTTCTTCCACGACAAATTCAATAATCAATTCGGAATTATATGCCTGGGCTGTCGCCTGGCTAAAATTGGCTCCAACATATAATGGAAAAGAATCATTGATTATCGCCGGCGGCTTGTTCAGTCCCCAGGTTGAGAGCTGGGCGGCGTTGTCCTGCGCGCCGATCTTCGTCCAGGCGGCGCCATCAAGAGATATGCTAAGCGGCAGAACCGTCCCGTCGGCGCCTGTCAGGCCGCCGCCGGCTGAATACACCCTGATATAAGCTTTTTCAGCCAGAGCAGTATCATTATCCTGAATAGCAATAATTAAAGGATTATCAGCCGGAGTAAAATCGAGAGAGATATTGGAGAAGACAACTTGACCGTCAACATTCAATTGAACGATCGAGGGGACATTAACAGCAATGGTTGTCCCGGACGTGATGGCGCCGGGAGCCATTGATAGCGGAGCTGTGGCCGGCGACGCGCCATGGGCGATCTTAACCGTCGCGCGAGCCAAAACTCTCCCTCTATCTGAATTTGTGTTGCCTATGATTGATGAGGGGGGAGCAACATTTTCTATCGGTGGCCGGACCTCTGAAGTTATATTGTTTGGCGAACCAGGGGAAACCGTCTGATCTTGTTTTTTCGCTGTTTCCTCCTTTCTATCCGAAACAAGCGCCTGACACCCAGAAACGATTAATGCGGCGGCTGCAATTGCTAATGGTAACATTTTCATCTACCTCCTATAATTATCCTGTTTAATTCCCGGACAGAACAAGTTTTATTCTCCGATCACCTCCCGCTCATAATTTTCATCTTCCAGATAGATGATCGGCTCCGAAAGGTTGAAAGCCCTGATGATGCCGAGCGTTTGGGCGATCTCCTGGTCGCTCGCGCCCACTTCTTCAAGCGCTTTCCGAATAAGGATCTTATTGAGATCATTTTGGGCCAGCTTTAGTGTTTTCATCTTCTTTCATCTCCCAGATGTTTATCGTTCAAATTTCAGCGCCGTTTCAAGGTGTAATTTTATGTAAAAAGATGTATGTCCGGGAAAATCGTTGATATTCGGCTAAAAACTTAATATGAACAATTTCAAATATTGTTTAAAAATATATAAAGAAACATATAAAAAGAGTGAAATCTCCGGCGGTTTTTACCGATAAATAAGCGGAGAAAGCCATGAAACGGAAAAAAGTCAGAATTCAGGACATCGCGAAGCGGCTCGGCATCTCGATCGCCACCGTTTCGCTCGCCTATAACCATCCAAACCTGGTCAACCGGAAAACCCGCCAGGAAATATTGTCGCTCTGCGAAGAGCTTGGCTATGTGAAGCCGATCCGGGGGAAGAAACGGACTCGTCAGATCGCGGTGATCTCCCGCGACACCTATAATTTTGCTAACGATTTTTACGCCAAGGTCTGCGAGGGGCTGTTGATCCACGCGCTCAAGCATAAATATACTCTTATCTTTGAGCCGTGGCCGGATGAGCAGGGGGAAATGCCCTGGTCGATCTCAAATAACAAAGTTGACGGCGTGATTTTTCTGGGAAGCATCCATCGCGAAAAAGCGCTGCTTGTTAAACAACGCCAACTGCCATTGGTCCTCTGCGGCCACCCTCTCTCCGATCTCGAATTGCATACGGTCATTCCCGACGGCCGGTCGGGGATCTTCCAGGCGACCAAGCATCTGATCGAGCTCGGGCATCAGCGGATCGCCAAGATAACCGGCGGCAAGAACGGCAATATGGTGGCCCGCGAGAGGGTGGAGGGCTTTCAAGCGGCCCTGATTGACGCTAATCACGAGATCCGGGAAGAATATATTGTCTATGCCGATTTTACGTTGTATACGCAAGTAGAGGCGGGGTTGGATCAATTGCTCGCTCTCAAAGAGCCGCCGACGGCGATCGTCTGCGCCAGCGACCCGATCGCTTACAAGACCTATGAGTTCCTTCTCCAAAAAGGTTATAAGGTCCCGCAGGACATTTCGCTGACTGGCTTTGATAATTTCTTGCCGGCGGAGTACGCCCGCGGCTTCCTGCCGAAGCTGACCAGCGTGGAAGTGAACACCAATGAGCTGGCGAAATATACTTTGGAGATACTCTTCGACCTGATGGAAGAGCCGTCCAAGATCGCCCTGCGCTACACACTGCCGGTCAAGCTCGCGGTCGGCGAAACGACCGGAAAACCGAAGCAATAACCGCCCTTGACTTTCATTGCCCTAATTCTCTGCTGATGATATAATCTCTTTTAATGAAGCGCACCCACAATTGCGGAGAAATTCGCGCCAAAGATGTCGATTCGACGGTAATTCTGAACGGCTGGGTCCACCGGCGGCGTGACCACGGCGGCCTTATTTTTATTGATTTGCGCGACCGCTCGGGACTTGTCCAGATCGTTTTCTCCAGCAAGGATGTCGACCTGCACGTTAAGGCCTCACAGCTTCGGAGCGAGTTCGTCATCGCCGTCAAAGGCAAAGTTGTCAGACGGTCGCCGGAAACCGTCAACAAAGATCTGCCGACCGGCGAGATCGAGATCGCGGCGAATGAGCTCGAAATTCTCAATTCAGCCAAAACTCCGCCGATCGAAGTGGCCGACCCGCGCACCGAGCCCGATGAGATGGTCCGCCTCAAGTACCGCTATATCGACCTGCGCAAGGACAAGATGAGGGAAAATCTCATCCTGCGCCACAAAGTGATCAAGGCGATGTCAGATTTTCTTGATCGCGACGGTTTTCTCGAGATCGAAACGCCGTTCCTGACGAAATCAACTCCCGAGGGGGCGCGCGATTATCTTGTCCCCAGCCGCGTCAATCCGGGCAAATTCTACGCCCTGCCGCAGTCGCCGCAGTTATTTAAACAGATTCTCATGGTTGCGGGGATGGAAAAGTATTTCCAGGTCGTGCGCTGTTTCCGCGACGAGGACCTGCGCGCCGACCGCCAGCCGGAGTTCACCCAGCTTGATATTGAAATGTCTTTTGTCGAAGAGACCGATGTCATCGGCCTGGTCGAGGAGCTGATGAAGCACTCGCTTGACGCGCTTGAAAAAGATATCGACCAGTATCGGGGAAAAACCATCCCCCGCGTCTCGATGCCGTTCCCGCGGCTGACCTGGGAAGAGGCGATGGCGCGCTTCGGCTCCGACAAACCCGACACGCGCTTCGGGCTCGAGCTCATCGATCTGACCGATATGATGAAAAACGTGGAGTTCAAGGTCTTCCGCGACGCCCCGATGGTCAAGGGGATCAATGTCAAGGGAGGGGAGAAGTTCTCCCGCGCCGAACTGGACAAATTAGAGGAACAGGCAAAAGGATTAGGGGCTAAAGGAATGGCCTGGATCGCCATCTCGGCGTCAGGGCTCAAGTCGCCGATCATCAAATTCTTTAAGCCGGAAGAGGTCAACGCCATCATAGAGAGAATGAAGGGAGAGACGGGCGATGTCCTCATCTTTGCCGCCGACAAGCCCAAAATCGTTCACCAGGCGCTGGGCGCTTTGCGGCTGGAACTCGGCAAAAAGCTCGACCTCATAGATAAGAACAGCTTCCATTTTCTCTGGGTGACCGATTTCCCGCTCTTTGAATACAGCGAGAACGAGAAACGCTGGGTCAGCAATCACCATCCGTTCACGGCGCCGCACGGCAGTTGGGACGACATCGAAGAGAGGTTCTTGAAGGATCCCGGCTCGATCAAGGCGCAGGCCTATGATTTTATTTTGAACGGCACCGAGATCGGCGGGGGCTCGATCAGGATCCACCGGCCCGATATCCAGGCGAAGATCTTCAAACTCTTGAGCTTGAGCGAGCAGGAGACGAAGTCGCGCTTCGGCTTTTTTCTGGAAGCGTTAGAATACGGCGCGCCGCCGCACGGCGGGATCGCTCTGGGGTTAGACCGTTTGGTCATGCTCCTGGCGGGGATGGATTCGATTCGCGACGTGATCGCTTTTCCGAAAACGCAGGCGGCGCTTTGTCCTTTATCGGGGGCGCCCGATGATGTCAGCCCTCAACAGTTGAAAGAGTTAAATATCAGGTTAGGAGCTTAAGTTCAAACCGGCCGGCAGAGTGAATTTGATCGCCAGCTCGTCGCCCAACTTTTCCGCCCACATTTTTCCGCCCAGTTTTTCGATCAACAGCCGCGAGGAAAAGAGCCCGCCGCCCGAGCTGTCGGGCCGGCTTGCGTCGGCCCGGCCGTCAAAAAGGCCGTCCAGGTCTTCGCGCTCGATCTCGGCCGGATTGGTCAGCGTAAAGAGGACGTTACTTTCCGCTCTTTTCTTCAGCGAGATCGTGAGGCGCGGAGCGTGCCTGTGCTTGAGCGCCTTGAGCGCGTTGTTGAAGAGTTCCCTGATCACGTCGGTCACAAGATCGGGGTCGCAGTGCGCGATCACATCCGCGCCCACATTGGCGGCCGATATTTCAACGGCGGGCCGAACGCCCTCGGCGACCAATTTCCGGTGTTCAGAGAGCAGCCCCTCAATACTTCTGGACAGATTAACATCAGTGAGCTTTAAATTGATCTTCAGTCGGCCCTTGTGCGCTTCCAGGATCCGTTCGCGCAATTTGGCCAGCAGCCGATCGAAGGTCGCATCAATGTTCCCCAGCATACCGCGGACCTTTTCGGCCGCTTCAGGCGCCTCCTTCCTCAATTGACGCCTGACCAGATCGAGATAACCTTTTATGACCGTCAACCCGGGCATGACCTCCGCGTGCATGGCGTGAGTCAGGAGGAGCCGTGCTTCAAGCGACTGGCCGGCCAGCTGATCAGTCAGCGCGCTCAATTGGGCTTCTTCGCGGATGCGCTTGATGCTCATCGAAGCCAGTTGGACGACCAGCTTTTTTATGCGCAGATCGTTTTCGGAAAAATCATCGGTGTACAGTTCCCACATTTCAGCGAACGGCAGATGAATATCGCCGTTGGTAAATTTATAAAAAACAAGTTTGAGCTTTTCCGACGACACATTGGGATAGCGGTTAACCATTTCCTCAAAATCCGCCGGCTTCTCATCGATGTATGAATAAGGGTAAACGAGGTCATCTGCGGCGTCGAGCTTGGCGGAGCCGGAATCGGCCGCGAAATTCTGCCAGTCGTCGCGGAAAGGCGAGGGGAGAAGTTTGCCGTTTGAACGCTCAAGCGCCAGCCGCTTCTGCTTTTCGCCCTCCTCGTTGACCCTTCTTTCAAAGATCCGTAAAGTGGGCGCTTTAAATATTTTATTGAAGGCATCGGCGACTAATTCATAAACCTGCCGCTCTTCCGTCGCCCGCATGAAGCCGGCGATCGTTTCGGAGAGAAGCGCGACAAGCGGCGACTGTTTTTCGTTGAGGGAAAAGACGAACAATTCGGCCGCGTCATGAGCGGTCAGATCATTTTCCAGCTTGGCGGCCACCAGGCGGGTCCGGCCGTCGATAAAATTGGCGAGATGGCGGTAGGTCTGGTAGCGGTCGAAACGGAACGCGTCAAGTTGGTGAGTCAGGAAACTTTTCACGCCGGACGCGGTTCTTGGCGCCGTCCGCTTGTAAAGCCACCAGCCGCCGAAATATTTTTTTGGAAGATCGTTTATTTTCATAATTGCCTCGGTTCGTGCGAATAATGCCTCAAAATGTCTTCGGCCGTCATAGTTTCCCAGATAAATGAAGAGATAAAGACAGGGGAGACCGGATCGCCCTTTTTGCGCGCCAGGCAGAGAACGCCGCCGGCGCCCGCTTCGTTGTCGAGCCAGGAGGGGAGAAGAAAATAGCGGACCTGGCCGGCCAACTTTGGTTCGCGGGCGAGCGCCTTGATGACCTCGCCGTAAAAATAGGCGACGCCAGGCGCGTGGATATGGCCCATGACGAAGTTGAACGGTTTTGCCTCGGAAAAAGGCGCCGCGGGATCGTCAAACTCTTTATATTTCTGTTTGATCCGGGCAATAATGTTATTGACTTTGCTGTCCTCGATCGAGCCCGCTTCGACCTTGAGTTTGATCCCGATATATTCAAGGAATTTTGTCGCCTGTTTGCCGAACAGCCGCTCCAGCGGGGTGACAAGAAAACGGGTAACGTATTCGCCGAGTTTTGAGCCGCCGCTGTTGGCGGCATCGATCAGATGCCCGTGCTCCACAAAGGTCCTGGTGGCCGGGTCGTAGCGCTGTTCCAGCACGGGGAATCTTTTCGAGAAGAGATATTTGTCCTTGAAGGCGTAGAGAAAATCGTCGTGGTTGCCGATGATAAAGACCGCCTGCTTGATGTAGTTGAGGGCGTTGAGCACGAGGCGGTTGGCCGCAAGTATCTTCTCGGCGGCCCTGGCCCGCCAGCGGTCAAAAGTGTCGCCGTTCAGGACGACAGTGGCGCCGAGCCGGCCGGCGGTGTGGAGAAAGCGGAGCAGTTCGAAGATGTTGTAGTGCTGGAACTTCTGCAGGTGGATGTCGGAGACGAACATGGTGATGTCGTACTCGTCGCGCAATGACTTCAAGCCCGGGGTGAGGATCAGTGAATTCTTTAAATATTTCAAATAACTGACCTCATCCGTGTCGCTCTGGCCGTAAATTTCCGGCTGATCGTTAAGCTGGATCCCGAGTTTTGCCATTCGATCGAGTATTTTGGGCGGCAGTTTAGCCAGCTCGCCGGTTTGCGGGTCCGCCTCGTCGCCGGAATATTCAAACGATCTTTCAAAAAGCAGCCGCAGCTCGCCGATCGTCAGGCGCTTGGCGCCCTTAACCGCCCGGGTCAATTTGTTCTCAAAATCAACGGCGGCCTCATGATCTTCAAGATATTTGGTCAATGTATCTTCCAGGCCCTTGATCATTCCGGCGGTGACGGGCGAGCCGTCAGGGCGGGCCGTCCGGTAGCGCTTCAGCGTGCTCAAGAGAAGCTTAATCTTTCTTTTTTCGCCGTCGGTGTCCCCGGCGTCTATTTGGCCGCGCGCGGCAAATTCGAAATCGTTTTCCCAAATCATGATGTCCCTAACCATGGCCGGGATCCCAATATTTGATTCGTCGAGCGAATCGACCAGGCCGGCCTTGCCGGCCAGAACGGCTATCGTCCGGTAGACCTCTCGCCAGACCGGCTCAAACCTCTCGGCTGTATAGGTTTCCGGCAGGAAACCGGGCGAATAGCGTTCATGATAGGCCATGGTCTTGCCGGCAAAATGCCGCCCGGCCACGATATCTTTGGCCGCCAGCAGAAGGCTGATGGGCGGGCCGATCCAGTAAGAAAGTCTCGATTTGGCCGGATTTTCCTTGTAGGCCGGGACTGCTTGCCTGGCGACAAAGAGATCGCCGCAGGCCTTTTTGAACATTTCGGTTGAGAATTTGCCGCCGCCAAAATATTTGCGATTGATCATGATGTTGGTGATGACATCCGGGAGTTTGGAGCTGGCCAGGTACTCGATCCGCGAGCTGGTGATCCTGATCTGGCCGGCCTGTTCGAGCGTGAAAAGGGTGCGGGAGAGGCCTCTGATCCTGGTCATGTTGGCAGAATAATCCAGCAAGCGGTTGCCCAGGATGCCGCAGCGGGAAGCGATCTTTTGCGCCATCATCATCCGCCGCGTCTGGTTGGGCATGGTGGTGAGATAATATTCTTTTCTCTCCGCTCCGGGAACGTAGTGCCTGAATAAAGCCGCGTTGAGCATACTTGATTATCGTCTGCCGACGGTTGAAATTTCAACGAGTTTGTTGTAAAATTTACGGGCAAAGGCCCTGCTATTGCTTCCAGTCTAGCGGGGATTTTTATGACAGTTACGGTAATAGTCGGTTCTCAATGGGGCGATGAAGGCAAGGGGAAGATCACCGATCTTCTGGCCCGCGACATGGACATGGTTGTCCGCTACCAGGGGGGCAACAACGCCGGCCACACCGTTGTTATCAAAGACAAGACCTTTAAACTCCACCTCATTCCCTCCGGCATCTTTTATCCGAACGTCGTCTGCGTCATCGGTAACGGCGTGGTGCTTGACCTGGCCGGCCTATTAGGCGAGATCAAATCCCTGCGCGATGCCGGTTATTCGTTAAACAATCTAAAGGTTTCATCGCAGGCCCACGTCATTTTCCATTATCACCGTGATCTCGACGCCGCGCAGGAACAGCAGCACGAGGCGGGCCGGATCGGCACGACCAACCGCGGGATCGGTCCCTGCTATGTCGACAAATTCAATCGCCGCGGGATCCGTGTCGGCGACCTGCGCCGCAGTGATATTTTCCGGCAGAAGCTTGACTGGAACATCAAGGAAAAATCGTTCCTGTTGAACAATTTTTACAAACTGAACGTCAATTACGATATCGATGAGATCGAAAAGGAATATCTCGGCTACTTTGACCTGCTCAAGGGCTTTGTGGTCGAGGAATCCTCGGCCCTGGTCAACGAGGTGATCTCAAAAAATCAGAGGATCCTGATGGAGGGGGCGCAGGGGACGATGCTTGATGTCGACCACGGGACATACCCTTATGTCACCTCATCCAATCCGATCGCGGGCGGGGCCTGCATTGGGGCCGGCTTTGGCCCGCAGGAGATCGACGAAGTGATCGGCGTCGTTAAGGCGTATGTCACAAGGGTGGGCGGGGGGCCGTTCCCGACGGAAATAATCGGCGGACAGGGCGACGACCTGCGCGAGCGGGGCGGCGAATACGGCACAACGACGGGGCGGCCGCGGCGCTGCGGCTGGTTCGACGGCGTCGTCATGCGTCACGCTTCGCGCATCAACGGCCTGACCCAGCTGGCGATCACCAAGCTTGACGTTCTCGATTCGTTCGAAACGATCAAGGTCTGCGCGGCTTACGAGAGGAATGGCTCGACGGTCAAAGATTTCCCAACCGACATCAGCCGGCTGGAAGAATGCAAGCCGGTTTATGAAGAACTCCCCGGCTGGCGGCAGGACATCACCAAGCTCACCGACTACAAACAACTGCCAACGAACGCGAAGAAGTATCTTGATAAACTCGCTGAATTATCGGAAGCGAAGGTTTCACTAATCTCCGTGGGCGCCGAGCGTGGGCAGATCATTAAGCTTTAGGTTTCTTCTGTTTTCAGCGGAACGCCTTTTTCAAGCAAATCGGCAACGGAGAGATAATGTGGCCGGCGATAGGTGAAAAATGCTTGAAAGACTTCTATTTCCTGCTTCGCCTCCGGACTTTCCGCCAGGAGCTTGCCATACTCCGCACGCTTTTCGGGGGAGACTTGATGCAGCAGGAAGGCGGGATCGCGATAGCGTCCTCTTCTCAACCGTTCCTCATAAGGCGCCCAGAGTCGCCCATCGAGAATTTCTTCCTCTGAGTCCTTGAATATAAGCGGCAAGACGATCGTTCTGTTCCGGTCAATGTGCGTCAGCAGATAGAGCGCGTACTGTTGGGGCAGCGGCCGCTGGTCGCCCATTAGCTCTTTTTGTTTCAATGCCACAGCCGTCGGCCTCCACGAATCAATACCCAGGCCGGAACCCCGTTTCTTGCGTACCGGCAAACGTACCAGATGGCCCCGGGGTTCGGCAGAGATGAACAGGGCGTCCCGCGCCGGCCCCGCCAGCGCCGCTACCTTGGCGGCCGCGCTTTGATCGGGGAGCGGAACAAAATATTCTTCGCCAGCGATGGTTTGGCGGCGGATGAAATCAAAGGCCAGTATACCGCGCCGGTCCAGCAGTTGTCTAAACTGGCTTTCATATAATTCCTGGAGCAGCTGCAAACGCCGTCTGATTCCCGGCATGGGATTGCCGGACTCATCGCTATCGATCAGGTAAGCAGGACTTGGGGTCATTTGGATATTTTCGCTTTCGGCCCAGATGCGGATCAATGTTGCCAGAACAATTTCTTTGAGAAAATCAGCGGCCAGGCCGGTGAGGGGTTCCACTTTGTTTGGCAGGGTGAGGCGGTCAAGCGACGGAACGGCCAGGCAGCCATTCTGCCCATCACGGAGCGTGAAAAAAACCAGCCAGGGCTCATGACCTGGCAAGAAACTGATTTCTGCTCTGACCAATTCGCCAAAAAATTCTTCTAAAGCGGTTGTCGCCGCAGGCGGCGGGATGAGGGTGATCCGCAAAAGATATTCAGCCAACGGGTCGTCCGGCTGCAAATCGACTCGAGCGGCTGCCGAAGGAATGCGGGGTGACAGGCGCGCGAAAATATTGAAGATTTGGTCAAGGGTGCTCATAACCGTTTCGTGAGCCGCCACATACCGCTCGTCGCGCTCAATCGCTTCAACCAGCCCCTTAATCAGGATACGGTTCCGGTCAAGTTTGTCGCTGACCTCCAACTTGACCAGCTCTCTTTCAAGGGTTGTGATGCCTTCGCTGCCGGTTTTTGGCAGGAGCAGGATCAGGAGTTTAGCCAGCGGGAGGAGCTCCTCCAGAGGCACTTTTCCCAGGGGTTGCCAGCCGCCGTCGCGGCCCAGGAGCCACTGCTCGGGGTGTCTGGCCCGCCGACGAATGGTTGCCTGGTAGACGTGATCCGGGCCGCTGAGAAAGAGGTTGAAGGGATCGGCCGCTTTTTCTCCCCGAATCAAAAAAAGGTTGCCGCTCTCTGTTGCCAGCCGGATAGAGGCCACCGCATGGTCGGGAAGCTGGCCGGCGAAATTATTCAAGGCCAGCAGCAATGGCTTAAGGGTCAATGCGCGCAGGCGGTCAATCGGTGCGACAGGACTTGAGACCAACCGTAAAACCTCGGGCACCGCAATGCGCGGCAGAGCTTCGGCCCAGGGGCGAGCTTCCGCCGCGAGCGAGCGCTGCAGCGTTTTTTGAACGAGCGCACAACATTCCTGGGTAATAACATCAACGGCGCCCGATTTTTGACGTTCGATTTCCGCGTCAAACAAACGGGTTAGCGTTGACCGGTCGGCAGTTGGTAATTCAGCGAGATACCGCAACAAGAGGGCGATTGAAGGGTGATCGGTATGGTTGTTCTCCTGGACAAAACGCCTCAGCAGGTCCGTCATTTCAAAATAGTGTAAATCAATGACGACCGTTGCCCAAACGGCGAAATCCTCAAGATTTTCCCGTTCGACGCCGGAAGATTGGGCTCGGGCTGCCGGATAGAACGCGACCAGCGCTTCAGCCGCCCGCCGCGCTTCAGACTGATCGGCAGGCAGGCCGTAGCGGACGGCGCGCCGTAAGCGCTGGAACAGCGCATAGGCCGAACGGACTTGTTGATGGGGCGTTTCAGCCAGTTCACGGGCCCGCCGCGTAAAGTCAATTTGACGTTGAAAATTCTCAGGAGATTTCTCCGGATCATGAGCGAGGAGATCAAAACAGGCGATACAGAAATTGAAGTCGATTATTTTATTTTCCGCGAATTTTGCGATAATCGGGGGAAAATCTCTTCTGGCTTTGGGGGAGTAATCGCGCAGGAGAACGATTTGAAAGGCCAGGTAATTTTGCAGGCGCCGTTGAAAACCCTCTTCTTCAACGCGGAAGAGGAGGGTCAACGCAACCCGCACAAATTCTTTGCCCAGTTTTACATCCGGCTGGGGGGATTGGGTGAGGGCCCGATAGCCGATCAGGCAGGCCAGTTCAACCCGTTCGCTGGTTGAACCGAAATTAATGCGGCCGCTCCGATAAGCTTTAACGATGTCTCCGAGTTTCGGTGCGAGGTCCCGCTGACCGGACAAAGAGGCAATGACCCGGGCATATTCTATTTTTGGCATTTTACTGACACCAATTTATTATCGGCGAGTGATTGGCTTAATTTCAACCTGATCAGGAATCTGGTAGAATTCTCATATGTCAAATTCAAGGGCGGTCGTATTACTCTCCGGCGGCCTTGATTCGACGACTACGCTCTATTACGCTAAATCGAAGGGCTATAAGTGTTTCGCGCTGATCTTCGACTACGGCCAGCGGCATAGAAAGGAATTGCTAAGCGCGGTGGAGGTGGCGAAGCGCGCGTCGGTCGCTTATCGCGTGTTGCGGATCGAACTGCCGTGGAAAGGTAGTTCACTGCTGGATACGCGTTACGCGTTACGCGTTACGCGTTACGAAAAGATTGGACACGGCATTCCCTCAACCTATGTTCCGGCGCGCAACACAATTTTCCTTAGTTTTGCGCTCTCTTATGCCGAAGCGATCGGGGCGAAAGCGATCTTTATTGGCGCCAACGCGGTCGATTTCTCCGGCTATCCCGATTGCCGACCCGCTTATTTCAGAGCTTTCCAGAAAGTGGCGGAAAAAGGGACCAAGGCATCAAGGATCAGGATCCTGACCCCCTTGATAAATCTGACAAAGGAGGAGATAATCCGCCTGGGGATCAAGCTCGGCGCGCCGCTTGAGCGGACCTGGTCCTGCTATGCCGGAGGCAAAGAGCCCTGCGGAGTTTGTGACAGCTGCCGCCTGCGGGCGGAGGGTTTTAAGCGATATCGGAGGGGAAAAGATGAGAGAGTCATTTAAGACCGGCGTGAGTTTTGGTTCCACTTCCGGCATCATCACGACGCTCGGCCTGATGGTCGGCCTGCATGCCGGCACGCACTCGCGGCTGGCGGTCATGGGGGGAATTTTGACGATCGCCATCGCCGACGCCTTCTCCGACGCGCTTGGCATTCACGTTTCTGAAGAAGCGGAGAACAAGCACACCACGCGGGAGATCTGGGAGTCGACCATCTTCACTTTCCTGGCCAAGTTCTTTTTTGCCGTGACTTTCCTTATTCCGATATTTATCTTCCCGCTGTGGACCGCCATTATCGTCAGCGTGGTTTACGGGATGGCGCTGTTGGTTTTATTCAGCTATTACATGGCCAGGATGGCGGGGTCAAATCCCCTGCCTGTTGTGGCGGAACATCTGACAGTTGGCTTGACCGTGGTGCTCCTGACGCATTACGTCGGCGACTGGGTCAGTTTGGTCTTTAAAAGCTAAAAAAGCCACCCATTTCTCCCTTCACTTTTAAAGCTGGATGAAATTTCCGGATCAAAGAACCGAAATAATTATGAAATGATCGGTTTCAATTTATGACAAATTTGGCGATCGCGAAAAGAATTATCGGGCCGGTTCAAAATTATCTGGGTCGGTATCTCGACCGGACGGCGCGGGTTTATGCGGCCGAGGCGCGACGCTACGCCGCCGGAAGGGAGTTCTCCGCCGACGATTTGTCCTGGTCGCCGCTTAAGACAACGTCGGCCAGGGCAGTAAAACGAGCGATCGATATTGCCGGCGGCCTGATCGGCGCCGCCGCGCTGGTCCCGACGACCATTATCCTTGCCCCGGTCATCAGATTTTTTTCGCCCGGGCCGCTGTTGTTTTTTCACGTGAGGGAAGGGTTGAATGAGTGTCCCTTTAAGCTGCCAAAATTCAGGACCATGAATGAGAACATGCAAGTAGGCGGCCATGATGGGCCGGATAAAACACAACCTTTGGAATGGGCGCAAATCACGGGCAGAAGGGTCACCGGCGCTGGGAGATACATGAGGGCGCTGGCGATTGATGAATTGCCGCAATGCGTATTGCTGCTGAACGGCAAGCTGACCATGATGGGGCCAAGGGCGCTTTCAAAAGTCGACTTGGATCGGCATGAGGATCCGCGGTATAATTGGAGAGAGGTCCGTAAGAAATTTACCCCCGCTTTGGGCCCGGCGGCCTTCTGCCTGAGCGGTGCCTTTTCCAGCCGCGAAGAGATCGAACTGATGGAGATATATTATTTTGGCAATTGGACGCTCTGGCTGGACATAAAGTTGTTGGGCCGGGGACTGCTGGCGATCGCGGCCGGCCGGCATTATTAGCTTTGCCCGATCTCCAGCCCCAGGTCACTGATCATCTTGAGATCCTGTTCGGGCGATTGCCCCTTTGTCGTTAAATAATCCCCGACCAAAGTCACGTTCGCCCCGGCGATGAACATCAGCGGCTGAAGCGTCCCCAGCGCTTTTTCCCGGCCGCCGAAAACACCGATATCTTTATCCGGCAGGCAGAAACGATAAGCCGCCACAAGTTTCAATACCTCGAATGGGGTCATCGGCTTGTAGTTCTTTGCGGCGGGAGTCCCCTTGACCGGATTGAGGATATTGATCGGGACGGAGACGACATCAAGTTCTTTGAGCGTGAAAGCCAGTTCGATCCTCTGCTCGGGTGTTTCGCCCAACCCAAAAATACCGCCGGAACAGGTTTCGAGCCCGGCTTCCTTGGCCAGCCGGATCGTCTTGAGCCGCTCGGCGTACGAATGCGTCGTGCACATCTGGGGAAAGAAGCTCTCTGCCGTTTCAAGATTGTGGTGAAGACGTTTCAGGCCCGACTGTTTAAGATCGTTGATCTGTTCATGATTTAATGTCCCGAGCGAAACACAGCGGTTCAGATCAGTTTCGCGGGCGACCGTTGTGAGCGCCGAGCCAAGCGTCCGGAGCTCGGAGTCGGAATGGACGGTCTTGCCGGAAGTGACGAACGAAAAGCAGGTAGCCGACATGTGTTTCTCGGCTGTCTTTGCCGCAGTCACGAGCTCGGCTTTGCTCATCAGAGGATAGACGCGGCAGTCGGTCTTGTGATGGGCCGACTGGGCGCAGAAGGAGCAGTCCTCCGAGCAGCGGCCGGACTTGGCGTTAACGATGCCGCAGAGCTTGACTTTGTTGCCTTTGAAATGACGCCTTATCTTTTCGGCGGCAGTTAGGAGAGAGAGGAGTTCGGAGTTCGGAGTATTAATAAGCTCAATGGCGTCGGCTTGGCTGACACCGTTTTCCGCAATAGCCCTCTCGGCTAATTCTTGATAATTCATCTGATAAATTATAACATAGTAATATGAAACTCGTTTTTCTGCACGGCTTCGCGACCAACCCAAAGATCTGGGACGACCAGAAGGCCGACTACGCGCCACAGCTCAATTTTGGGAACATAAACGCAGAGGCGAAGCGTTTGCTGGATATCATAGGTATGGGGGATGGGGTAAGTGGTGTGGCTTTGATCGGCTGGTCGATGGGTGGGATGATCGCCCTGCAGGCGGCGGCGCTTTCGCGCGAGAAGATCAAAGGGCTGGTACTCGTTTCAACGACGCCGAAGTTCGTCAGCGCTCCCGATTATCCTCATGGTTTGCCGATGGCTTTGTTAAAAAACCTGCGCAAGAGGATCAAGACCCACGGCACAAAAGCTTTTCACGACCTGGCTTTTAAGGGGAGAAAAGCCGCCGGTTTTGTCAAGACGCCGATCGAAGAAGCGGAAAAAGAGCTGGACGAGCTGGAAAGGATCGACCGGCGGGAGCTCCTGGCGAAGATTGAAGTCCCGACGCTGATCGTCCACGGCGAAAAAGACGAGATCTGCCTGCCCGGCGCCGCCCGCTACATGAACGAGCGGATTGCCGGCAGCAGCTTGGTCATGATGCCCGAGGTCGGCCACGCGCCGATGCTCGAAGCGCCCGAGCGCTTCAACGAGATCTTATGCTGGACAAACAACTTATAAGCCGCAATTTTTCCCTCAGCGCCCAACACTATGATGAGCACGCCATTATGCAAAGGGAGATGGCGGACCGGCTCTTTTCACTACTTACAACTTACGACTTACAACTTACGACTATCTTGGATATCGGCTGCGGCACCGGTTATCTGACAGGCAAGTTAGCCGAGAGATTTCCATCGGCGAGAGTAGAGGGGATAGATATTGCGCCGGGGATGATCGAAGTGGCAAATAAACTTAAACGGGAAAATATAACTTTTAAGATCGGTGATGGGGAAGATATAAGAGGTGTGGGGGATGAGGTATGGGGTATGGGGGAGTATGATCTGATAGTGTCCAACGCCTCGCTTCAGTGGATGTCAGTCGAAAAAGTTTTCGCCAGTGTCGCGAAGCTGCTTAAGCCCGGCGGCCTCCTTGTTTTCTCGACTTTCGGGCCCAAGACATTGAGCGAGCTGAAGGAATGCGGTTTCAAGGTCAATGAATTCCCCGACACGATCGCCATCGAAGGGCTGACAAAGCCCAATTTTCAAAATATTTTTCTGGCCTCGCAGGTCTCCCGCGAAAAGTTCGGTGATGTCAAAGAGTTGGTCTATCACCTCAAAGAGCTCGGCGCCCAGACCTCCGCCGGGGAGAATAAATTTACGCCCGCGGCTTTTCGCGCTTACAAGCAAAAATATGGCGGCGCAGACGGCATCGCCGCGAGTTTTGAGCTGGTCTACGGGGTATTCAGGCGGAAGCCCTCACCCGCTGGCGTTTAACACTCCTCCCTCTCCCAGAGGGAGAGGGTAAAGGCATGTATTTCCCTTCTCCCTTTGGGAGAAGGGGGCTGGTTTAGGGTTGGCGGATGAGGGTTGTTATGGTACAATTTATGTATGACCGAAACTTATTTGATCAAGAAAGAGATGACCATTGCCGAGGCGCTCAAGATCAAGCCGCAGATCGCGGCCATCCTGATGACGCGGGGCATGCACTGCCTGGGCTGTGTTATCGCTCAAGGGGAGACAATCGAGCAGGCGGCCGAGGTCCACGGGCTTGATGTCGAAGCGCTGGTCAAAGACCTGAACGAGCTCAAGCCCGTTTAACAGGAGGCATAAAATGGCGACCGTTAAGATCTATTCAACCCCGAACTGCCCTTATTGCAAGCAGACCAAGACATTTTTGAACGAGAACAACATCCAGTTCGAAGATATCGATGTTTCGGCCAACCAGCTGGCCGCCCAGGAGATGATCAGCCGCTCGGGGCAATTGGGCGTGCCGGTCGTCGACATCGACGGGGCGATCATCATCGGTTTCGACAAGGCCCGGATGAAACAGCTGCTCGCCCTCAAGTGATCATCGCCGGTAGAAAATTCAACTCGCGCCTCTTTTTGGGGACGGGAAAATTCCCGTCGAACGAAGTATTGCGCGGCGCGCTTGAAGCGTCCGGGGCGGAGATCGTGACAGTCGCCTTGAGAAGGGTTGACCTGACCGCGGCCGGGAACAAGGATATTCTCTCGGCGATCGATCGTGATAAATATCTAATTCTCCCCAACACATCGGGCGCCAGATCGGCCGATGAAGCGGTGCGCCTGGCTCGCCTGGCCAGGGCGGGCGGGGCGGGCGACTGGCTCAAATTAGAAGTCACCCCTGATCCTAATTATCTTCTGCCTGATCCGATCGAAACATTGAAAGCAGCGGAGATCCTGGTCAAAGAGGGCTTTATTGTCCTGCCATATATAAATGCCGACCCGATCCTGGCTAAACGTTTGGAAGAAGCCGGCACGGCGACGGTCATGCCGCTTGGCTCGTTCATCGGTTCGCACCAGGGAATAAAAACGAAAACAGCGATCGAGGTCATTATCGAACAGGCCAACGTGCCGGTCGTTGTCGATGCCGGCCTTGGCGCTCCTTCCCACGCGGCCGAAGCGATGGAGATGGGGGCGGACGCCGTCCTCGTCAACACAGCCATTGCCATTGCCGCCGATCCGGCCAGAATGGCCGAGGCGTTCAAGCTGGCGGTTCGGGCCGGCCGCCTGGCTTACGAAACCGGACTGAAAGAGCCGCGGAAACAGGCCTCGGCCTCCAGCCCACTGACCGGCTTTCTGCGATGAATTATAATGATTTTCTGGAGCTCCTCTCCGAGCCAACCGCGGCCCGGTTAGAAGAACTTGCGTCTCATGCTC
Source organism: candidate division WOR-1 bacterium RIFCSPHIGHO2_01_FULL_53_15 (assembly GCA_001772335.1). Lineage (GTDB taxonomy): Bacteria > Margulisbacteria > WOR-1 > O2-12-FULL-45-9 > XYB2-FULL-48-7 > 2-01-FULL-53-15. Next base: position 32,744 of record METM01000002.1, read on the forward strand.
ATGAATTAACCCTCAAGAATTTTGGCCGTACTATATTAATGTATGCCCCGATCTACCTGGGCAACGAATGCGTCAACCAGTGCGCCTATTGCGGCTTTGCCGAAAAAGGGGAAGGGGTCTTCCTTTCGGTCAAAGAGGCCCTCGCCGAAGCCGAAATACTTCATCAAAAGGGCTTCCGCCATATCCTTCTCGTTTCCGGCGAGCGCCGGGATAAGGTGACGATGGCTTATTTAAAAGAGGTCATCAGCGCCCTGCATAAAAAATTCGATTCGATCGGTTTAGAGATCTTTCCGCTCGAAGAAGCCGAATACCGGGAACTTTTCCTGGCCGGGGCGGACGGCCTGACGATCTACCAGGAGACATACGATAGGGATGTTTACAAGCAAATGCACGGGCAGGGGCCCAAAGCCAACTATGATTTCCGGCTGGGCGCGCCGGAGCGGGCGACCCGGGCCGGATTTTACCGGATCAATATCGGCGCTCTCTTGGGATTAAACGATTGGCGGGCCGAGGCGGCGGCGCTGGGTAAACACGCGGCGTATTTAAAGAAAAAATTCTGGCGGGCGCAGATCTCGGTCTCATTTCCGCGCCTCCAGCCCTCGTCTTCAAAGTTCAAACCGCCGCATCCGGTCTCTGACCGCGACCTGACTCAGATGATCTGCGCTTTACGGATCTTCCAGCCGACGCTCGGCCTTGTCCTCTCGACTCGGGAGAGTGAGGCATTGAGAGATAACCTGATTCCTCTCGGCCTCACGCAGATGAGCGCAGAATCAAAGACCAATCCCGGCGGCTACTCCAAAAAGTTCTGGGCTGACGAACAGTTCGAGGTCGCCGATAAAAGAAGCGTCGAAGAAGTGGCCGCCGCAATTTTTGCCAAAGATTACGAGCCGGTCTTTAAGGACTGGGACAGAGTATTCATATAATACTCTACTAATCTGGTCAAGATAGTGATAATTTATCGGAACTATAAAGCTTGTTTGTGAGATAATATATTAGAAAATAAAACTCACCCCCCTGCCTGCCGGCAGGCAGGCTCTTTCCCCCTCTCTTTTCAAGAGAGGGGGAGGATTAACCTGATGTTAGCAGGGGGTGAGTTTAAAACAGGAGGAAGAAAGATAATATGAGTATTCTGGAAAACAAAGATGATCTGAAGCTTCTGGTCGATGGGCTCAATTTTAAGCAAAAAGTGGAGCGGTCGCTCGAGCTGATCGAGGCGGCCTACAAGAAGTGGGGCGACCGGCTGGTCGTTGCCAACAGCTTGGGGAAGGATTCTGTCGCGGTCTGGCACCTGGCCAAAACGGTCAATAAGAACATCAGGGGCTTTATCGTGACGACCCGCTTTAAACCGAAAGAGACCAAGGAGTTCATGAAGCAAGAAGTGAAGCGCTATCCGGAACTCAAGATCTTCGAGAGCACGAAAGAGATCCCGGACCGGCTCTATCTGACCAACCCGGACCAGTGCTGCGATATCCTCAAGGTCGAGCCGACCCGCGAAGCGGTCAAAAAAATGAATGTTGAATGCTGGGTCACGGGACTGCGCTGTACCGAAGGGCGGACCCGTACCGACTATAAAGAAGTTGAAGAGCGCGATAAGGGCTTGATCAAGCTGAACCCGATCCTCGTTTGGAAAGAGCGCGAGGTCTGGCAGTATTTGGCGCTCTACCAGGTGCCGGTCAATCCGCTCTATAAACTTGGCTACCGGTCGCTTGGCTGCGAACCGTGCACCCGGATCACCAACGAGGACAACGAGAGGTCCGGCCGCTGGATCGGCACGAGCAAATGCGGCGGCGAGTGCGGTATTCATACGCGTCCGCTGATCGACGCCTAACAAGTGTTGGCCGCGGCGCTTCTTACGATCGCTGTCGTCTTTTTTGCCATGAACATGGGCGGCAGTAACATGACGCCGGCTTTCGCGGCGGTTTACGGCGCGAAGTTGATCAAGCATCGCCAGGCGGTCGTCTGGTTCACCCTGTTCGTTGCCCTGGGCGGTCTCCTTCTGGGTTATAACGTGGTCAGGACGCTGGGCGGCGGCATTATTCCGGCTGGTTACATGACCTTGAACGTCGTCCTGCTGATCATTTTATCGTCGTCGATCGGCCTGTTCATCGCCAATCTTTTAAAAGTGCCGGAATCGACGAGCTGGACGACGGTTTTCGCCATTTCCGGGGTCGGCCTGGCGCTGGGTCATCTGAATTATTCGATCTATCTCAAGATCGCGCCATTTTGGATTGGGCTGCCGCTCATCTCTTTCGCTTTGACGTATTTTTTGTATAAAAAGATATACCCGCCGCGGCAGGAAAATCTTTACCTGTATCAGGCGTTCCTTTCGCATAAGAGTAAAGTGAAGTCGCTGGCGATTTTCAGCAGTTTCTATATCGCTTTTGCCGCCGGGACGAACAATGTCGCCAACGCCGTCGGCCCCCTGGCGGGGGCGGGGCTGATCAGCCCGATCTTTGGCCTGCTTATTGTCGGGCCGCTCTTCGGCCTGGGCGGCCTGGTTCTCGGCAAGAAGATAATGAAGACCGTCGGCGAAGAGATCGTGCCGCTGGGGCTGATCTCCGCCTCGCTGGTCAGTTTGGTCACGGCCAGCCTGCTGGTCATTGCTTCGGCGCTGGGCATCCCGCAGTCGCTCGTTCAGCTCCAGGCCTTAAGCGTGATGGCGATCGGCTCCGTCAAGCATGAGAATCACATTGTCAGCCAGGCGGCTTCCCGCCGGATATTCCTGGCCTGGGCGATCACGCCGGTCCTGGCTTTTTCGCTGGCCTACGGGCTGACAAAGATATTTTTGAGGATCTAAGAATGATAGGGATAGCTGAACAGTTTAAGAACGAGTTGATCGAGCATGCCCGGCAGGCGGCGCCGCAGGAGGTTTGCGGCCTTTTAGCCGGCCGGGGGGATAACGTCGAGCGCGTCTATAAGATGGCCAATACTTCGGACACGCCGGAGCTCTGCTATTTCATGGACCCAAAAGAACAGTTGAAGTTCACAAAAGAGATCAGACAGCTGGGTCACGAGCTTGTCGGCATCTATCATTCGCATCCCGCCTCGCAAGCGTATCCGTCGGGCAAGGATGTCGAGCTGGCCTTTTATCCCGAAGCGGCCTACATTATAATTTCCCTGAAGGACCCGGCCCAGCCAGAGATCAACGCCTATCGGATCGTCGACGGGAAGATCACGAAGGAAGAGATAAAAATCATATGAATAAATTAAAGCCGGCCGACCTTGTGATGCCCTATTTTGTCATTAGCGGGAAAGCCCGGCGCGAGCCGATCTTTACCATGCCCGGCATTTGCCGCCTTTCGATCGACAATCTCGTGCGCGAGGTGAGCGGGCTCAAGGAAAAAGGGATCGACAAGATCCTCCTCTTTGGCCTGCCCGAGAGAAAGGACCCTTACGCCAGCGAAGCGTATGCCGAGAGCGGCATCGTCTCGCAGGCGGTGCGGGCGATCAAGGCAAAAGTCAGACGGCTGACCGTGATCACCGATGTCTGCCTGTGCGCGTATACGGAGCATGGGCATTGCCGGATATTAAAGTCAGGAGTTCGGAGTTCGGCCGTGCCTGCCGGCAGGCAGGAGTTCGGAGTCGATAAAAAGGGGACGCTTGAGGCGCTGGCGCGCATCGCGCTTTCACACGCGCGGGCGGGAGCCGACATTGTGGCGCCGTCGGCGGTCATGGATGGGCAGGTGGGAGCGATCAGAAAGATCCTCGACAAGAACGGCTTTAAAAAAGTCAAAATATTGGCTTATTCGGCCAAGTTCGCCTCCGCCTTTTATGGCCCGTTCCGCGAAGCGCTCGATTCGGAGCCGCAGTTCGGCGATCGACGCGGCTATCAGCTCGATCCTTTCGACGTCAAAAAAGCGCTGGCCAGAGTGGGGCGGGAGATCAGAGAGGGGGCCGACATGGTCATGGTCAAGCCGGCCCTGGCGTATCTTGACGTCATTTACCAGGTCAAGCAAAAATATAAGTTCCCGCTGGCCGCTTACAACGTGAGCGGCGAATTCGCCATGATGAGGGATAAGAAACTTATCCTTGAGTCACTCAATGCCATGCGCCGGGCCGGGGCCGATATTATAATTACCTATCATGCCAAAGAGATCGCCAAAGCTTTATAAAGAAGCGCAGAAATATTTGGTCGGCGGGGTGAATAGCCCGCTGCGGGCTTTTGGGCCTGTCGGCGGGGATCCTTTGTTTGTAGCAAAGGGGCAAGGGTCAAGAATACAGGACGCCGACGGCAAGTGGTACATCGATTACGTCGGCGGCTACGGGCCGATGATCCTGGGCCACGCTCATCCCAAAGTTATTTCGGCGATCAAGAAAGTTTTGGCCGGCGGCACGGCTTTCGGCACGAATATGGCCGGCGAAACCGAACTGGCCAAAGAGATCAGTTTGGCGATCCCCTCGATCGAATTGCTCCGGCTGACGAATTCGGGGACGGAAGCGGTCATGGGGGCGCTGAAACTTGCCAAGGCGTTAACGAAGCGAACGAAGGTTCTCAAGTTTAAAGAGTGTTATCACGGCTGGTCGGAACAGCCGTATCTGGAAGCCGATTACAACGATCTTGCTTCGGTCCGGCAGCTGATTTCGAAAGACGTGGCGGCGATAATTGTCGAGCCGGTGGCCGGTAATATCGGCGTCATTCCGCCGGCGCACGGTTTTCTCGCCGGCCTGCGCAAGATCGCCGATGAGAACGGCTCGCTCCTTATCTTTGACGAAGTGATCACCGGCTTTCGCGTTGCCTATGGCGGCGCGCAGGAGCGGTTTGGCGTCAAAGCCGACCTGACGACGCTCGGAAAAATTATCGGCGGCGGACTGCCGGTCGGCGCTTTTGGCGGCAGAAAAGATATTATGCAGTTATTGGCGCCCGCGGGTTCGGTCTATCAGGCAGGGACATTTTCCGGCAATCCGGTGACGGTGGCGGCCGGTTTGGCGACTTTAAAGATATTAAAGAACCGGAAAGTTTACAGTGAGCTTGAAGAAAAAACGCTGGCCTTGGTCGAGGGGACTGAATTTAATTTTAAGAGGGTCGGCTCGATGTTCAGTTTTGTGATGAATGATTACCGGGGTTTCTTCTGGAAGATGATCGGGCGCGGCGTCTATTTTACGCCGTCGGACAAGGAAGCGAATTTTGTTTCAATCACGCATAGTGCGCGTGATGTTGAGGAAACCATAAGATCGGTAAGGGGTATGGGGTAAAAGGTATTAAGTATGTTTAAATTACCGAAAAAAGTCATTGAAGACGGTAAGAAATACAGGGAAAGTTTCGCCAGGTTCCTGGCCGGCGAGTTAAAAGAAGCTTTCTTCAGGGGGATCCGCGTGCCGTGGGGCAATTATGCCCAGCGCGGCGGCAAACTCCTGATGTCGCGCCTGCGTGTCCCGGCCGGGATTCTGACGCCGGCGCAGATCAAGGCGATCGGCGAAGCGGCGCAAAAGTTCGCCGACGGCCGTCTCCACATTACGACGCGCCAGGATATCCAGATCCACAACGTGCCCAAGGACAAGGCGGTCGCCATTCTCGAATACCTGGCCGGCTACGACATCTCGCCGCGCGGCGGCGGCGGCAATACCGTGCGGGGCGTGACCGCCTGCTATCTCTCCGGCATCTGCCCGCTCGAAAAGGGCGAAGTGTATAAGCTCAATTGGGGACTCACGGAATATCTGCTCTCGCTTGACGATTCGCTTAACTTGCCGCGCAAGTTCAAGATCTCGTTCTCCGGCTGCGGCGACGACTGCGCCGCGGCGGGGGTCAACGACCTGGCCTTTGTCGCGGCCGGCGACGGCTTAAAGGTCCTCTGCGGCGGCGGCATGGGGGCCAAGAGTGCGGTGGGCAAAGTCCTCCACGATAAGCTCGAACCGTCCGAGGTTGGTTATGTGGCCAGAGCGGCGATCAACGTCTATAACAAGCACGGCAACCGCAAGAATCGCCACCACAACCGCCTGCGCTTCTTGATCGAAGACATCGGTTGGGAGAAGTTTGTCGAACTTTACCGGGAAGAGCTGAAGAGGGTCAAGGACGAAGAGTACATAGTGTTGAGAACAGACAGCTTGCCGGAATTACCAAAGTTGTCCGGAAACCTGCAACTGAACGACTTCGACGAGCTCAGTCGAGTCGTCGCGGTTTCCGATTTCGTTAAGTACAGCGTCGGGGAACAAAAGCAACCGGGTTACTATTATATAAAACTGCGCGTGCCGTTCGGCGAGATCAACGCCGAACAGCTGATCAGGCTGGCCGGGCTAAGCGGCGAGATCCCCAGCCTGATTTTCCGCGCCACGCCGAGGCAGAACCTGGTCCTGACCAATGTCCCTTTTGATAAAGTTCCCTTGGTTTACGACAAAGTGAAAGAGATCCTGCCGGATTTTCTTTACGCCGAGACGATCATTGATGTCGTCAGCTGTAAAGCGGCCACGACCTGCAACCTGGGGATCTGCAACGCCATCGCCCTCGCGCCGCTTGTCGTCGAACGCCTCAAGGCGGCCAAACTCGATCTCGAGCGGTTAAAGGACATCAAGATAAATATTAACGGCTGTGCCAACGCCTGCGGCCAGCATCCGCTGGGGACGCTCTCGTTTTCGGGCCTGGCCAAGAAAGTTTATAACCGGACGTTGCCGTTTTACAAGGTCTGGGCGGGCGGCAAAGCTGACTCAGAAGACACAAAGTTGGCGCAAGAGGCCGGCCTGGTGCCGGCGCGCTCCGTCCCCGATCTTGTCGGCGAATATTTTGAAAAGGGGACGCCGCTTAAGGAACTGGTCAATAAATACGGCCACGTGCCGCCATATGAGGAAGACAGAAGTTATTACATCGACTCCGGCCGGACGGAGGACTTTTCGATGGAAGGGCTGGGACAGGGCGAGTGCGGCGCCGGCGCGCTCGACATGATCGAGTCGGATATCAATTCGGCCAAGCAGTCGCTGGCCAAGGCCAACATAAAAGACGCGCTGGTTTACGCGGCGCGGGCGCTTCTCGTCGTGCGCGGCGTTGATCCTAAAGACGAGAAAGAGGCGATCGCGGCTTTTGCCGAGAAGTTCATCAAGGGCGGCATCTGCGCTCCTGATTTCGCCGATCTCGAAGCGGTTTTCAAGGATGTTATCTCGGGCAGCATCGCTAAAGACCAGGCGTTCGACTACGCGCAAAAATTCTATGAAGAAGTGAAGAACATTTACGGTTTGATGGACAGCAGTTTCAACTTTCAGGTAAGGTTTGAAGCGAAGGACGAAGGACGAAGGACGAAGGACGAAATTTACGATCTGCGCGGCACCCCATGTCCCATTAATTATGTTAAGGCCAAGATCAGGCTTGAGGGAATGAATGTCGATGACATGCTCGAGGTCTTGTTGGACGACGGCGAGCCGATCGCCAATGTCCCCAAGAGTTTGGAGAACGATGGTCAGGAAGTGAAAATTGAAAAGATCGAGAATTATTTCAAGGTTATAGTCAGGAAAAAGGTTTAGGAGGTTTTCGGACAACACCCCACACTAAAGTGTGGGGAATATTTGCGGATAATTCCCCATACTTCAGTATGGGGATTCGAAACATACGGAGGAGATTAAATGTCGATAAATATTGTTATCAACGGGAAGAAGGAAACGCTCACCGAGGCGATGTCAATAGATGATCTGCTCAAGCTCAAGAAGATCAGGCGCGAGGTCGTCACGATCGAGCTCAACGAAGTAATATTGGACCGAAAAGCGTATGTTTCGACAAATATCAAAGAGGGAGATAAGCTGGAGTTCGTTTATTATATGGGCGGCGGCGAAGAAGTTAAAAATAATGTTTCAGAAATAATTGAAAATACGCCGATCGTCAAGTTGAACCGCGTCGTTGAGGGCGGCATGGCGGAGATCTACGCGAAACTCGAGATGTTCAATCCCGGCGGCAGCGTCAAGGACCGCATCTGTAAGGCGATGATCCTCGATGCCGAACAAAAAGGCCTGCTCAAACCCGGCGGCACGATCGTTGAGCCGACCTCGGGCAACACCGGCATCGGCCTGGCCATGATCGGCGCGGTGCGCGGCTACAAGGTAATCCTGACGATGCCGGAGACGATGAGTTTGGAGAGGATCTATATCTTGAAATCGTTTGGCGCGGAGGTCGTCTTGACCTCGGGCATGGAGGGGATGGCCGACTCGATCAAAAAAGCCGAAGAGATCGCCAGGAAGAAGAAAGCGTTCATGCCGCATCAGTTCGAAAATCCGGCCAACCCGGAAGTCCACCGGCAGACGACCGGACCGGAGATCCTCGAGGCTCTGGGGGAGCGGATCGATGCATTTGTCGCGACGGTCGGCACCGGCGGGACAATCACCGGGGTCGGCGAGGTCTTAAAGGCGAAAAATCCCGCCGTGAAGATCGTGGCGGTTGAGCCGGCCGGCTCGCCTGTTCTCTCCGGCGGCAAACCCGGGCCGCACAAGATCCAGGGGATCGGGCCGGGTTTTGTGCCGAAAATATTGAACCGCGGCATTATTGACGAAATCATCAAAGTCAACGATAATGAAGCTTTCCAGATGGCGAAGCGCCTGGCCAAAGAGGAAGGATTGTTCGTCGGCATTTCAGCCGGTGCGGCCGCTTTCGCCGCGCTCAAGGTTGCCAAAACTCTTGGTGGCGGGAAAATGATCGTGACCATTTTTCCCGATACCGGTGAGCGCTATTTTTCAATGGAACAATATTTTGAGGGGTGAGTGAATGTCATACATGAAAGGATTAAGATGCCGCGAGTGCGGCCGCGAATATCCAAAAGAGGCGCTCTACGTCTGCGAGTATTGCTTCGGCTCGCTTGAGGTCACCTACGATTACGACCGGATCAAGGAGAAGCTGACGCGCGAAGCGATCGCCTCGCGGCCGAAGAACCTCTGGCGCTACCGCGAGCTCCTGCCGATCGACGGCAACCCGACCGACGGCTTCAATTCCGGGTACACGCCGCTCGTGCGGGCGCATAACCTGGGCAAAGTTCTCGGCGTCAAAGAGCTCTACATCAAGGACGACTCGGTCTGCCATCCGACGCTCTCGTTCAAGGACCGCGTCGTCTCGATCGCCCTCTCGCGCGCCAAGGAACTCGGGTTTAAAATAGTCGGCTGCGCTTCGACCGGCAACCTGGCCAACTCCGTGGCTTCGCAATCGGCGATCGCCGGCCTCAAGAGCTATATCTTTATCCCGGCCGACCTCGAGGCGGGCAAAGTCATCGGCACGCAGATATTCCATCCCAATCTTATCGCGGTCGAGGGAAATTACGACGAGGTCAACCGGCTCTGTTCCGAGATCGCCGCCAAGTATAAGTGGGCGTTCGTCAATGTTAATATCCGGCCGTATTACGCCGAGGGGTCAAAGACCTACGGGTTTGAGATCGCCGAACAGCTGGGCTGGAAAACACCCGACCACCTGATCTCGCCCTGCGCCGGCGGCTCGCTGATCACAAAAATTTATAAGTCATTTAAAGAGTTCCATAAACTTGGCCTGATCGATAAGCCCAAGACCAAATTTTACGCGGCCCAGGCGACCGGCTGCGCGCCCATCGTCAACATGATCAAGGAGAAGTCCGAGATCATGAAGCCGGTCAAGCCGAAAACGATCGCGAAATCCCTGGCCATCGGCAATCCGGCCGACGGCTACTACGCCAAGGCGACGGTCGAAGAAACCTGCGGCTCGGCCGAGTCGGTGACCGACGAAGAGATCGTCGAAGCGATCAAGCTGCTGGCCCGGACCGAGGGGATCTTCACCGAAACGGCCGGCGGCGTCACCGTCGGCACGACAAAGAAATTGATCGAGCAGGGGGTCATACCGAAGAACGAATCGGTCGTCATCTGCGTGACCGGCAACGGCCTCAAGACCCAGGAAGCGGTCCAGCATCATCTCGAGAAACCGCACAAGATCAAACCGAACATCAAGGCGTTCGAAGAATGCTGCGAAATTAAATAAAAACTCACCCCCTCTTTCCCCCTCTCTTTTCAAGAGAGGGGGAGGGCAAGGTTGACGCTGGCAGGGGGTGAGTTAAGAAGGAGACAAGTTATGGCTACTATTAATGTAAGGATACCCCAGCCGCTGCAAAAACTGACGCAGGGGAAGGACGTGGTCGCGGCGGAGGCGGCCGACGTCAAGGCGCTGATCGACGATCTCGAGAGCAAATTCCCCGGCATCAAGGACCGGCTCTGCGACGAGGGCGGCAAACTGCGGCGTTTCATTAATATTTATGTTAATGAGGAAGATGTCCGTTTCCTGCAGGGCGAAAAAACGGTCTTGAAAGAAGGGGACGAGGTTTCGATCATACCGGCTATAGCTGGAGGCGCCTCACCCGCTAACGCTTAACCTGCCCCCCTCTCCATTGGGAATGGAGAGGGGAAAGAAAGAGGGAAAAAAGAGGAAAGAATACATGGCGCTAACTGACGACCAAATAGAAAGATACAGCCGACAGATTCTTTTGCCGACCGTGGGCGGCAAGGGGCAAGAGAAATTGCTGGCCGCCAAAGTCCTGATCGCGGGGGCGGGGGGCCTCGGTTCGCCGATCGCGGCGTATCTGGCCGGCGCCGGGGTGGGGACTCTGGGGATCGTTGATTCCGACGCGGTCGAGCTCAACAATCTCCACCGCCAGATCATCTTTTCGACCGATGACATCGGCCGCAAGAAGGCGGAGGTGGCGGCCGAGCGCCTCTCCCGCGTCAATCCCGACATCAAGATTAAGCCGTATGTCATGCGCCTGACATCCGAGAATGTCATGGAAATGATCAGGGACTACGACATCATCGTTGACGGGACCGACAATTTCCCGACCCGCTATCTGATGAACGACGCCTGCGTCCTGGCCAAGAAGCCGTTGATCCACGGCGCTTTCTTCCGGTTTGAAGGGCAGGCGATGGTCATCAAGCCCCGCGAAGGCCCATGCTATCGCTGTCTATTTTCCGAGCCGCCGCCGCCCGGCTCCGTCCCGTCGTGCCAGGAAGCGGGGGTGCTGGGTGCCCTCTCCGGCGTGATCGGCCTGATCCAGGCGACGGAAACTCTCAAGCTGATCCTGGGGATAGGGGAGCCGCTGGTCGGCAAACTGATCATATTTAACGCGCTCGAGATGAACTTCCGCCGGGTCAAGGTGCCGCGCGACCCGAACTGCCCGGTCTGCGGCGACCATCCGACCGTGACGAAGTTGATCGATTACGAGTGGTTCTGTGGTTTAAAAAAATCGGACTACGTTGAATAAGGAGGAAAATTGAAATGGCAAAAGCAAAACGGCTGGTTAAACTGACATTCCCGCAAAAACTGATCAAGGAGCCGGTCATCTTTATGATGGCCAAGAAATACGACGTTATGCCCAATATCCGCCGGGCCAAAGTGACGGAGACGATCGGCGAGATGGTCCTTGAGCTCGACGGCGAAGAGAAAGCCCTTGAGCAGGGAATCGCCTATCTCAAAAAGACCGGCGTGATCGTGGAGCCGATCGTCGGGGATATTGTCGAGTAGCCAAGATCAGGCATTGTATTTTGGCTCTCTTCCCAGTTCTTTAAGCAGGGAATTGACCTCTTTTTCCAGCTCCACCATTTTAAGCTCTCGGCCGACGACCAATTTATTGAACTCTTCTAATTCTTTAACTCTTACCTGCAGCTGCTCTTCCGCCTGCCGGCGCCCGGCTTCGGTTTCGATGGCGCGCAAAGCGTGGCCGAGATCACTGGCGACTTCCAACAGAAGGTTTATTTCTTCGTCATCGAAAGCCGCCGCGTTTGGAGAACAGATGTTAAGCGAACCCCAGATATTGTTGTTAATGGAGATAGGCACGGCAATCGCAGAAACGCAGCCGTGCTGTCTGGCTTGCTCTCGCCAGGGTTCATAGCTGGGATCATTGATCACATCATGCACGACCGCCGGCCGGCGCGTTTTAATGGCCGTGCCGACCGGTCCCCGGCCGGTGGGGGAGTCGTCCCAGGTGAAGCGCGCCGCTTCGAAGTATGATTCATCCAGACCGGCTTTGGCCTTGGGCAGGACATCAAAGTTGCCCTCGGCTATTTCCCCGATCCAGACATGGCGGTAATCGCGGGTGCGAGCCAGAATCCCGCAGATATTATTCAATAATTTGTCGGCATCTTTCTCAATTACGATCAGCTGGTTGACGTCGCGGATAGAATGCAGCAGCGCGTCAAGACGCATGATCTTTTTTTCGTTCCGTTTCCGTTCCGTAATATCCCGGAGGAAGACGCAGAACCGGCCGGCCCCGCCAGGTAAATAATTGACGCTGACCTCAAGATCAATTATTCCGCCGTCCTTGCCGCGGTGACGGGTTTCAAAGCGGTCGGAACCGGTTTCAATTATTTTTTTGATATGCGCGGCGGTTTCCTCCGGCTTTTCCGCCGCCTCAATGTCCGTGACGTTCATTCGTAAAAGTTCGTCGCGGCTATACCCGATCAGGCGGCAGTAGGCGTCATTGGCCGCCAGCAGGCGGCCGCTGGCGTCAGTCATCCAGAAGCCGTCCAGGGAGGTCAAAATAATGGTTCTGTAATCTTCTTCCGCCTGCCGGCGCTGAACGGCGAGGGCCCTTTGACCGGCGAGTTTCTGGAAAAGACCCGAGACCATGAGCGCCAGAACCAGAATATAGGCCGAGAGGCGCAGGAAATGCATGAACCACCAGGCGTCATCCCAGAGCGCGGAAAATTTAAAGAGCAGTCCGCTCAGGCCGAAAGCCAGAGCCAGGAGGAAGAAAAGGTAGTCCTCCGATCTTTTGGCACTGATGAAATCAGCCAGGAAGCGAGCCGCCGCCAGAAGAAAAAATGCTCCGCCGAGCCCGTTGAGTGCGCTGGCCGCCGGCGTGAATTCGTTGTTGATTCTCATTGCCGGCAGAGTTTCGCGCAAGAGAGGAGCATAGATGCCGAAAGCGATCGAACCAAGGACTATGATCCAGGGAAGGGAGATCGTTAGCGGCCGCGGGATTTTTCGGTTCGGCAGCCAGACGAGGGCAAACCAGAAGCCGCCGGCCAGGATGGAGGTCGAATGCAGGAGGACAAATCCGTGCCCGGGCAGGATGGCGGCGTGAAACAGGTCGAGCAGTCCGCCGGCCAGCAGCCCCAGGGCCGGCCAGTAAAATCTTTCTTCTTCGCTGCGCAACAGGGCGGCCGCCAGCGCAAGGGCGATTATCGCGCCGATCGCCTCAACCGAAGAATGGAGTACAATGTTCTCAAAAACAAAATGCGGCCAGAGGACTTGAAAAGGAGTCTGGACAGAGAGAAGAACTATTGCTAGCGGCCCCAGATAC
>METM01000003.1:0-120 GCA_001772335.1 candidate division WOR-1 bacterium RIFCSPHIGHO2_01_FULL_53_15
CGCGATGGCGAGCCTGATCGGTATGAAGGATAAATTTGATATCGCTTTCGGTAACGACACCGATTTTGACCGCCACGGGATCGTCACCCCGGATGGCCTGATGAATCCAAACCACTTTCT
>METM01000003.1:167-47634 GCA_001772335.1 candidate division WOR-1 bacterium RIFCSPHIGHO2_01_FULL_53_15
CAAAATTAAAGATCGGCAAGACGATCGTCAGCAGCAGTATGATAGACAAAGTCGTTAAAGGGCTTAACCGTGAGCTTTACGAAGTCCCGGTCGGCTTTAAGTGGTTTGTTGACGGCTTATCGAAGGGCTGGCTGGCGTTTGGCGGCGAAGAGAGCGCCGGCGCTTCATTTTTGACTTTAGAGGGTAAAACCTGGACGACAGATAAAGACGGTTTCGCCCTGGCCCTGCTCTCGGCCGAGATCTTGGCCAGGACCGGCAAAACGCCCTCACAGATCTACCGTGAAGTCCTCGTCCCTCTTTACGGCGATCCGTTTTATAAGCGGGACGATATCAGTTTGAACAATGATAACGCCGACGCTTTCCGGAAAAACGTCAAAACCCTGGCCGATAAGCTGAAAGTCGGCGATCTGATCGCCGGCAAGAAGATCGTGCAAATATTGACCAAGGCGCCGGGCAATGATGCGGCGATCGGCGGCACTAAGGTCGTCTTTGAGGACGGCTCATGGTTCGCCTGCCGTGCTTCTGGCACGGAGCTCAAAGGCAAGATCTATATCGAAAGCTACGTTGGTGAAGCGGATTGGACCGCCATCCGCGACGCCGTCAAGCCATTATTGATGGGAGGAGAATAAGAATGAGCGGATTTCAAGTTTCTTCGGGTTTGATCAGGCGGGAACCGGTCGGTAATACCGGCGGTAAAGTCCGCCTTGATTACCGCCGGTTTGGCGTGGTTGGTGGCAAGCACGTGACCGCCCTGCCCGAATATAACATGGCCAGCCGCACCGTTAAATCCCTTCACGATGTTCTTATGGCAGGGACAGATTCTCTGCTCAAAGATGGCACGGTCACCATGACCGGTTGGAAAATAGATAGCCCCTATCGTGCTGAAGCTGAACTTGACCAGATCATTCAGGTGGCGGCTGAGCTCCGCTCCAAGATCGACGATTTTATATCGATCGGGATCGGCGGATCATTCCTCGGCAACAAAGCGACGATCGAAGCGATCCTCGGCAGTCTTGAACTTTTTAACCTGCTTGGCCCGGAACAGCGCGGCGGCATCCCCCGGATATTTTTCCTGGGCAATCACATGGATCCGGGCTACACGGCGCGAGTTCTTGAGATCATTGCCGGCCGGCGCGTCGGCGTCAACGTCATCTCCAAATCGGGCGGCACGGTTGAGCCGGCGATCGCTTTTGCCATTCTTAAAGAATGCATGGAAAATGGTTTTACCGACCACGCCTCACGGATAGTCGCGGTCACCGATAAGGCCAAAGGCGCGCTCAAGAAACTTTCTGACGAAATTGGCTATGCCGCTTTTGAAGTGCCGGATAATGTCGGCGGCCGCTACTCCGTCACCAGCCCGGTCGGTCTCTTTGGCCTGGCCGTGGCCGGCATCGACATCAAGCGATTTATCGCCGGCGCGCGGTTTGCTGAAGAAGAAACACGGAAGCGCCCTATTGTCAGCAATATCGCCATGCTGCGCGCTGTGATGCGCTATGTCGCTTACACGAAGATGGGGATCAAGATAGAGGTTGCCGCAACCGGGACCTACGATCTTAAAGGTGTTGCCGCCTGGATGCAGCAGCTCGGCCCCGAGAGCGAAGGTAAAGACGACAAGGGGATCTGGATCTCGCCGGAATTTTATACCCAGGATGCCCACGCCAACAGCCAGATGATCCAGATGGGTGAGCGAAACATTATGGAAACTTTCCTGATGCTGGAAGAAAGCGGAACCGACGTTGTTATTCCCGGCCGAGGGACACCGGTTGAGTATCTTGACGGCCGGACCCTTAGTTTTGCCAACCGGGCCTTTGTTGAAGGACTGCGCGACGCCCATTATGCCGGCGGCGTGCCGACCATGAGTTATATTTTACCGGCGCTTAATGCTTTCACGCTTGGCCAGCTTTATCAGTATGAAATGAATGCCATTGCCTTGAGCGCCCTTTTGTTAGAACAGAACCCTTTTATCCAGCCGGGCGTACAGCAGTACAAGCGGGTGGCTGACGCCAAGAGCGGCAAGCCGGGAACGGAAAGTTATGCGCTGGAGCTCGGCCGAGACGAACAGAAGCTCAATCCGAATCTTATTGCCTGATCAGCGCCAGCGCTTCCGAGCGGACTTTGGCGTCTTTGCGGAAGACGCCCCTGACGGCCGAGGTGACGGTTAGAGTCCCGGGTTTTTTGACCCCACGCATCGACATGCAGAGGTGTTCGGCTTCGATGACGACAAGAACCCCGTGAGGATCGAGCTTTTCTATGATCGTATCCGCGACCTGCGAAGTTAATTTTTCCTGGACCTGCGGCCGCTTGGCATAACCTTCAAGCACCCTGACCAGCTTCGATAAGCCGGTCACCCTTCCCTTTTTCGGGATGTAGGCGACATGGGCCTTGCCGGCAAAGGGCACCAGGTGATGTTCGCAAATCGAATAAAAAGGGATATCCTTGACGATCACCATCTCCTCGTGTTCGCCCTGCTTGAATGTCGTCAGCTCCCCAGCCGGGTCTTTGTGCAGGCCGGAGAATAGCTCGGCGTACATCTCGGCCACGCGCTTGGGCGTCTCTTTCAAACCGTCGCGGTTAACATCTTCACCGATCGCGAGCAGAATATCCTTTATCGCTTTTTCAATCTTCTTCTTATTTATCATTAAAATAATCCCGTGATCTTCCCGTCTTCCGTAATGTCCATGTTCTCCGCCGCGGGATGCTTGGGCAGGCCCGGCATCGTCATGATGTTGCCGGCGAAGGCGACGACGAAGCCGGCTCCGGCCGAGGCCTTCAGCTCCCGGATGATTATCTTGAAGTTCCGCGGACGGCCGGTGACTTTCGAGTCGTCCGAGAGCGAATACTGCGTTTTGGCCACGCAGACCGGCACCTCCCGCAGGCCGATGTTCTCAAAGAGCTCCAGATCGACAAGGGCTTTTTCCGTCCAGTTGACCCCGTCAGCGCCGTAGAGCTTGGTCGCGATCGTTTCGATCTTTTCCTTCAATGACAGTTTTAGATCATAAAGCGGCTTGAAATTCGACTTCTGCTTGCATGCTTCAATGATGGCTTTCGCTAAATCTTTGCCTCCCTTGCCGCCTTTAGCCCAAATATCCGCAACAATAGCGGGCACTCCGAACTCCGAACACCGAACTCCAATCTCCTTCAGATCGGATTCAGAATCATCGGTCTTCTTATTGATCGCGATAACGACTGGGATACCGAAGAATTTAAGGTTCTCAACGTGTTTGGCCACGTTTTCATAACCGTTGACCGCGATCGCCTGTTTTGTGACGACCAATACGGCCGCCGAGGGTTTGAGGCCGGCGACCCGGCACTTGATGTCAAAGAATTTTTCGGCGCCAAGATCGGTGGCAAAACCGGCTTCGGTCACGACATAATCGGCGGCTTTGAGCGCCATCCGCGTGGCGACGATCGAGTTACAGCCGTGGGCGATGTTGCCGAAGGGACCGCCGTGGACGAAAGCCGGGCCGCCTTCCAGCGTCTGGACGAGCGTCGGCTTGAGCGCGTCAAACATCAGGAGCGCCATCGCCCCCTGCGCTTTGAGGTCAGATGACCTGATCGGCTTCCCTTTTTTGTCATGAGCCACGATGATCCGGCCCAGCCGTTCTTTCATATCGTTGAGGTCTTTTGACAGGCACATGATCGCCATGACCTCGGACGAAGCGGTGATGTCAAACATCCCCCGCAATGAGCGGTCGTTCATATCCATCACGCGGCGCCAAACGATCCGGCTCTCGTCGATCCCAAGCTCGTTCCCCTGATAGATATGATTGTAGAGCATGGCGGTCAGGAGATTGTGAGCCGCAGTGATCATGTGGATGTCGCTCGTCAGGTGAAGATTGATGTCTTCCATCGGCAGGACTTGGGAATAGCCGCCGCCGGCCGCCCCGCCCTTCATCCCCATGACGGGCCCAAGCGACGGCTCACGGATGCAGACGAAAGAGCGCTCGCCCATCTGCTGCAGCGCCTGGGCCAGGCCAATCGTTATAGTTGTTTTTCCCTCACCCTGCGGCGTCGGCGTCATAGCGGTCACAAGGATAAGTTTCCCGTCCTGCTTTTTTTTGAAATGCTTAAAGGCCTTGAGATTGATCTTGGCCTTGTACGAACCGTGGAGCTCGACATCGCCAAGGTCAATGTCGGCGTATTTGGCGATCTCAACTATGAGTTTTAATTCGGCTTTCTGGGCGATCTCGATATCCGTCTTCATGTAGTCCTCACCCGCTGACGCTAACCTTCCCCCCTCTCCCATCCTCCTTCGTCCTTCGGACTTCGGCGGACAAGGAGGGAGAGGGGAAAGAAAAATGTTCATTAATTTGTTTGAATATCTTTTCCGCTGTTAATCCGTATTCGTCGAGAATCTCATCCCGTTTGCCGTGTTCGATAAACTTTGAGGGCAGTCCGATCCTTTGGACTGGGACACTTACTCCGGCCTCGGAGAAAAGTTCCATGACGGCCGAGCCGAACCCGCCTTCCAGCACCCCTTCTTCCACAGTGACGACCTGCTCGGCTTTCCCGGCTTCTTTGACGATCAAATCCTTATCCAGCGGTTTAACAAAGCGCGCGTTAATGACTTTTGTCTGGCCAAGCTTCTCGGCGGCTTCGATCGATGGGCCGACCATCGAACCGATAGCGATAATGCATGTCTTGTGATGAGATGCGCCAAAGACGACCTCGCCTTTGCCCATCTCGATCTCGGGTGACGATTTCATGCCTGCTCCGATTGCCTCACTTCTTGGATAGCGAACGGCGACCGGTCCATTATGTTTATGCGCGAACTCAAGCATCTTTTCCATTTCCTTATCGTCACCCGGCGCCATGACGACCATGTTCGGCAGACAGCGCAAATAGGCCAGGTCAAAGATCCCGTTGTGGGTCGCGCCGTCCTCGCCGACGATGCCGGCCCGGTCGATCGCGAAGACAACCGGCAGGTTCTGCAGGCAGACATCGTGGATGATCTCATCATATGCGCGCTGGAGGAACGTCGAATAGATGGCGACGACCGGCCGCAGGCCTCCTTTGGCCAGCGCGCCGGCGAACGTCACGGCGTGCTCCTCGGCGATCCCGACGTCATAGAACCGGGCGGGAAAACGCGAGGCGAACTCCTCCAGCCCCGTGCCGTCGATCATGGCGGCAGTCACACCGACCAGCCCCGGGTGTTTTTCTCCAAGCTTTGCCATCGTTTTGCCGAAAACCGATGTGTATGTTTGATTGGCCTTGGCCTGTACCGGTTCACCGGTTTCCCGGATAAACGGACCAGTGCCGTGAAAGCGGGTCGGGTCTTTCTCCGCCGGCGGATAGCCCTTCCCCTTTTTGGTCAGGACGTGAATCAGGACCGGCCCCGGGATCTCCTTGGCGTGATGGAGGGTGCTGATTATCAACGGAATATTGTGGCCGTCGATCGGGCCGAAATATTTAAAGCCGAGCTCTTCAAAAATGACATCGACCTTAAAACTGACGACCAAATGCTTGGTGCGGTCTTTGAGTTTTCTCGCCGCCTCAAAAAGCGAGGTCCCGACCCTGGGAATCCTCTTGACCAGTTTCTCGATCCTGTTGCGCAGTTCAAGATATGAATTACTGGTCGAGACCTGGGTCAGATAATTGGAAATGGCGCCGACGTTCTTGGAGATCGACATCTCGTTGTCGTTCAAGATCACGATCAAATTGCTCTTCAACCCGTCGACGTTGTTAACTCCCTCGAACGCCAGCCCGCCGGAGAGCGAACCGTCGCCGATCACGGCGATGACAGAATGTTTCTCGCCTTTGAGATCGCGCGCCTTGATGAGGCCGAGCGCCTGCGAGATCGAGGTCGAGGCATGGCCGACGGTAAACATATCATGAGGGCTCTCGGCTGCGTTGGGGAAACCCGAAAGTCCGCCGCGTTGGCGCAGAGTGGCGAATTGTTCAAGCCGGCCGGTCAGAATCTTGTGGGCGTAGGCCTGATGGCCGACGTCCCAGATGATCTTGTCCTTGGGGCTTTCGAAGGCCGCGTGGAGAGAAACGGCCAGCTCGACCGCGCCCAGGCTGGGAGCGACGTGGCCGCCGGTCTTTGAGGTGACCTCGATGATCTTCTGCCTGATCTCAGCCGCGATCTGCTCTAACTGTTTGGTGGAGAGCTCGCGCAGCATGTCCGGCAGTTTTATTTTATCTAAGGAAATAGGCATAATAGGTTATCAGGGTGATGATCGCCGCGAGGGTGGCGCCGGCGAAAACCTCGATCGGATCGTGCCCGAGTATCTCCTTCAATTTCTCGATCCTGACCTTACCGTTCGCATAGATGTCGTCGACGATCTTGTTGAGTATCTCCGCCTGCTTGCCGGCCGCCCTTCTCACTCCCGTCGCGTCATACATCACGATAAGGGCGAAAACCAGGGAGACAGTGAACAAAGGCGAGCCCCACCCCTGCGTCAGTGCGATGCCGAGAGTGAGGGCCGTGACGGAGGCCGAGTGAGCCGAAGGCATCCCGCCGGCCTCGAAAAAGTGCCAGAGCGAGAACTTCTTGTCCACGATCCAGTAGATAACGACCTTGATCGATTGGGCCAGGAACCAGGAGATGAAAACCGCGACAAAAGTAAAGTTGTTCAATAACGCCGCCAGGATGCCGTAAATAACTTCCATCAATTTACCTGCCTTTCAGAATTATTCCCACGACCGCCAGATCTTCCGGCGTCGTCACTTTGATATTCTCGTATGAGCCCATGACGATTCTCACCGGGATACCCAGTTGCTCGACCGCCATCGCGTCGTCGGTCACATCGTGTTCAAGACGCTCATAAGCTTTTTTTATGACCGGCGCGGTAAAGGTCTGCGGCGTCTGCGCCGCCCAGATAGTATCGCGATCAAAAGTTTCACTCACGACCGACGACCGGCGATCAACGATTTTCAAAGTGTCTTTGACCGGGACCGCGGCGATGGCCGCGCCGTATTCCCTGGCCGCTTTGATCGACTTGTTTATAACAATGCTTGTGACGGCTGGACGAGCGCCGTCATGGATCAAGACGATCTGGGCCCCTTTGGGCAGGGCGGCCAGGCCGTGGCGCACGGAATCCTGCCGCCGCGCGCCGCCGGCCACGATCGCGATGACCTTTGACGCCCTGATCTTTTTAGCCAGCGCGAGCTGGTCAGCCGCGGCCACAATAATTATCCCGTCAATAGACTTAACTTGCTGGAAAGCGTTGACGGTCCAGGCCAGCATCGGCTTGCCGTTGATCTTCAAAAATTGCTTGGGCCTCCCCAGCCGCTTGCCCCTGCCCCCGGCCACAATGATCGCAATGGTTTTCATAGCTCTATTATAACAGAATCTTACAGCCGTTGTTCGTGACCAGGACCATAGCCTCGATCCGCACGCCGCCCCAACCCTTGATGTAAATTCCCGGCTCGACAGTAATGATCATGCCGGCCTTTAGTTTGTGCCGGTTCTTGCGGCCGATCTTGGGCGCCTGGTGGACGCGCCGGCCGATGCCGTGGCCTGTGTTGTGGATAAAATAGTTGCCGAAGCCCTTTGCTTTAATATAATTCCTGGCCAGCGCGTCGATCTCGCGGCACTCCCTGCCCGCCCTGACTCCTTTGATGGCGCTCTTTTGCGCCGCAGTGACGACCTGATAGACCTTCTTTTGTTTTCGGCTGGGCTTGCCGACGATATATGTCCGCGTGACATCCGAGCGCCAGCCCTTGTAGACCGCGCCAAAATCGACCACAACAAGTTCGCCCGCTCTGATTTTTTTATTGGTCGCGTAACCGTGAGGTATGGCCGCCCTTTTACCCGAAGCGACGATCGCGCGGAAGGCCGGCTTAGCGCCGTATTTTTTTAGTTCCGAGTAGATCTGATGAGCGACCTGTTTTTCAGAGAGGCCTTCGCGAACGGTGAGGACTTTCAGGATTTGCCCGGCGATCATGATCGCCCTGGCTTGAGCTCGATTCACTTCTTCTGCAGGAGGCCGACCGCCGCTTTTAAACCGAGGAGATAACTGTTAACCCCGAAGCCGGAGATCTGCCCGACGGCGACCGGGGCGATCACCGACTTGTGGCGGAATTCTTCACGCGCGTAAATATTGGACAGATGGACCTCGACCGTCGGGATGGCGACCGCCGCGACGGCGTCCCTGATCGCCACGCTGTAATGAGTGTAGCCGCCGGGATTGATGATGATCGCCTGGAAGGTCTTCCTCGCCTTGCCGATCTTCTCGACGATCTCACCCTCGCCGTCCAATTGAACGATCTCAAGCTCGGCGCCGGCCTTTTTGGCTTCGTCTTTGAGCGCCTCGTTTATCTCATCGAGTGTGAAACTGCCGTAAACGGCGACTTCGCGCTCGCCCAGTAGGGCCAGGTTGGGGCCGTGAATCACCAGTATTTTCATGGTATAATTTTACTATGAAGAAAAAGAAAAGCAAGTGGGAAAAATTCATCCTGCTTGTTATTTTGGCCGCGCTGGCCGCCTTGGCCGGCCTGGCGCTCCAGATCCTGACCCGGCTTCCCGATATCGAGGCGCTCAATTCGTATATCCCCAGCGAGAGCACCATCCTTTATTCAGCCGACGGCAAGATCCTCGCGCGTTTCCACCAGGAGGAGAACCGCCAGGTCGTCCCGCTCTCAAAGATCTCGCCTTATTTCCAGAGCGCGGTCATCGCGACCGAGGATCCGCGTTTTTTTGAGCATCACGGCCTTGATTTTGGCGGCATCATCCGCGCCACGATCAAGAATTTGGCCTACGGCCGCATTGTCGAAGGCGGCAGTACCATTACCCAGCAGTTGGCCCGCAACCTTTTCTTGACCAGAAAGAAAACGATCGGCCGCAAGCTCGCCGAAGCGCTCATCGCCATGCAGATCGAGCGCCGCTATGCCAAGGAGGAGATCCTCGAACTATATCTCAATCAGGTCTATCTCGGCCATAATGCTTACGGCATCGAGTCGGCCGCTAACCTCTATTTTGGCAAGACGGCGGCGGAGCTCGACGCGGCCGAGTCGGCCATGATCGCGGGGCTGATCCGCGGTCCGGAGCTCTATTCACCGTACCGGAATTTCAAGGGCTCCAAACTCCGGCAGATCTTTGTCCTCAATAAAATGCTGGATAAAGGCCTCCTGCCAGAGTCGGCGGCCAAACAGGCGGCGATCGAGAGCATGGATTATTCACCGAAGAACCTGAAAAGTTTGGGCGAGACCGCTCCCTACTTTATCAGCTCGGTCCTCCAGACGCTGACCGACAAATACGGCGAGGAGCTGGTCTATCACGGCGGGCTGAAAGTTTACACGACGCTCGACACCGGCCTGCAGGCCGCGGCGGAGAGTGTCGTGACAAGGTTTGTTTCGGAGGAAGGTAAGAAATATAATTTTTCGCAGGCGGCCCTTGTCTCGATCGATCCGCGCACCGGCTATATCAAGGCGCTGGTCGGCGGCGCCAATTTTCTCGAGAGCAAATATAATCGCGTCACCCAGGCCAAGCGCCAGCCGGGCTCGTCTTTTAAGCCGTTCATATACACGGCTGCCGTCGAGCAGGGGATCTTCCCCGGCGCCGTCCTCCAGGATGAGCCGACCACTTTCCAGGTCTGGCCGAGCCAGTGGAATCCGGACGGGACGTGGTCGCCCAAGAATTTTAACGGCCAATTCAACGGTCCGGTAACGATGCGCTACGCGCTTGAGAAATCGCTCAATATTCCATCGATAAAACTGTTAGAGCGCGTCGGCGTCCAGAATGCGGTCGATGTCGCCCGGCGCATGGGGATAGAGAGCAAATTAGAGCCCGCCCTCTCGCTCGCCCTGGGCGCGTCCGAAGTTTCGATCCTAGAAATGACCTCGGCCTTTGGCGTCTTTGCCAACGGCGGTATCAGAGTCCTGCCGACTCCCATTACCAAGATCGAGAGCCGCGACGGCGTTATTTTATACAACCATCCGATCCTGGAGAGGCGCGTTCTCGACGAGAATGTCGCCGCGATCGTGATCGATATGATGAAGGGAGTCCTCACGCGCGGCACGGGTGTGCGCGGCCAGATCGGCCGGCCGGCGGCGGCCAAGACCGGCACCTCGCAGGAATTCAAGGA
The DNA here is from genome assembly GCA_001772335.1 of candidate division WOR-1 bacterium RIFCSPHIGHO2_01_FULL_53_15. Classification (GTDB taxonomy): domain Bacteria; phylum Margulisbacteria; class WOR-1; order O2-12-FULL-45-9; family XYB2-FULL-48-7; genus 2-01-FULL-53-15. The sequence continues at coordinate 10,196 of METM01000003.1, forward strand.
CGCCTGGTTCATCGGTTTTGTTCCCCAGCTTGTGACGGGTGTGTGGGTCGGCAACGATGACAACCGCCCGATGAACGGAGTGGCCGAGGTCGGCACCTGCCCGCGCATCTGGAAGGCCTACAACCAGATCGTCCTGGCCAACCAGCCGGCGCTCGATTTCCCCAAGCCGGAAGGACTGAAGCCGGAAGATTATGTTTTGATACCACCAAGGACTGCGGAACTTGAATCAGAAGTCGTGACTGCGGAAGCCGAGGGAGAGCCGGAAAATGAGCCAAATTAAGTTCGGCACTGACGGCTGGCGCGCGAAGATCGCCGATGAGTTTACTTTCGACAATGTCCGCTTCGTTACCCAGGCGCTCATTGAACATCTCAATGAAACCGGATTAGCGGCCAAAGGGGTCGCGGTCGGTTACGATAACCGTTTCCAATCAGAAGATTTTGCAAGAACTTCTGCCGAGGTCTGCGCTGGTGCCGGTATTAATACCTTATTAACTTCTCACTCGGTTCCCTCGCCCGTTCTTTCATTTGCTGTGAAGGATAGAGGATTAGGCGCGGGTATTATGATCACTGCCTCGCACAACCCGCCGGAGTGGAACGGTTTTAAGATCAAGGAGGAATTTGGGGGGTCAGCTTTTCCGAAAACGACCAAGGCCGTTGAGCAACACTTGAATAAACTTCAAACTTCAAACCTCAAACTTCAAAACAAATCCGAATCAGAAGTCACAATTTTCGACCCCGACCCGGAATATCTGGCAAAGATCAGATCCCTGGTTAATCTTGACGCTATTAGATCGGCAAATTTAAGGATCGTAATCGACCCAATGCATGGCAGCGGCGCCGGCTATTTTGCCAAATTGGGGCTTGATGTCACGGAAATAAGAGGCAACCGCGATCCGCTTTTTGGCGGCGTCAACCCCGAGCCCCTCCCCGTCAATCTGGAAGAATCGATTTCGTTCATTAAGGAATTCGCGCTCAAATATTCAAAGGAACTGACCGCCTGCATTATTCTCGACGGCGACGCCGACCGTATCGCGGCGATCGACGCTTCCGGACGCTTCATCAACACGCACAATGTCTTTTCCCTCCTTCTGCGCCACCTCAAAGTTAACCGGAAGCTTTCGGGTGATGTCGTCAAAACATTCAATCTCACGAACCTGATCGACAAGCAGTGCGCAAAATACGGCCAAAAGCTTGATGTCATGCCGATCGGCTTCAAGCATATCGCCAAAAAGATGATCGAGGGCGACGTCCTCCTCGGCGGCGAAGAATCGGGCGGCATGGGGATCAAGGGCTTTATCCCCGAGCGCGACGGTATCCTGGCTGGCCTCAACCTACTAGAAATGATGGCTTATGAAAAAAAGATGCTGGGGCAACTGCTTGAGGAGATCATGACTGAACTTGGCCATTTCTATTATGACCGGATGGACTTGCATACTGATAAGGGGCCGGAAACGGTCAAAAAATTAACGCTGACGCCGCCAAATGAATTCGCCGGCATGAAAGTTGCCAGAGTTGAAACGCTGGACGGCCTCAAGCTCAACTTCGAGGACGAAAGCTGGATACTCTTTCGCGCCTCCGGCACCGAGCCGCTGCTGCGGGTTTATGTCGAAGGCCGCACGCCGGAAGAGGTCAAGCTGATCCTCGGGGCCGGCGAGAATTTCGTTAACGCGAGCCGGTGATCTCTTTCTCGAACTTTTCCTTCTTTTCCAGCCGCTTGATCTCCGCCTGCTCGCGGGCCGCTTCGGCCGGGCGCTTCATCTGCTGAAATAACTTGAGTAGTTTTTCGTGCGTCGCTTTGTTATCGCCGGCGATGAGCGAGGCCTTGCGGAATTGGTCGGTCGCGAGCCCCTTCTCTCCCATCCCCAGGTAAACCTTGCCGAGGACCAGGTAAAGATCAGGGTTGCCGCCTTCAACTTTCACGGCATTCTCATATTCGGCCAGCGCCAGGTCTTTGCGGCCGGCCGCCATGTAGGCGTCGCCCAGATAGACATGGATCATCGGGTTTGTCGGCATTTGTGAGATCGCCTTTTGGTATTCGGCGATCGCCTCGTTCAACCTGCCTCTGAACCTGAAGTCATGCGCCTTGAGCAGAGGATTGACTATTTCGATCTTCGCTTTGCTCCTGATCTCGGAGTAAAAGCTCCGGAAAGCGTTCTGCTGTTTCTCCCGCAAGGCGATCTTTTCCGGTTCTTTTTCTTTAGGGAATTTGCGCATAACTTCGCGCAGGTCATCCGGCGTGACTTTCACTTCGGCCTGCAGTTTCATCTGAAGCTTTTGCACTATGATATCGCCCTTGATGAAATCGCGGAATTTGCCGACGGAGAGCCCGATCTTTTTGAGCGCATTCTCCAGTTCCCGTTTGGAAGGGATATTCTGCTGTTTCATGATGCTGTCGAGCGCCGCGTCGATCTCGCCGCCGGAGACCTTGACTTTCTTTTCGGCCGCCTGCTGGAGAAGCGTAAAATCGACCGCCTGCCCGAGGGCCAAATTGTCGATCATTGCCATGTCGGAGGGCGTGGCGTTCTGCCCAAAATTTTGGGCGATCCTGTTGATCAGCTCCTGGTAGCGCATCGGGTCGACAGCGCGGCCGTTGACCTTGGCCAGTACGTTCGACGGCTGGCCGCCGCCTCCGCCCGGCAGGCCGCTGAAGCTCAAGCCGTAGAACATCGAAGCGGCAAAGAGCACCGCCACCACAATCATGATCGTCTTCATTTTTTTTCTTAACCAGCTTAACATTTTTACAACTCCTTTACCCCATACCCCTTCCCCATACCCCTTACCTCATACCCAGGCATGGGGTATGAAGGTATGAGGTGTGGGGGATTTTACCCTTCATTTTTCAACGCTCTCGACACCGAAATATACCCGCCGATGAGGCCCAAGCCCATGCCGCCGATCAGAAGCGAGGCATAGATCACTGTCAGCGCGAATTGATCGTTAAAGACCGGCAGGAACGGCAGAGCCGCTCCGAGGCGCGCGGCGACCGATTCATATGAGAACTTGAGGATCAAGAAAGATGCTCCTCCGCCGATCAGGCCGAGGATCAGCCCCTCGATGATGAACGGCCACTTGACGAAAGTATTTGTGGCGCCGACCAACTTCATTATATAGATATCCGTTTCGCGGGCGATGACCGTAAGGCGTATCGTGTTGACAACGATGAGAAGCGTCGCGAAAGATAAAAGCGCGATGAGCGAGATGCCGCCGACCCGCACCGCGCTGACGAGCGATTTCATCCGATCGATCAGCTTGCCGCTGTAGCGGACCTCATCGATCACGCCGAGATCGGAGATGGCTTTGGCCGCCACCGGCAGGAGCTCCGGCGTGCGCACCCGCACGGCGAACGTGTGCGGCAGCGGGTTGTCGTGGAGCGCGCCGCCCAGATCGACCTTGCCGCCGAAATCTTCCTTGAACTTTTTCCAGGCCTCGGCCTTTGACGTGAATTCAACGTGCTCGACACCGGGGAGTTTTGCGATCTTGATCTGGATGGCGCCGGCGTCCTCGAGCGAAAGATTTTGCGAAGTATAGGCGACGAGGTCAAGCCGCGACGAAACGGTGCCGACGATATTCGAGAGGTTCATGATCAAAAGAAGAAAGGCGCCGAAGATCGAGAGCGAGACCGCGATCGTGACGACCGCCACCGAGCTCATGAGCGTGCCGCGCCGCAGTGAGCGGAACGCCTCGATGGTGAAGAACTCTAAACTGCTAAACACTGTACATCCCCAACTGCTGGTCGCGCACCAGCCGCCCCTCCTCCAACTCCACCACCCGCCGCTTCATTTCATCAACGATGCTCTTGTTATGGGTGGCGACAACGACTGTCGTGTTCCGTTTGTTGATCTTGTCGAGGAGCTGAAGGATGTCCCACGATGTCGTCGGGTCCAGGTTGCCGGTCGGCTCATCGGCCAAAAGTATCGGCGGATTGTTGACGATCGCCCGGGCGATACAGGCCCTCTGCTTTTCGCCGCCCGAGAGCTCGTCCGGGAAAGAATTGGCCCGGCGCAGCATGCCGACGAGCTCAAGCGCCTGCATCGCCTTGCGCCGGATGGTTGAGCGCGGCGCCCCGGTCACCCGCAGGGCGAAGGCCACGTTCTCGTAGATCGTCCTTTTAGGGAGGAGCTTGAAGTCCTGGAAGACGACGCCGATATTGCGGCGCAGATAAGGCACCTGGTCGGGGGCCAGCTCGGCGACATTAACGCGGTCAACGACGACTTTGCCGGCGGTCGGCTTTTCTTCGCGATAGAGGAGCTTCATGAGCGTCGTTTTGCCGGCGCCGGACGAGCCGACGAGGAATACGAACTCTTCCTTGCCGATCGTCAGATTGATGTCATGCAGGGCGTCGATGCCGCTTGGGAAAACCTTGGTCACGCCCTTGAGTTCGATCATTTTATCTGCCTTCCACAATATTCCCCACACTTAAGTGTGGGGAATAAAAGACTAATACTTTCTATCCATAGAGAGGGAATTGTTTGCAAAGCTCGGCGATCCTGCCCGCCGCTTCTTTTTTCGCTTTTTCGTCACCGACGTTCTTCAGGACCTTGCCGATCAGGTCGGCGATCAGTTTCATTTCCGGCTCTTTCATGCCGCGCGTCGTCAGCGCCGGCGTGCCGAGCCTGATGCCGGAGGTGACCATCGGCTTTTCCTGATCGAACGGGATCGTGTTTTTGTTGACGGTGATGCCGACCTCGTCGAGGACCGTTTCCGCGACTTTGCCGGTCACTTTGTACGGCCGCAGATCGACGAGCACCAGGTGGTTGTCGGTGCCGCCCGAAACAAGCCGCAGGCCGTTCTTGATCAGCCCTTCGGCCAGAGCTTTGGCGTTCTTGACGATCTGCGCCTGGTAATTCTTAAATTCCGGCGTCATCGCTTCTTTGAAGCAGATCGCCTTGGCCGCGATGATATGCTCGAGCGGCCCCCCCTGCGTTCCCGGGAAAACGGCCTTGTCGACCTGTTTGGCGAACGGTTCTTTACATAGAATAAAGCCCGAGCGAGGGCCGCGCAGGGTCTTGTGCGTCGTTGAAGTCACGACTTCTGCAACCGGAACAGGCGAAGGATGGAGGCCGGTCGCCACCAGGCCGGCGATATGGGCGATATCGACCATCAGCACGGCCCCCACTTCGTCGCAGATCTCCCTGAATTTGTTGAAATCGATCGTCCGCGGATATGCGGTCGCGCCCGTGACGATCATTTTTGGGTTGTGTTCCAAAGCCAGCGTTCTTAACTGGTCAAAATCGATTGTTTCGTCGCTCTGGCGCACGCCGTAAGAGATAAAGTTGAAGTACATGCCGGAGATATTGACCGGACTGCCGTGCGTCAGGTGGCCGCCGTGGGAAAGGTTGAGCCCCATGACCTTATCGCCCGGCTTGATAAAAGCGACATAAGCCGCGAAATTGGCCTGGGAGCCGGAGTGCGGCTGGACGTTGGCGTGGTCGGCGCCGAAGAGCTGCTTGGCCCTCTCGATCGCCAGCGATTCGGAAATATCGACGAACTGACAGCCGCCGTAATAGCGCCGGCCGGGATAGCCCTCGGCGTATTTGTTGGTCATGACGGAGCCGCAGGCTTCCATGACCGCCCGGGAGGTGAAGTTTTCAGAGGCGATCATTTCAAGTTTATTCTGCTGGCGCTCCAGTTCTTTATCAAGGGCGGCAGCGATCTCGGGGTCGGTTTTGCGGACATTTTCAATGTTAAAATGCATTATAATGCAACCCTTTCACTAATGATTTTCGCAAGGCACATATCACGAATTTGAAACAATTATAACACGCGGCACCTTCCTTGCCAAGAAAATAAATTTGATGTATAATCGTAAAAATGTCAGGCGACGACCACGCAAAAAAAAGCAAGGACGAAGATCTCGAACGCTACAAAGACCTCTTAGGTGAAGCTGAAGAAGAATGCGCGGCCTGCGGCGGCCGCCTCGAGCTGGAAAAAGTCAATTTGGAAGATTACCAGGGGGGGAAGCTCTATATGATGGAGCAGGTCCCCGCCTATGTCTGCCAGGAGTGCGACGAGATCTGGGTGCCGGAGCCGATCATGGAAGAGTTCGAGAAGATGATCGAGACGGCCAAACGGGCCGGCGCTCATGAAAAGAATGAAGAGTCGAAAGAAAAATCAACAAGAAAAATTAAAAGACACAAGGAAGGGAAGTAATTTTTATGAGTAAAAAAATTATTTTTGTTGTTCTTTTTTCTCTTATTTATTTGAGCGGTTTTGCCGCAGTTTCGATGGCCCAGGCGGCCGGGACGATGAACGGCCCCTTCGGGACCAGCACGATCGCTGATATCGTTGAAAGCGAGGGGAATGCCGTCGTCAACATCGATATCGTCAAAAAAGTCACCTTGAGATCGCCCTTTGCCGACTTTGACAGGGATTTCGGTTTCTTCGGCTTTGAGGCCGATCCCCAGTTCCGAGATTTTTTCAAAGAGAGAGTCGTCCCCCAGCGCGGCGCTGGCTCCGGTTTCATCATCGACAAGAAGGGCTATGTCATGACCAATGAGCATGTTGTCCGCGGCGCGGATGAGATCAAGGTGACATTAAAGGACGGGCGCAAATTCAGCGGCAAAACGGTCAGTTCCGACCCCGATCTTGATATCGCAGTCGTCAAGCTTGATACCAAAGGGGTGCAACTCCCCACTCTGCCGCTCGGTGATTCTTCCAAGATCAGGCCCGGCGAATGGGTCATTGCCATCGGCAACCCTTACGGCTTTGCCAACACGGTGACGGCCGGCATCATCAGCGCAACCGGGCGGTCATTGGAAGACCTGGGCAAGAAGAACCTGATCCAGATCGACGCCGCCATCAACCCGGGCAATTCGGGCGGCCCCCTCCTCAACCTGGCCGGCGAAGTGATTGGCGTCAATGTGGCCATCGTGGCCGGCGCGCAGGGGATCGGCTTTGCCATCCCGATCAACGCGGCGAAGAAAAACCATAAGAGAGAGGAGATAAAATGGATATAGAACTTGGTCGGGCAAAAAAGACGCGGCGGGCTTACGGTTTTGACGAGATCTCGCTTTGCCCCTCGATCATCACGATCAATCCCGATGACACCGACATCTCGGTCAAGATCGGCGGCAAGAAACTGGATGTGCCGATCATCGCCTCCGCCATGGACGGCGTCGTCAGCCCCAAAACCGCTGCCCTCATGAGCCAGTTCGGCGGCCTTGGTGTTCTAAATCTGCAGGGCGTCTGGGCTCGATATGAAGACGCGGAGAAACAGCTCGAAAAGATCGCTGCTGTCTCGAAAGAAGAGTATGTCCCGCTGATGCAGAAGATGTATCTCGAACCGATCAAAAAAGAGCTGGTGGCCAAACGGATCAAGGAGATCAAAGCCGCCGGCGGCATTGCCGCTGTCTCTTCCATTCCGCAGGACGCCATCGAGCTCGGCCCCATCGCGCGCGATGCGGGCGTCGACATCTTTGTCGTCCAATCAACGGTTCTCTCGACCAAGCATAAATCAAAAAGCTCAGCCCCTCTTGACCTGAAAAAGTTCTGCGCCGAGATGAAAGTGCCGGTTATTGTCGGTAATTGCGTGACTTATGAGGTTGCGCTGACGCTGATGGGGACTGGCGTGGCCGGCGTCCTAGTCGGGATCGGGCCTGGGGCCGCCTGCACTTCGCGAGGCGTGCTTGGCGTTGGCGTGCCGATGGCGACTTCGATCGCCGATTGCGCGGCCGCGCGCGACTCGTATTTCAAGGAGAACAATGTCTACGTGCCGATCATTGCCGACGGCGGGATGGCCGTCGGCGGCGATATCTGCAAAGCTATCGCCTGCGGCGCCGACGCCGTCATGATCGGCTCCCCCATCGCCAAAGCCAGCGAAGCCCCCGGCAAAGGTTATCACTGGGGGATGGCGACCCCCTCGCCCACTCTGCCGCGCGGCTCGCGCATCAAGGTTGGCACGATCGGCTCTTTAAAGGAAATCCTCCACGGCCCGGCTAAGTTCGACGACGGCTCGATGAACTTTGTCGGAGCATTGAGAACTTCGATGGGTGCATTGGGAGCAGTGAATTTAAAAGAAATGCAGCAGGTTGAGGTCGTTATTGCCCCTTCGGTCCTGACCGAGGGAAAAGTTTACCAGAAGGCGCAGCAGCTGGGAATGTATAAGTGAAAAAACACGATTTCATTGCTGTTCTTGATTTTGGCGCCCAGTACGCGATGCTTATCGCGCGGCGTGTGCGGGAATGCAATGTCTACTGCGAGATCCTGCCGCACAATATCAGCGTTGCCGAGCTTAAAAAAAGAAAAATCAAAGGGATCATAATTTCCGGCGGCCCCTCCTCCGTTTATGAGAAAGACGCTCCCAAAGCCGACCCTCATCTCTTCAAATCCGGCATCCCGATCCTCGGCATCTGCTACGGCACCCAGTTGATCGCCCGGGAGCTTGGCGGCAGTGTCAAACCCGGCAAAAAGAAGGAATACGGGCGGACCGAGCTTTTCATTGACGACAAATCGAATATTTTTGCCGGGTTCGTTGACCATATTATCTGCTGGATGAGCCACGGCGACAGCGTGGCCAAGTTGCCGAAGGGCTTTAAGGTCCTTGCCCACACTGCCAATACCCCGATCGCCGCCCTGGGCGATGTCGAAAGAAAGATCTATGGCGTCCAGTTCCATCCCGAGGTCGTCCACACCGAGCGCGGCAACGAGATATTGAAGAACTTTGTCTATGTCGTTTGCGGCGCGAAGCCGACCTGGACGACCGAGAACTTTGTCGAAGAACAGCTCAAAGAGATCAAAGCGACCGTCGGCAAAGAAAAAATCTTGCTCGCACTCTCCGGCGGCGTCGACTCTTCAACCGTGGCGGCGCTGATCAGTAAAGCGGTCGGCAAGCAACTGACCTGCATGTTCATCGATCAGGGTTTTATGCGCAAGAACGAAGCCAAAAAGATCAACGAGATCTTTACCAAGCGCTTCAAGCTGAATTTCATCCATATTGATTCTTCGGCGAGATTCTTTGCCAAGCTTAAAGGGATAACCGATCCGGAAGAAAAGCGCCACCGGATCGGCAACGAATTCATTCGCGTCTTTGAAGAGGAAGCAAAAAAACTCGGGAAAATCCATTTTCTGGCCCAAGGGACCCTCTACCCCGACGTGATCGAGTCGGCCGTCCCGGGCCTTACTGCCACGACCGCCGTGAGGATCAAGACCCATCACAATGTCGGCGGCCTGCCCAAAGATATCAAGTTCAAACTGGTCGAGCCGCTGCGTAAATTATTTAAAGACGAAGTCCGAGCTCTTGGCCGCGAACTTGGCGTGCCCGAAGATATCATCACGCGCCAGCCGTTCCCCGGTCCCGGTTTGGCCATTAGAATTATCGGTGAAGTCACGCCGGAACGCGTCAAAATCCTCCAAAATGTCGACGATATTGTCGTCTCCGAAGTCAAAAAAGCCGGACTCTACAAGGAACTATGGCAGTCGTTTGCGGTACTGCTGCCGATCAGAACCGTCGGGGTTATGGGCGATAAAAGGACTTATCTCAATACTGTTGCCATTCGCGCCGTTTCGTCGAGGGATGCCATGACGGCCGACTGGGCCAAATTGCCGTATGAACTGCTCGATATTTTCTCCAACCGAATAATCAACGAGGTCCCTGAAATCAATCGCGTCGTCTACGATATATCCTCCAAGCCGCCCGCGACTATCGAGTGGGAGTAGCCTGTTTCGCCCTCTGGTGCTTCTGCCAGCTTTTCGAGAAGATGTGCGAGCCGTCTTTCTTGGCCACAAAGAATAAATAATCTGTCTTCGCCGGATAAACCGCCGCTTTGATCGAATCCAACCCCGGGTTGCAGATCGGACCCGGCGGCAACCCCCTTCTTTTATAAGTGTTATACGGTGATTTGACAGACAGCTGGTCTATATAAACGATCTTGCTCGGCCGTTCGAGCGCGTATTTGACCGTCGGGTCGGCGGCCAGCGGCATGCCGATTTTCAGCCGATTGTAAAAGACCGAAGAAATGACCGGCCGCTCTTCCGGTTTCTGCGCCTCTTTTTCGATGATCGAGGCGAGAGTCAGGACCTCGTGCAAATTAAATTTTGTTTCTTTTTGCGCCCTCTCCCAGAACGGCAAGATCATCTCTTCAAATCTCCTGATCATGATCTCCGCCAGCACCTCGGCGGAGGCAGCCGGAAAGACCCGGTAAGTATCGGGGAAAAGATACCCCTCGAGCGACTCGGACGGGATATACTTAAAAAGCCGCCAGTGCCTTTGCCGCCGGTCGGCCGTGACGCCCTCGCTCACGAGTCCCTGAAATTTCTGCCAGTCCTTAAAGCCGCTCTCTTTCAACATTACACCCATCTTATAGATCGATGTCCCTTCGGGCAGGGTCACCGTTATCTCTTTTGGTGGAACGATATTCCCGCCTAATAGTTTGGCGACGATCACCGGCAGCGGATCGGCGGGCGAAAGAGCGTATACGCCGGCTTTGAGCTGGCCCTGCAGTCCTGACAGCCGCAGCAGAGGCCGAAAGATCGAGAAACGCGGCAGTATCTTATTTTCCGTGAGAATGATTTCAACGGTCCTGGTCGAGGCGCCGCCCGGAATCACAATTTCTTTGACGGATGAGTTGAATGGATCGGCAGGACGAAAAAGAAATAAGAAGAATAATAAAACCAGAGATCCGGCGCTGAGCCCATTTTTCATGGCTTGCGTTTGCGGTCAAGATAGCTCTGGAGAATGACGGCGGCGGCCGACTGGTCGATGACCCGTTTTCTTTTCTCACGGCTCAAACCTGCTTCGATCAGACCGCGCTCGGCCTCGGCTGTGGTCAGCCGCTCGTCCCAGGCGACGATATTCAACTTGAACTCATTTTTCAATGCCTCGATGAAGGCCATAACCTTTTCGGCCTGCGGACCGGTCTTGCCGGCGAGCGTCTTCGGCATTCCGACCACGATCTCTGCCACGCCGTCGTATTTCTTGATCAGCCGCTTGATCTCGCGGATATCCGGCTCAAATGTCTCGCCTTTGCCGATCATGGCGATGCCGGTGGCGATCAGGCCGGTCGGGTCGGAGATCGCGATGCCGATCCTTTTATCGCCGAAATCAATGCCAAGCCGTCTCATCCGATCAGCTTCCGGACGGCTTCAAACCCCTCTTTGATCTTCGACGGATCCTTGCCGCCGCCCTCGACTTTCGTATCTTTTCCGCCGCCCTTGCCGTCGACAACGGCAGAGAACGCGTTCGCAAGCGTTTGGGCCGAAAATTTGCCGGTCAGGTCAGGCGTCACAGAGATAAGATAGATAAGCCGCCCAGGGAAGACCGAGGCAAAAACAAGGATAGAGGATTTGAACTGTTCCTGGAGGGTATCGGAGATCGTGCGCAGGAGATCCATATTGTTTTCCTTGAATTCCTTGAAGAGCACTTTGACCCCGCCTATCTCAACAGCTTCGGCGGCGTAACCGCCGGCCGACCGCTGGGCCGCTCTCTCTTTTAATGCCTCGATCTCCCTCTCCGCCTTGGCGATTCTTTCTTTGAGCCAGTCGACGCGGCCCAAGAGATGGTCGAGAAATTTATTAACATTGTTCGAATCATGATTATCGACCGCTTTGGCGATGTTTTCGAGCTCCGTAACTTCGATCTCAAAGATATTGGTCTCGAGGCTTTTCTGGCCGCCCAACCGCTCTTTTTCGACCTGAAGCAAACGGTATTTCCTGATCAGCGACTCGACTTCGTCGCGCAGCGATTTGGCCCTAAAAACGGCGTAGACTTTGGCTGACTGGCCGGCGATCGCTTCGATTCGCCTGACGCCGGAGCCGAGCGCGCTCTCCGAGATGATCTTAAAGAACAATATGTCGGCGGTCGACCTGACATGGGTGCCGCCGCAGAGCTCCAAACTGTAATTGCCGGCTTTAAGGACCCTGACCTGGTCGCCGTATTTTTCGCCGAAAAGAGCCGTTGCGCCCATGGCCTGCGCTGCCTTATACGATTTGCGCAGGACCTCAACTTTCAACTTTTCCGCGATCTTCTGGTTGACGACTTGCTCGACCTTTTGAAGGTCTTCGCTCGAGAGGGAGTGAAAATGCGAAAAGTCGAACCTCAATTTGTCCGGGCCGACATATGAGCCGGCCTGTTTGACGTGCTCGCCAAGGAGGTCGCGCAGGGCCCGGTGCAATAAGTGAGTGGCCGTGTGATGGGCTTCGGTCGTTTTCCGCTTCGAAACGTCGATCACGGCGCGGACTTTCGTCTCGGGTTTGAGCCCCGACAGATCATCAACAACGTGCAAGGCGACCCCTTTGGGCGAGATAAAAGTATTGAGCACCCTGACTTCGTGTTTATTCCAGGAGAGCAGGCCGGTATCGCCGATCTGGCCGCCGCTCTCCCCGTAAAACGGGGTCTTTTCCAGGACAACGATCTTTTGCGCCGCGAAAACGCCGACGACCTTTGTTTCTTCCGCTGTCTTTTCGTAGCCGGTAAAGTTTGTCGGGGAGAAGGGACTGAGATCAAGCGAGGTCAGATCGGTCTTTTTTTCGGCCTGGTGGCCCTGGCGGGCGCGTTCGCGCTGGGCCTCCATCTCCTTCTCGAAGCCGGCGAGATCAACTTTCAGGCCCTTTTCAAGGCAGAGCTCGACCGTCAACTCGATCGGAAACCCGTAGGTGTCGTGGAGTTTGAAGGCCTCCGCCCCTGGCAGGAATTTGTCCTGTTCATGGGCTTTGACCGCTTCCGCGAACCACTTCATCCCCTGCTCCAGCGTGGCAAAGAAGTTATCTTCTTCTTCCTTGATCGCCGCGACGATCGTCTTCTCCTTTTCCGCCAATTGTGGATAAGCGTCTTTCATCTCGCGGACCACGACGCGCGAAAGATCAAAGAGGAACGGCTTAGTGATTCCCAGCCGTTTGCCGTGCGAGATGGCGCGGCGGATCAGCCGCCTCAGGACGTAGCCGCGCCCCATATTCGCGGGAAAAACCCCGTCGGAAATGAGATGCGTGACCGCCCTGATATGGTCGGCGATGATCCGGACGGAGACCGGCGAAGATTCGGCCTTGAGCGCGTCGATCGCCTTGATCAGCGGCTGGAAGAGGTCTGTTTCAAAATTATCGTCAACCCCCTGCAGGACCGAGGCGATCCGCTCCAGTCCCAGGCCGGTGTCGATCCCCTTCTGCTTGAGCGGGATCAGCTCGCCTTTTTCGTTGCGGTTGTAAGAGATAAAGACAAGGTTCCAGATCTCAAGGTATCGGTCACAGTCGCAGCCCGGGGCGCAATCGGGTTTGCCGCAGCCCTTAGCCGGCCCCTGGTCGTAATAGATCTCAGAACACGGCCCGCAGGGTCCGGTCGGCCCGACTGACCAGAAATTATTGTCTTCGCCGAGGCGATAGATGATCTCCTTGGGCAGGCCGATATTTTTGCGCCAGATCTCAAAGGCCTCGTCGTCTTTTTCATAGATCGCGATCTTGAGCTTGAGCGCCGGAATTTTGAATTCTTTAGTCAGGAGTTCCCAGGCAAATTGGATCGCCTCTTTCTTGAAGTAATCGCCGAACGAGAAATTGCCGAGCATTTCAAAGAAGGTGTGGTGGCGCGGTGTTACGCCGACATTCTCGATGTCGTTCATCCGCATGCATTTCTGGACCGTAGCCGCCCGCTTATGGGCCGGTTTCTCCTGCCCGAGGAAGACCGGCTTAAACTGCAGCATGCCGGCCAGGGTCAGGAGCACCGTCGGATCGGTCGGCACAAGCGACGAGCCCGGCAGTGTTTTGTGGCCCTTGCTTTCAAAAAATCTTGAGAATTTATCCCTGATTTCCGAGCTTTTCATCCACGATCTCCCTGATCTTGTTCTGGATCTCCTCGATTGATTTGTCGTCAGTATTGATGACCTTGACGCGCTCGGCGTCGTCGGTCGCGATCCGCTGGTAGCTTGCGCGCACGCGGCGGTGAAAACTAAGCGCTTCCTGCTCGAACCTGTCGGCCGTGCCGTTCTGTGTCGCTCTTTTGAGCCCGATCTCCGGCGAAACATCGAGTAAGAATGTCAGGTCGGGTGTCAAACCTTTCGACGAGACCATATTCAGATATCTCACCAGGTCTTCCGGCAGCCGCCGCCCGCCGATCTGGTAAGCAAGCGTGGAATCGATGAACCGGTCGGAGATGACGATTTTGCCTTCGGCGAGCGCCGGGAGAATAATCTTGCTGACATGCTCCGAGCGGTCGGCCGCGAAGAGATAAACTTCGGTCGTCTCGTCGAGGACGCTCTCCGGTTTCAAGAGCAGCTGCCTGATCTCTTTGCCCACCTGGGTGCCGCCCGGCTCGAACGTCAAAAGGACGCGGTGGTTTTTCCCCTCGAGATACGATTTCAACCTCTTGGAGTGCGTCGATTTACCGCAACCTTCCGGCCCTTCGAATGTAATGAACATTATTTGCCCTTTCCGGTGATTATCGTGTGGCTAAACTAAAGCCCAACATGAATTCACTGCGCAGTGAGCGATAGGTGACCTCTAAATTATAGCAGTGTAATTTAAAAAATAAAGTGTAATCTATGTCCTGCGGCGACCAGTCGTCGAGAAAATAAGCCGCGGCGATCTTTGCTTCGGTCTCGCCGATCTTGAAGAGCAGGTCGCCGCGCAAAGTATCGGCGGCGCGATAGCGGTAGAGTTCATAATTAAAGGGGGTCTGGCCTTCAATATAGAGATAATGGGTGTAGTCGAGCAGCAGCTCGGCGCTGTCGGAAAGACGAGCCCTGTAACCCAGCCCCGCCGCCGGCTTGATCCACCGAGTGCCGTTGGAATAATAGATCGCGTCGCCTAACAGTGACGGCGAAAATTGGCCGAGATTAGAATAGAACTTCACTTTGCCCCCGCCGCGAGCCAGTCGGATATTCCCCTCTTCCGCTACGACGCCGCCGGTCAGCTCGATATCGGTTTTCACGAGATTCTGGCCGACGCTTAAACTGCGCGACTGCAAAACAACATTCGGGGTAAAGCTGACTCGCTGGTAGTTGATGCGCTCCCTTGAGGAGAGCGTTGTTTCAAGCTCATATTGGCGGGTGCGCCTCTGCAAAATAGCTTCGAATGGCAGATCATCTTTGGGCATCGTGACCGCGCCGAAAGAGAAGAGATGCGTCAAACCGCCGACCGTGTTGTCTTTCGGGTTCCAGTTCAGCCGCAGATTGCCGCGGTTCCTGTCATTAACAATGTAGTTTGCCTGCGCGCCAAGCATGACCCCTTTGTTGGTGAGATAGCCCAGGGAGTAACTGCCGGAGAGCTCGCGCCGCAAGTTCCAGGCGAGCGTTTCGATCAGGTAATTGCCGTCCTCGAAGTTGGAGCCGATCATCGGGAACGGCGGGATATTGCGCTCGGCCCGCTCCCCGGCGTTGAAATCATAAATATAAGTCGGCATGGGGACGACGGGGATTTGCCAGAGCCAGAAATAGCCCCAGTAAGCCACCAGCCAGCCCTCCCTGGGATAAAGCAAGAGATCGGCAGCCGTGACGCGGTAATGAGGGTTGTCCGGATCACAGGTGGTAAAACCGGCGCCCTTGATCTCGAATTCTTCTTCATTAAACTTTAAGCGGCCGCCATTCAGCCGCACGCCCTGATAAATAAAAGAAACATTGGCGGCCTGGCCCGCTCTCTCCCTTAGATCGTAATCGAGCGCTTCGCCCTCAAACGTCGAGCCGGCGTAGAGAAAAACAAAACCCCGGTCGGCGTGGAAAGTTTCGGCCGAAGTGTTGTAGATGAGATGATTGCCCCGCAGTCGAATGTCCTGATAGTTGACCTCGACCGAGCCGGTTGCCTCCACGCGGTTCTTGGCCCGGTCAAACGATACTTTCTCAGCGTCTATTGTAAGATCTTTGATTTGCGCGAACAGAGGCAGAATTAATGTGAAGGAAATGAGGCCGGCGCTAAGTAACTTCTTCATAGCGCGTTTCTTTGCTGCAGAATTTCGCGATCTCCTTGCGGAAAACAAGCTCGACCGTGCCGACGGGGCCGTTCCGCTGTTTGGCGATGATGATCTCGGCGACATTGCCGCGGTCGGACTGCGGATTGTAATAGTCCTCGCGATGGATGAATATGACGAGGTCGGCCGTCTGCTCGATCTCGCCCGATTCACGCAGGTCGGAGAGCCGCGGTATGCGGTCCGGCCTCTGCTCGACCGCGCGGGAGAGCTGTGAGAGCGCTACGACCGGGACATCGAGCTCCCTGGCCAATGTCTTGAGCGAGCGAGCGATGTCCGATATTTCCTGCACCCTGTTCTCGATCCTTGACCGTCCCCGCATCAGTTGGAGATAATCAACTATCACCAGACCAAGACCCCGCTCGATCTTGAGGCGGCGGGCCTTGGCGCGGATCTCCGTCGCGGTGATCGAGGCCGAATCGTCGATATAGAGCGGCGCTTCGGAGAGTCTGCCGAGCGCGCGGGTCAGCTTCTTCCAACCGGTATCGGAGAGACTGGCCGTCTTGAGTTGCTGCGCGTCCACTTCCGCTTCGGAGCAAAGCATTCTCTGGGCCAGCTGTTCTTTACTCATTTCGAGCGAAAAGATGGCGACGGGGATGTTGTGCTTGATCGAGACCTGCTGGGCGATGTTCAGGGCCAGAGCGGTTTTTCCGACCGACGGCCTCGCCGCGATAATGATGAGATCGGCGTTCTGGAAGCCGGCGGTCTTCTGGTCAAGGTCGGGATAGCCGGAAGGGGTGCCGGTAATCTGTTCCTTCTTCCCGTAGAGTGAATCAATTTTATCGAGCACGCGTTTGATGACAGAATCAATTTTATGGAAACCCTCGCGCGTCCGCTTGAGGGCGATGTCGAAGATAGATTTTTCGGCCTGGTCGAGCACCTGGTCGACATCTTCGGGGTCGGAGAAGGCGCTCGAAACGACGGTTGTCCCCGCCTCGATCAGCCGGCGCAGGACATATTTTTCTTCGACGATCTTGGCGTAGTGTTCGACATTGGCGGCCGTCGGCACCGAGTTGATAAGATCGGCCACATAGACCGAGCCGCCGACGGATTCGAGTTTGCCGGACTTGCGGAGTGATTCCGTCACCGTGACGAGATCGATCGGTTCGCCTTTGTCAAAAAGCTCAAGGATCGATTCGTAGATAAAGCGGTGGGCGTCGCGGTAGAACGCTTCCGGGCTCAACAGCTCGATCACGCGGACAACGGCGTTCTTATCGAGCAGCACGGAGCCGATCACAGATTGTTCGGCGGCTAAATTCTGCGGGGGGATCCTCTCGTCAGGCATAGATGTTAATTTTACCCTGTTTTGAACGGTTTTTCAACCGGCCTTGATGCTCTTTCGCGGTAAAGTTTTCTAAGCCTTTATAAACTCTTGCGGGGATAAAATAAGGATATTTTGATATTTCTTAAGGACAAGAAGATGATTATCACCAGTAATGATCGCATCCGCATGGCCGTCTACGGCACAAGCCAATATTTTATTATCAGCGGCATTTTGGCTGATCACATTTAACTCGGAAGAAACGTGAATGATTCTCGCAAGATTTAAAATATCGTGTTCAATGGCGTTTAATCTGGATTCCGGGGCCTTAAATTTTCGGCTAAGCACTTCCCTTATTTCCCATAAAATATGCTCCGAAACTACGACCTCCAATTCACCCGATCGGACAAGATTAAGTATCTCTCTTGGTTTTCCACCGAAAAGTATCGCGGAAATATAAATATTGGTATCGAGCAGGACGCGTTTCATTACTTGCCGGATCTGATCGCTTTGACGGCCTCTATGACATCCTTTGGTTTAAGGCGGCGCTCTTTGGCGAAATCCTTACCCCAGGCAAATGTCTCTTCCCAATAATCTTTCTTTGGTTTTTCAAGGACGACTTCCTTGCCGCTTAAAAGTTTAACAACTAGCCAATCGCCCTTTTTTAAAGACATTTTTTTGGTAAAACTTTTAGGAAGTTCAAGAATGAACCCTTCTTTAAATATTGCTTTAGCCATAATATCAACTCCTTTTTTTGAGCCATTTCTCAAAATTCAAAATAGTAAAACCAACGACCTTGTGCGTCCTTATGTCTTTTCTGGCAAAAAGATCATCAGCAACTTCTGTCGAGATCGCTTTCTTGGGCTTACCCAGAGCGATATCAAGCAGATTGTCATCCTTATCATAATGGAAAGAGATTTCTTTGGCTTCCATGTTGACAACTAATTATCCCACATATTCAGAGGGGTGGCAATAAGGCAGGATGGGATTATTGGTTGGTGACCCAATTATGCATTTTCATTCTTGATCAACTCGTTGTACTTCTTTTTATCTTTTCTTTTGAGATCATCCAAAATATTATTAACTTCCATAAAATCAGGACGACCAGCAACTGGTCGATTTAACGTGACAAATTCAAACCCGTCTTTTTCAATTGAGAAGCTAATCAGTCCGATATTTGCAGATATTGCAATCCCCTCTATCCGATCAAGATCATTATCATCAGGAAGTATCAGCCATGTTCTATGAGCAAATAGCTTGTAGGCCATCGCTTGGCCTAGCGCCTCAACAGGGGAATAACCCCCATCTTTAATTTCAACTGCAATAATTTCTAATGGGGGTTTATATACTGCATCCGAATTTGCTCTAATTGATCCGAGTATATCCGGCGTCCCCCATTTCTTGCCGAAAATGTTCCCTCCTATAACAACAGCGTAAGTACATTCCTCCTCACTTAAAAGATATTCTTTAGCTGGCTGATAGCTGTTGTTTTCCATAATCTTGCTATTGGGCTTCTGTGCAAGATCCTGTTCGACAATATCATTTAGATAGTTTTCATTTCCTTTTAAAATAAAAAGTCCCCTATAAGGCCTTGATATCTTCTCTGGAAATTCCTTAGGCAAATTATAGAGGCTCCCCCTTATGTTATTCTCATTCTCTCCAGTCTCAGATACAACCCTTTTAACCAATGTTGTAAAACGTATCCCACTCTTTAACTCCGGTCTGGAAAGTATTTCAAACGCTTTTTTTCTTATCTCTTCTTTTTTACTCATTGTTGCCTCCGATTATGTTTCAAGTGCATTTTACCAGCTTCCCTCTCTCTCCATTTTCAATATTATGAACTAATGTAAACGGCACTGCAACCCGAATGATAATTTGCGCTACAGCCCGAACCCCGGGTATTTCGGCGGTTTGTATTGGCCGGTCCAGATCGTGATATAGACAACAACGATGATCAAAATAATCAGGACAAGGACACTCTGGGCAAACGTCATAACAGTTTCTTGAGGTATTTGCCGGTGTGACTGTGCGGATTTTTGGCCACCTCTTCCGGCGTTCCAGCGGCAACGATTCGGCCACCCTCATCCCCGCCCTCCGGTCCCAGGTCGATAATATGGTCGGCTGTCTTGATGACATCGAGGTTATGCTCGATGACGATGACCGTGTTGCCGGTTGAGACCAGCCGGTGGAGGACCGAAAGGAGCTTGTGAATGTCGTCAAAATGAAGCCCCGTTGTCGGCTCGTCGAGGAGATAGAGCGTGCGGCCGGTTGAGCGCGCCGCGAGCTCCGTGGCCAGTTTGACGCGTTGGGCTTCGCCGCCGGAGAGGGTCGTCGCCTGCTGGCCGAGCTTGATATAGCCAAGCCCGACATCGACAAGCGTCTGGAGCTTGCGGCTGATCTGCGGGATGTTCTGGAAGAATTCGAGCGCTTCATCGACCGTCAGATGGAGAATGTCGGAGATATTCTTCCCTTTGTAGTAGACCTCGAGCGTCTCGCGGTTGTAGCGGGCGCCTTTACAGGTGTCGCACGGGACATAGACATCGGGGAGAAAATGCATCTCGATCTTGACCAGTCCGTCGCCGTGGCAGGTCTCACAGCGGCCGCCCTTGACGTTGAAAGAGAACCGGCCGGTCTTGTAGCCGCGCAGGCGCGATTCCTGCGTCAGCGAAAAAAGATCGCGTATATGGTCAAAAACGCCGGTATAGGTCGCGGGGTTCGAGCGCGGCGTGCGGCCGATCGGCGTCTGGTCGACAATGACGACCTTATCGATGTGCTCAATGCCGTCGAGCCGCTCGTGCGTGCCGGCTTTTTCGATCGAGCGGTAGAACTTTTTCGACAGCGCTTTGAAGAGAATGTCATTGACCAGCGAACTCTTGCCCGAGCCGGAGACGCCGGTCACCGCTGTGAAGACGCCGAGCGGGAATGAAACATCGATATTTTTTAAATTATGGAATTTCGCCCCTTTAACGGTCAGGCGATTACCGCTGCCTTTTTGGCGCTTGGACGGAATGGCGATCTCCAGTTTACCCGACAGATATTTTCCGGTTAAAGAATCAGGCGCGGACAGAATGTCGCTCAGCGCGCCTTTGGCAATGATCTTGCCGCCATGTCGCCCGGCGCCCGGTCCGATATCGACCAGATGGTCGGCCGAGCGCATTGTCTCCTCATCATGCTCGACAACGATGATCGTGTTGCCGAGATCCCTTAAACGGAAAAGCGTTTCGATCAGGCGCTTATTGTCGCGCTGATGCAGACCGATCGACGGCTCGTCAAGAATATAGAGTACGCCGACCAGTCCCGAGCCGACCTGGGTGGCCAGGCGGGTGCGCTGGGCTTCGCCGCCTGAGAGCGAGGCCGAAGGCCGGTCAAGGGTCAGATAATCGAGGCCGACATCAAGCAGGAACTTGAGCCGCGAGCGCAGTTCCTTGATGATCTGCTTGGCGATGTGCAGTTCGCGTTCAGTCAATTTCAGCCCGTCGAGAAATTCAAAGACTTTTTTGATCGGCTGGGCCGAAACATCGGCGATCGACCGGCCGGAGATCTTGACCGCCAAACTCTCCGGCCGCAGGCGCTGGCCGTGGCAGGCCGGACAAGGGACGGAACTCATGTATTGATAATACCGCCAGCGTTCGTAATCCTTATGGATGCTCTCACGGAATTTTCGTTTCATGTAGACGATCAGCTCGTCCAATGTCCGGCCTGAAAGCGCCAACCTCTCATCGGCTTTTATCAGTTCGGGATCAAACTCGAGCTTGTCCCCCAGCCCATCACAGGCCGGGCAGGCGCCGTAAGGGGTATTGAAGGAAAAAATGCGCGGCGTGATCTCATCGAACGAGATGCCGCAGGCCGGACAGGAGAATTTCTCCGAGTAGATTTCCTCTTTGAATGTTTTCTTTTCGCCGTGGCTGACGATGACAAGCCCATTGCCGTATTTGAGCGCGGTTTCAACCGACTCGGCCAGCCGTTTTTTATTGGAATCCTTGATCATCAACCGATCGACCACGATCTCAATGCTGTGGCGGGTCTTTTTGTTGATCGCCGGCGCATCCCCCAGCTCGTAGATCTTTTTATCAACTCGTACCCGCAGGAAGCCGTCTTTGGCGATATCGGAGAAAAGTTCCCTGTATTCGCCCTTCTTGCCCCGAATGACCGGTGAGAGGATATTGGCGAGCGTTCCCTCCGGCAGTTTAAAAATCTGGTCAACGATCTGCTGAACGGTTTGCCTCTCGATCTTTCTGTCGCACTGCGGGCAGTGCGGCCCGCCGATGTTGGCGAAAAGCAATCTTAAATAGTCATAGATCTCTGTGACGGTCCCCACAGTCGAGCGGGGATTTCTCGGCGGCGCTTTCTGGTCGATCGAGATGGCGGGTGATAAACCCTCGATATAATCGACGTCCGGCTTCTGCATCTGCTCGAGGAACTGGCGGGCGTAAGCGGAGAGCGATTCGACGTAGCGCCTCTGCCCTTCGGCATAGATCGTGTCAAAAGCCAGTGACGATTTGCCGGAGCCGGAAATGCCGGTAAAGACGATGAACTTGCCGCGCGGCAACTCAAGATCGATGTTCTTGAGATTGTGTTCCCGAGCGCCTTTAATTATTATCTTTTCAGCTTCCACTTCTACTCCATACCCCTTACCCCATACCCCTTACTTCTCATAACATTTTCGTAAAGAAACAGCTTCGATTCCCAGTATGGCAGGCGCAATCGCCGACCGGCTCGATCCTGGCCAGAATCGCGTCGCCGTCGCAATCATAATAGATTTCTTTAACCTTCTGGATGTGGCCGGAGGTGTCGCCCTTGTGCCAGAGAACCTTTCTTGAACGCGACCAGTAGACCATCTCTTTCATCTCGAGCGTCTTTTGCAGCGATTCCTTATTCATATAGGCCAGCATCAGGACCGTGCCATCCTTATAGTCCTGGGCGATCACCGGGACCAGACCTTTTTCATCGAACTTGATTTTGCTGATATCCATATTCCTGCCTCCTCTGAACTTTGAATTCGACGTTAACAGCCCCCTCGCCCAGGAGCTTCTCCAATTGTTCGACCAGGTCGGGATTGATCTCGACCCAGAAGTTCCGGTTGAGCTCAACGCTTTTGCCGTCCATGCGGACAAAGACCGGATCGGCGCCGCGATGGAGCGTCAGCACATCTTTCATGAGATCAAGCACCTGTCTGTCTTTGATGTCGACGAATTCGACGTGGAGCGAGCGGACCTTTTCGAGCTCCGTCAGCGGCTCAACCGACTCGGCCTGGACATTCAATTCTTCGGTCCGGAAATCACGGTTAAGTTTGCCTTTGACAATGACCGCCTCATCGTCGTTCAAGAACGGCGCGCATTTCTCGTAGGCTTTGGGGAAAATGACCAGCGGGATACTGCCGGTCAGGTCTTCCAGGCTGGCCAAAAGCATCATGTCGCCGCGTTTGGTCATCACCCGTTTGCAATCGGAGAGCAGCCCGCCAATCTTGACCTGTTCGCCCTCGTTCATTTCTGAAATATCGGCGACAGCGGCTGTCGTCTGCGCTTCAAGTGATTCCTTCAACCGCTCCAGCGGATGCGACGAGATGTAGAGCCCAAGCAGCTCTTTTTCCATGCGCAAGAGCTGGTCGGGGGTGAATTCAGCGACTTCAACATCCTTGACGATGGACGATTGACGAGGGACGGCGGACGACTGAAGTTCAAAGAGTGATTCCTGCCCGTTTGCCCTTTCCTTCAGATCGGCGCTGATGCTCGACATGAACTTTTCAAAATTGGCCAGGAGAAAAGCCCGGCCCCGCTCGAACGAGTCAAAAGCCCCCGCTTTGATCAAGCTCTCGACCACTTTCTTGTTGGCCGCGCGGGTGTCAACCCGACGGTAAAAATCGTCAAATGACTTGAAGGGCCCGTCAACCGCTTTGATGTTGATGATCGAATCGATCGCCGCGATCCCGACGTTCTTGATCGCCGTCAGGCCGAAACGGATGCCGTCCTTGGTCGAAGTGAAATTGCGGTCGCTTTCGTTGACGTCGGGCGGCAGGATCTTGAGCCCCATCTTCTTGGCCTCAGCAAGGTAGGGACGGACTTTATCGGTGTTCCCCATGATCGAAGTGAGGAGAGCGGCCATGAACTCAGCCGGGTAATTGGCTTTCAGAAACGCCGTCTGATATGAAATAAAGGCATAAGACGTCGAGTGCGATTTGTTGAAGCCGTAGCCGGCGAACTTGGCGCAGAGGTTGAAGAGTTCAGTCGCTTTGTGCTTTGTGACGCCGCGTTTGACCGCGCCTTCAATAAAGTATTCCTTCTGCATCTCCATCTCTTTGGCTTTTTTCTTGCCCATGGCGTCGCGCAGGACATCGGCCTGTCCCAGGGAGAAGCCGGCGATCTTTGAAGCGATCTCCATGACCTGCTCCTGGTAGAGTATCACGCCATAGGTTTCTTTCAGTATCGGCTGGAGTTCCGGCAGTTCATAGCGGATCGGTACTTTTCTTTGCTTGCGTTTGACATAATCCTCGACCATGCCACTCTCTAAGGGGCCTGGCCGGTAAAGCGCCAGGAGGGCGATGATCTCCTCAAAAGTTGATGGTTTAAGATCTTTAATTAATGCGCGCATCCCCCGGCTCTCAAGCTGGAAGATCCCGATCGTCTCACCGGCCGAGAGCAGGCTGTAAGTGTTCAGGTCATTCATCGGGATGGCGTTCATGTCGACCTCAAGGCCGCGATTCTTCTTTAAAATTTCGACCGCGTGGGCGATCATCGTCAGGTTGCGCAGGCCGAGGAAATCCATCTTGAGCAGGCCGATCCTTGCCAGGTTTTTCATTGTGTACTGCGTGACCACGACATTTTCGTCCAGCTGCTGGAGCGGCGCGTATTCCACGACAGGCAATTGAGAGATGACGACGCCAGCCGCGTGGACCGAGGCGTGACGCACCGTTCCCTCGATCCGCAAAGCGGTGTCCAAAAGGGCTTTAACTTTTACGTCGTTTTCGTACATTGCCTTCAGCTCTTTGACGCCCTGCATGGCGGCGGCCAGCTTGACATCGGGGCCGAACGGCACCAGCTTGGCGATCTTATCGACTTCGGGCAGTGGGACTTGCAGAACGCGGCCGACGTCGCGGATAGCGGCGCGGGCGGCCATGGTGCCGAAGGTGATGATCTGGGCCACGTGGTCTTTGCCGTATTTATTTGTCACATAATCGATGACCTCGCCCCGCCGCTCGAAACAGAAATCGATGTCGATATCAGGCATGGAGATCCGCTCAAGATTAAGGAAGCGTTCAAAGATCAGGCCGTATTTGAGCGGCTCGATGTTCGTAATGCCCAGGGCGTAGGCGACGATACTGCCGGCGGCGGACCCTCGGCCCGGCCCGACCTGGATGCCGTTCGATTTAGCCCAGTTGATGAAATCAGCGACGATCAGAAAGTAAGAAGCGTATTCCATTTTTTCGATCGTCATCAGTTCGTATTTGACGCGGTCGATGATCTCGGGCGGCAGGAGCGCCCCGTATTTCTTCTTGATGCCGACCCAGGCCAGTTTTTCGAGATACGATTCCGGCGTCTCGCCCTCCGGCACGGTGAAATTCGGCAGGTGCAGGACGCCGGTCTCGATCTCAAGGTTGCATTTTTCGGCGATCTCGAGCGTTCTGGAAAGGGCCTCCGGCAGGCCGGCAAAGCGCTCGGCCATCTCCTCATACGACTTGAGGTAGAAGTCCTTGCTGTTGAACTTCATCCGCTTTTCGTCGTTCAGGAACGAGTTTGTCTGGATGCAAAGCAGGACATCCTGGACGTAAGCGTCATCTTGGCGGACGCAGTGGACGTCATTTGAGGCGACCAGCGGGATGCCGGTCTCTTTTGAGAGCTCGACGAGGCGCGGCTTGAGCTCCCTGAATTCCTCAAGGTCAAAATCCATCACCTCGAGATAAAAATCATCGCCCCAGAGGCCTTTGAAATATTCGGCCGAGCGGCGGGCCTCGTCCGGCTTTCCGGCCAAAAGATACCGGGCGATCTCACCGCCCGAACAGCCGGACATGACGACCAGCCCTGCCCGGTACTTTTCCATCAGCTCACGGTCGATGCGCGGGCGCGAATAAAAACCTTCAATGGAAGCCAACGAGGCAAGTTTCAAGAGGTTCTTATAGCCGGTCCGGTCCTTGGCGAGGAACGTCAGGTGGTGCGGCGAGCGGTCTTCCTTGGTCTCTTTGTCGTGCCTGGTGCGCGGCGCGACATACATCTCACAGCCGATGATCGGCTTGATCCCCGCCTCTTTCGCTTGGCAGTAAAAATCAACCGCCGCGTACATGTTGCCGTGGTCAGTGACGGCCAGGGCGCGCATGCCGAGCTCTTTGGCCCGTTTTAAGAGATCGGGTATGCGGCAGGCGCCGTCCAGCAGGCTGTACTCGGTGTGAGTATGGAGATGGATGAACTTGTCCCGGTGAGGCATGATTGCAGAAATTATAACAAAAAAGGCCGCGAACCTCAATTGAAGCCGCGGCCCCTTTTCTAACTAGTTAGAAAAAATTATCCGCCGATCCTGAACATCTTGGTGCCGCAATCCGGACACTCGCCCTTCATCGCTTTCCGCTTGTTCTTCATCGTCACTTCTTTAGGATTTTTCATTTCCTGTTTCTTTTTGCATTTGACGCAATAACCTTTGACGCCTGCCATATCTCCACCTCCTTACTCTTTAAAATAAACTTACCTGATCCCTGTTCCCGCCCAGGTCGGTCTCGACCATGGCCAGTGTATTATATATGTCCTTTGATCGTTTTACAACTTCTTCCGGCAAACCGGCCAGTTTGGCCACCTGGATGCCGTACGAGCGGTCGGCCGGCCCGTCGGCGATCTTGTGGAGAAATGTTATCCTGTCGCCCTCTTCTTTGACGGTGACGCTTATGTTCTTCATCCCGGAGTGTTTGTCGGCCAGCTGGGTGATCTCATGGTAATGCGTCGCGAATAAGGTCTTGGCTTTGACATTTTTGTGAATATATTCGGCAACGGCTGCCGCGATCGACATGCCGTCAAATGTCGCCGTCCCCCGCCCGATCTCGTCGAGAATTATCAAGCTGTTCTCGGTCGCGTTATTGAGGATGTTGGCTGTCTCGGTCATTTCGACCATGAAAGTCGACTGACCGGAATAAATGTCATCCAGGGCGCCGATCCTCGTAAATATTCGGTCGATGAGGCAGAGTTCGGCCGACCGGGCAGGCACGAACGAGCCGATCTGCGCCATCAGGCAGATGAGCGCCGTTTGCCGCATGTAAGTCGACTTGCCGCCCATATTCGGGCCGGTGATGAGCAGAAAGCTTTGCTTCTCATCTAATTCAACGTCATTAGGCACGAACTGGAACTCGCCCAGCGTCTTTTCGACCACCGGGTGACGGCCAGCCTTAATTCGTAATTCGTCATTCGTCATTCGTAATTTGGGCCGGCAATAGCGGTTCTCCACTGCCACTTCCGCCAACGACAGTAGAATATCGGTCTGCGCGACGGCTACCGCTACCGCCTGAAGTTCTTTGGTATAAGCGGCGACTTTCACCCGCAAGTCGCAGAGTATCTGGTATTCCAGCTCTTTCATCCGCTCATCGGCGTTAAGGATGAACGATTCTTTCTCTTTCAATTCCGGGGTGATGAATCGTTCGGCATTGACCAGCGTCTGCTTCCTGATGTAATCCGGAGGCGCCTGCTCGGCGTTTGAATTCGTCACCTCAATGAAGTAGCCGAAAACCCTGGTAAAGCCGACCTTGAGCGACTTTATGCCGGTCCGCTTTCTCTCCGAGGCTTCAAGCTCCGCGAGCCATTGTTTGCCCCCGCCGGTTGCTTTTTTCAGTTCATCAAGCTCAGCGTTAAAGCCGGGCTTGATCAGCCCCCCTTCTTTGATGACGAACGGCGGTTCGTCAATAATGGCTTTGGAGATCAGATCGGTTATTTCTTGCACAAAGGAACCTGCCCCGATAAATCGGGGCGGTTCCTTCAGAAGCTCCGCTTTGCTTTCTTTCATCAACTCCATGATCTTTGGCAGTTGCCGAAGAGAATCTTTTAGCGCGACCAGGTCCCTGGCATTCGCCGATTGCGTCGCGACTTTACCGGTCAGCCGCTCGATATCATAGACCCGCTTTAGTCCCTCGCCCAGTTCGGCGCGCAGAAGCCCGTTGTGAAACAGTTCCTCGACCGCTTCGAGCCGCCGGTTGATCCCCTCGGCATCGAGCAGCGGCTGGAGGAGCCACTGGCGCAAAAGGCGGCTCCCCATCGATGTTTTCGTTCGATCGAGGACCCAGAGCAAGCTCCCCCTGAACGACTTGTCGCGGGCGGTCTGCGTCAGCTCCAGGTTGCGCCTGGTCGTCGCGTCGATGAACATGTAATCTTCCGCGCGGTATAGCTTGATCGAGTTGATATGATCGAGGGTCGTCTTCTGCGTCTCTTTAAGGTAATCCAGGATGGCAGCCGCCGCCCCGAGCGCGACTTCCTTCCCAGCCAGGCCGAATGATTCGAGAGATTTGACCTTGAAGTGCTCCAGGAGTTTTTCGATCGCGGTTTCGTTGTCATAGATGTCCTTGAACGATGAGGTCGCTTGTTGAAAATGATTATCATTTTCAATAAGGTCCGATTTGATGATTTCCGCCGAACCGATCCTTTTGATCTCATCGGCCAATTTTTCAGCAGAATCAAAATCGGAAAGTTTGAATTCCCCTGTCGTGGCATCGACAAAAGCCAGGCCGAACTTTCCCTTCTCATGATTGATCGCCATTAAGTAGTTATTGGACTTTTCAGAAAGCATGGAAGTTTCGATAACGGTTCCCGGGGTGACGATTCTTATGATATCCCGTTTAACCAGTCCTTTGGCCAGCTTGGGGTCTTCCACCTGCTCGCAGATCGCCACCTTGTAGCCCTTTCCGATTAACTTGGCGATATAGCCCTCGGCCGCATGGTAGGGGATGCCGCACATCGGCATCCGGTTCTCGTCCTTGCCCCTGCCCGTTAGAGTCAGATCAAGCTCGCGCGACGCCAGCTCGGCATCGTCATTGAACATCTCGTAAAAATCACCAAGGCGGAAAAAGAGGACCGCGTCCTTGTGGAGGGCCTTCATCTCTTGGTATTGCCGGGCCATTGGGGTTAGATCAGCCACTCATCTTCCAATAACTTTTTCTCATCTGCCATAGACTTTTCGGCCTTTATGAAATATTTCGTATTGCACGCTTCCCCAGATATTTTGCCGCCTGACAAAACTCTCCTTATTGAATAAAAGCATGTCGATCGGCATACCAATATTCATTAAGCCCTTTTTTGCTTTTAATAGCAGCTGATGTTTATCCTTTACATTGTCCTTGATAATGCAGATATCGAGATCGCTGTTCTCTTTAGCCTGTCCGGAAATATAGCTGCCAAAAAGATAGATCTCATCCGGGTCAATGGCCTTTTTAATCTCATCTACAGCTTTGTCAGCTTTTTCTTTTGTAAGCATATAGCAATATTATACCATTTTAGGCGCGCAGTCGGACCATGAGCTTCGACGTTAATGCCCGGACTATCTCCTGATGCTTGGCGTTAACTTCCTGCTCGGTCAGCGTGCGCGTCGGGTGACGATAAACTATCCGATAAGCCGCGCTATCTTTGTACCGATCGAACGGGAAGACGTCTTCGACCAGATCGCCGCCGGTCCGCTCCACCGTTTCGATAATGGTCTGGTTATTCAAGTCGGCCGGCAGGAACATCGAGATGTCGCGGGAAATCGAAGGGAATTTGGGCAACGGCTCGTACTTCTTCTCCGCCGCGGCCAGTTTTGCCAGAGCGTCAAGATCGAGCTCAAAAAAGAAGATCGGTTTGGCGAGCTCAAAATTCCTCTGGATGTCCGGGTGCAGCGCGCCGAAGATACCGAGCCCTTCGAGCTTTGCCCCTTTCCCCGGCTGTAAGAGATAATTATCGCTCTCGCTCACATCAGGGAATTCAAGCCCCAGCCCGCGGAAAAGATTTTCCAAAATGCCTTTTAAGTAGTAATAATCGACTTCACCCTTATCAAGCGCGCTCATGAATGGCGAGCCGCTGACCAGGCCGCCGGCCAGCCATTTTTCCTCCGGCAGTTTCCCTTTGGCGGGCAGGAATACTTTCCCGATTTCAAAAATAAAGATATTCTCAATGCCGCGGTTCTGGTTGTGAACAGCGGTCTTCAGCAAGCCGGCCAGGATATTGACCCGCATGATACTCTCTTCGATCGTCAAGGGATTCGCGATCTTGACCGCCTTGTCGGACGGCGCGCCGCAATTCTCAAAATCCTTGGGCCCCAGCATGCTGTACGACTGGCTCTCGTTCAAGCCGCAGCCGGCCAGGATATCCCTGATCCTGTTCCTAAGCCTATCCTCCCGGTCGGCATCTTTGCCGGGGAAAGCGGTATTGGGTATTGTCGCCTCGATCCGGTTATAGCCCCAGATCCGCGCGATCTCTTCGATCAGATCGATCTCGCGTTCAATGTCGGCGGAGCGGAACAAAGGAACTCCTATTTTCAACTTTCTACTGTCTATTTTCTTGACGCTAAAGCCTAAACGTATCAGGATACTGGTCATGTCGCCAACAGGGATATCCGCGCCGAGTATTCGATTGACCTTTTCCACGCGCAACTCGATGACTTTCTGCTTTATCTCTTTGCCGACCGAATCGACTTTCCCCTTCAGGACCTCGCCCCGGCCCAGCTCGGCAATCAGCGCCGCCCCGCGGTCGAGCGTTTCTTCCACCGCGTTCCAATCGACGCCGTGCTCAAAGCGGACGGATGATTCAGTCCTGAGCTTCAGGTCTTTTGAAGTTTTGTGGATCGAGTTTGGGTTAAAATAGGCCGATTCGAGGATAACAGTCTTCGTGGCCGCGCTGACCTCGGTATTGGCGCAGCCCAGCGTGCCGGCAACGGCAATTGTTTTGTCGGAATCGGCGATGACCAGCATATTGGATTCCAGTTTATGCTCTTTGCCGTCAAGCGTCACGACTTTTTCCCCCGGATTTGCCCGGCGGACGATAATGGACTGGTCCTTGACCAAAGTGGAATCAAAAGCATGCATCGGCTGGCCGATCTCGTGGAGGAAATAATTCGTCACATCGACAACGTTGTTGACCGGACGCAGACCCGACTGCTCCAGCCGCTTCTTGAGCCACTCGGGCGATTCGGCGACTTTGACGTTCTCGATGACGCGGGCCATGTAGCGCGGGCACAGGTCTTTGTCCCTCACTTCGACCCGGACCGAATGATTTAATTTTTTAGACGATTCCTTTATTTTGAACTTTGAACTTTTAACTTTGAATTTAGTCAACGCCGAAACCTCGCGCGCTACGCCGCGCACGCTCCAGCAGTCCGAGCGATTCGGCAGGACGTCGACTTCTAATATGTCATCTGGCAGGACGACCGTCTCCAGACCGCTCATCGTCAGCATCTGGGCTACCTGCCCCGGGCTGGAGCGGAAGATAATTAACTCTTTGAGCCAATCGATCGGCACTCTCATTAAAATTGCTCCAGGAAACGCACGTCGTTCTCATACAATAAACGAATATTATCAATGCCGTATTTCAACATCGCGATCCGGTCGATCCCCATGCCAAAGGCAAACCCGCTGTATTTCTCCGGATCAAAACCGACCGCCTTAAAGACGTTCGGGTCGATCAGGCCGGAACCGAGGATCTCAAGCCAGCCGGTCTCTTTGCATAATCGGCACCCTTTGCCCTTGCATATGACGCATTCAACATCGACTTCGGCCGAGGGCTCGGTGAATGGGAAGAAACTTGGCCGGAACCGCACATTTCTTTCCTGCCGGCCGGCCGGCAGGTCCTTGCCGAACATCTGCCGCAAAAACTCAGTCAGTGTCCCTTTGAGGTCGCCGAACGTCACGTTCTTATTGACCAGAAATCCCTCAAGCTGGTGGAAGATCGGCGAATGGGTGGCGTCCGAATCGCGGCGATAGACCCGGCCGGGAGCGATGATGGCCAGCGGCGGCTTCCGCTTTTCCATCACCCTGATCTGGACCGGCGAAGTATGGGTTCGCAGCAGAACGTCATCTTTAATGAATAAAGTTGACCACATGTCGCGGGAGGGATGATTAGGCGGGATGTTCAGTCCGTCAAAATTATAATAATCTGTCTCGACTTCCGGCCCTTCGGCGATCTCAAAGCCCATCCGGATAAATATCTCCTTGGCCTCTTCCATCACCTGGGTCAGCGGGTGGAGATGCCCGCGCCTGATCCCTTTGCCGGGCATCGTGATATCGACTTTTTCCGCCGCGATCTTTTGGGTTTGCTCGCTCTTTTGCAAGGCGGCTTTGCGGCCACCTAACGCCAGTTCGATTGCTGTTTTAGCTTCATTGACCAGGGCGCCAAGCTTTGGCCTATCTTCCGGCGCGGCTTGACCAAGCGACTTAAGCAACTCCTGCAGTTCGCTCTTTTTGCCCGAGTATTTTACCCGCGCTTCTTCCAAAGCGGCGACCGTCTGGGTTTCCCCGATCGCCTTGAGAGCTTCTTCTTTGAGTTGCTTGATCTTATCTTCCATGTTGCTTTAGCGCCTCGTACAGCATGACCGCGGTCGAGATGCCGACGTTCAGCGACTCCGCCTGGCCGGCCATAGGGATTTTTACTTCCTCATCGGCCAGTTTAACGATCTCGTTCTCCAACCCTGCCCCCTCATTGCCGACCAGAATAGCTAACGGCTGGTTAAGGTCGGCCTGGGAGCATGTTTTCTCTGCGGAAATCGTTGTGGCAACTATTTTAACATTTTTTTCTTTCAAATGCCCGATAGTTTCTTTTTCATCCTCGGTCGTGATGATCGGCAGGTGAAATAAGGATCCCATCGTCGCGCGCACGACTTTGGGGTTGTATAGGTCGACCGTGCCTTTCGAAAGTATGACTCCGCTGGCGCCAAAAGCGTCCGCCGAGCGGATGATAGTGCCAAGATTGCCCGGGTCCTGAACACCAACGCAGAAAACGATAAGTGTTTTAGCTGCTTTAAAAACATCCAGGAATTGATGCTCAAACTGCCTGACGACTCCGAGAACACCCTGCGGCGCTTCAACATCAGACAGCTCGGCAAACTGTTCTTTTGAAACCTTGTAAACCGGAACTCCATTGTCCTCCAGCTTCTTGACAATCGGCAGTTTCTTGCAGTAAACGATAAATTCGATTATATTCGCCCGTTTACCCTCCGAAGCTCCGAAGGAGCGTAGGAGGGCCTCTTCGATCAGATGCGGCCCTTCGATGACGAACTTCCCCTCTTTGCGCCGGGCGGAGCGCTTTTCGAGAAGGTTTTTAACTAGTTTGAGGTTGGAGTTCATTTTGTACTGCCCCCGGAGACGCGCTGGAAATCTGCGGCTAATTCTGAAGCATGCTCCCTGCTATTCTGAGACAGCTGGAAACCTGCTCGTGTCGGCAGGAAACCAGCGAATGAACTTCGCGGTTTCCTGCCTCGCAAAGCCCTCTTGTCAATGCCATCAATCTTTTGGTTATTGATATAATCGATCGTTCTATTCAATGATTCTTGATCTTTGACTTCAACTGCATGATAGCCCCTGCCCCATAGCTTCCGGAATTTGAAACGATTGCCAGGATACTTCTTAAAGATTTCCCTGGCACTGATGCCCTTGATCATTGTCATCACATATTCATTGCTATCGGCAGACCCTTTGCTGATTAAAAGATGGACAGGATCAACTAATATGCTGTTAACAATGAGCTGGGCGCATATCCTCCTATTAATTAAGAAGTGTATGCCTTCGCCGATATTCGCTAAAAAACTAATGGTCGGCTTTCCTTCTCCAAAAAGCTTTAACCTTCTTAAAGTATTTGATTCTAGTAGCTATTTTCCCAATTTCTCGCGGATAAAATTCAAATAAAGTATCACACAGTTCAAGCATCCATTTTTTTCTGCTATAAAGGGGAATA
This sequence comes from candidate division WOR-1 bacterium RIFCSPHIGHO2_01_FULL_53_15, assembly GCA_001772335.1. GTDB lineage: Bacteria > Margulisbacteria > WOR-1 > O2-12-FULL-45-9 > XYB2-FULL-48-7 > 2-01-FULL-53-15. The sequence goes on from METM01000003.1 coordinate 43,209, forward strand.
ATATTTGTCTTGTTAGAGTTGGCGATTTGAATCTGCCCCCACCCAAGTGCTCCGATAGTTAAACAGTCCCAGGAGAGGAATTCGAGAGGAATAAAATTGACGCGTTCAACTTCGATATGAGTTCCCTTAACAACATATGCGATCAACAAAACAACAAAATAGTTTTTATCATCTTCATAAAAACGGGCTAACCTTTCAACGGAGGTTAAATTAGGCATATTAAAGCTTGTGTTGATGTTGTGAGTTTTTATGTCAACAATGTAATAAAAATCGTCTCGATCCTTAAAAGCTATATCAGCCATGGCTCTTCTGGCAAAATCCGGAGAATAATCTTTAATATTATCACCAAGAATATTTTGGAGGTTGTCTTCTAATAGGCTTTGCACTGCATCGCCAACTGCTCTTGGGCTATCTGCGGTTCTTTCTGAAAGAAAATCCTTTTGTCTATTTAGAAACAGTTTAATGTTTTTAGCAATAGTAAGATATTCTTTTGAATAAAATAACTTGCTTTTCATCGCATTGACCCAGCAAACTGCTCAAATAATGTTGAGTTCCCGTAAATATGATGATCATCATTGGCTTTTATGCGTTTTTGCGCACCCAATGAATTACGTTCCCAAAACACTCCGTCATGGTACCCTTGAATTGTTTTGTCATCATTAGCAATATCAAGTCTTTTTTCTGCCAAACAAGCATAATAATTATCAATTTCTATGCCACAATAATTACGATGTAATTTCTTTGCAACCACTGAAGTTGTGCCAGACCCCAAGAATGGATCGAAAACCAAATCGCCCGCCTTCGAACTCGCTAGAATAATTTTAGCTAATAATTTTTCCGGTTTTTGTGTTGGGTGCTCTGTATTCTCAGCCATTGACCAATAAGGGATTGTTATGTCTGTCCATATATTTGATGGATGTGTTATTCGGAAAGCCCCTTCTTCGCTATCAATCCAATCCTTTGGGTTGCCATCTTTATCTTTGTAGGGGGCAACGACTTTTCTTTTTAATTTAACCGAGTCAACGTCAAAATGGTATTCCTTTGATACTGTGCCATACCATATGTCTTCAATGCAATTTTTCCAGTTACTTAGCGCGCCTCTTCCTTTTTCTCGCTCCCAAGTAATTCTGTTCCTAATAATAAAATATTTCGACATGACATTGTAAATCGCGCTGCTCGACTTCCAATCACCACAGATATAAATTGAGGCTGTTGGCTTGAGTAGTCTTAATAAACTTGACAACCACGAATCAATATACTTTTCATACTCAACTGTTTCCATTTCCCTGAAATCCTGTATATTAAACTTTTTGTTTAAATTATAGGGGGGGTCAACAAACAATAAGTCAATAAATTTGTCCGGGAGATATTTAATTGCCTCAAAAATGTCTTGGTTTATTGTTGTGTTTGCGATTTCTTTGAGGGAAGCTTTTTTATGTAAATTGATTAGTTGCTTTGAGTAATAGTTAATTTCGCTTTTATCTAAAAGAATAGTTTGATTTCTTGGTGCCCTTTGTTTTTCTTGATTCATAGGTCTATATTATAATACAAACGGCTCTCGTTGGGGGAACTTTCTTCGTTTTATTTGCAATTATTGAAAATAATGACATTCTACTCACCCGCCATAAATAATGTATTCTCGGAAACCGCGACGTTCAGTCGCCGGTTTCCACCCTATATTTATGTTTACTGATGAGTTTCACAAACTCATCTTCCATCAATATCTCCACCCCCAGCTCCTTAGCCTTCTCATATTTCGAGCCCGGTTCCGTGCCAGCCACGACATAATCGGTACGCTTGGAAACAGAACCGCTGGCGCTGCCGCCGAGTTTTCTCACGATCTCTTCAGCTTCGGGGCGGGTGTAATGTTTAAGTCCGCCGGTGAAAACAAATGTTTTGCCTTTCAATGGCCCCATACCCCTTACCTCATACCCTCTTACTCTTACCCCAGCTTTCTTCAATTTTTCAATAAACCCCTGATTTTCCTTTGCCCTAAAGAAATTGACGATCGACTCGGCGATCTTCGGCCCGATCTCACGGATCTTCGATAGCTCATCTGCCGAAGCCTTTGCCAACTCGTCAATATCGTGGAAATAATCGGCGATCAGTTGAGCCGTTCTTTTGCCGACCAGCCTGATGCCAAGAGCATATAACAGACGGTCAAACGGCCGGTCCAAACTGGCTTTGATCGAATCGATAATATTCTGCGCCGATTTGTCGGCCATCCGCTCAAGTTTCATGATGTCCTCTTTAGTGAGCGTGTAAAGATCGGCCGCGTCTTTAACATAGCCGTTTTCGATCAACTGGGAAACCAACGCCGGGCCGACATGCTCCATGTCCATCGCTTCGCGCGTCGTAAAGTGGATGACACGGCCCATAACCTGCGCCGGACAAGAAATATTCGTACAGCGGGCGATTGCCTCGTCTTCCGGCCTGAAGATCTTGGCGCCGCAAACGGGGCAGGTTTTGGGCATGATGAATTCTTTCTCATGCCCGGTCCGCTTGCCTTTGATGACCTCAACGACTTCGGGGATGACTTCCCCTGCCCGCTGAACCTTAACATGGTCTTTGATCTTGATTCCCTTGCGCCTGATCTCGCCCTCATTATGGAGCGTGGCTCTTTTCACCATGACCCCGGCCAGATGGACCGGCTTGAGCTGGGCGACAGGTGTAATGGCGCCGGTGCGGCCGACCTGAACCGAGATGTCCTCAATTATCGACACGGCCTGGATCGGCGGGTATTTAAAGGCGGTCTCCCAGCGGGGCGCGCGGGCGGTGTAGCCAAGCTTTGCCTGGGCGGCCAGGTCGTTGACTTTAACGACTATGCCGTCAATCTCATAAGGCAGGGCTTCGCGCTTCTTTTCCCAATGCTGGATATATTTCCAGATTTCGCCGATACCGTCGCAAACCTTGATATTGGGATTGACCTTAAAGCCGAGCTTCTTTAAATGCTCCAAGACCTCGTAATGCTTTTTGAGTTTCGGGATAACGCCAGTGTAGACAAAGATATTGAGCGGCCGGGCCGCCGTCTCTTTCGGGTCGAGCTGTCTAACCGAACCGGCGGCGGCGTTCCTGGGATTGGCAAAGATCGCCTCGTCCTTCTCTTTCCTTGCCTCATTGAGCTTGACGAATTCGTCATAAGGCAGATAAACCTCGCCCCGCACCTCGATATCCTCGTTCCCCTTGATACTCAAAGGGATAGCTTTAACTGTACGAAGATTATGCGTGATATCTTCACCGTGGACCCCGTCGCCCCGGGTTGACCCCTGCGCGAACTTTCCCTTTTTATAGATCAGCGAAACGGCCAGACCGTCGATCTTAAGCTCGGCAACGTATTCTATCTTAGCTTTACCCAGGCCTTCACGCACGCGGCGGTCAAAGTCCACCAGGTCTTCTTGGCTGTTAACGTTATCGATCGAGAGCAGAGGCGTCTTGTGAGTGACGGTCTTAAAGGCCTTTAACGGTTCGCCGCCTATCCTTTGGGTTGGCGAATCAGAAGACACGAGTTCCGGATATTTATTTTCCAGCGTCTCAAGTTCTTTATAAAGTTTATCGTAGGCCTCGTCCGATATCTCCGGCTTATCGAGAACATAATAGAGATGATCGTGGCGCCGGATCTCTTCGCGCAGTTTCTCGATCCTTTTTTTGGCTGTTGCTCTCTCCATCTATACTCCCGCTTTTAAGCCAGCCAGCACTTCTGCCGGGTCAATAACCACCGACGCTAAAATGCCGGCTTTGGCCATGGTGACGATTGTCTCCATCTCGATCGCCTGGGACAGGTGGAACGGATGGGCGTAGAAACGCTCAAGTTTTGACAGATGGGCCCCGCAGCCCAATTCGTCACCTATGTCCATTGCTAATTGGCGGATGTAGGTGCCTTTTGAACAAAGGACAGTGAAAGCGATAACTTCGTGCGTCTCCAACCCTCTCCCTCCGGGAGAGGGGGGCGTGTTTAGCGCTGGCGGGTGAGGGCTAATAAGTTTCAATTCGTAAATCTTAACTTTTCGAGGCTCGCGCTTAACCTCGATCCCCTGCCTCGCCAGTTCGTACAGCTTTTTGCCTTTGATCTTTACAGCCGAATACATGGGCGGCACCTGCTCGATCTCGCCGGTGTATTTCTTAAATATATTTGCAATTTCTTCTCTGTTTGCTCTGATACTCTGATCATCTGATTCTCTCACCCTGATATTCTGATCATCTGATATTCTCTTGCCTTCTGCATCCCCAGTGTCAGTCCTTACCCCAAGAACCATCTCCCCATTATAACCCTTGTCCCCGTTGAGAAAATATTGAATTGACTTGGTGGCCTTGCCTAAGAAAACGGGGAGAACGCCGGTCGCCATTGGGTCAAGGGTGCCGGAGTGGCCGACCTTTTTGACGCGCGTCAGGTTCCTGATCTTTCCGACAACATCGAAGGAAGTCCAGC
>METM01000003.1:47731-49068 GCA_001772335.1 candidate division WOR-1 bacterium RIFCSPHIGHO2_01_FULL_53_15
CCTCGGCGAGCTGGCCGGCGACGACCGCGCCGGAGGCCTTGAAATGCCCGCCGCCGTTAAACCGCCGCGCGATCTCGGAGACATTGATCTTGTTCTTGGAGCGAAAATTGATCTTGACCTTATCTTTCTCCTCGCGGAAAAAGACGGCAACCTCGACCCCTTCAATCGAACGGATCGAGTCAACGATGCCAACCAGGTCCTCGGGTTTGGCGCGGGTCTCCGCCATCATCTCTTCGGAGACGGCGGTCCAGGCGACCTTGCGGTCTTCGGAAAACTTTATGTTAGAGAGCGCTTGGGCCGAGATGCGCACGCCGGGGACGGACTTTGTGTCGTAAATGCGCGTCGTCAGCTCCGCCGTGTTGACGCCGGCCTTGATCAGCTCCGACGCGATCAGGAAGGTCTTCGCGTTCGTGTTGTCATAGCGGAAATTGCCGGTGTCGGTGATGATCGAAGTGTAGAGGCAGTCGGCCATCGGCTTGTCCAGCTTGATCTTCAGGAATTTGGCCAGGTCGTAGATCAGCTCGCCGACGCAGGAGGAGCGCCTGACGCAATTGATATCGCCGAATTGGGTATTATCGGGATGATGGTCGATATTGACGATCCGCGCGGCGATCTTTCTCAACTCGATCTTATCCCCGACGCGCGAGATGTCGGAGGCGTCAACGACAAAGCCGACGTCAAAGTGATGGAAGTCGGTCACCGCCCGCTTGATCTTCTCCGAGCCGGGGAGAAAACGATAGATCCTGGGGACCGAATCGGCGGCGTAATAATGGGTTTCCAGCTCGAGATGCTCGAGGATCATGCCAAGGGCGAGCATGGAACCGATGGCGTCGCCATCAGGGTCGACATGCGTGGCTATGATCGCCGATCTAGCGCCTTTGAGGGCGTTTTTTATTTCCCGGCACGAGTTTTTCATGCTCTAACTTGTTGATGAGGCCGAGGACGCGGCTGCCGCGCTCGATTGAGTCGTCGCGCATAAAGCGGATCTTCGGCGTCAGGCGCAGCTCGAGGCGATGCCCCAGCTCGCCGCGGATGAACTTTGTCGCCGAATAAAGCCCCTTCATTGCTTCGGCTTTTTGTTTTTCCTCGCCGAGGATGCTGACGAAGATCGAGGCGTTCTCCAGATCAGGAGAAACATTGACAGCGGTGACGCTGACAAAGCCGATGCGGGGATCGGAAACCTTCTCGCGCAGGATCTCGCTGACCTCCTGTTTGATCAACTCCTCGACGCGCTCCTGTCTCGTCATTTGCCCCTGGGTTTTTCTCTTGTCTCAAAGGTCTCGATGATGTCGCCGGCCTTAAAATCGTTATAGCCCGGGACGGCAATGCCGCATTCA
>METM01000003.1:49091-94602 GCA_001772335.1 candidate division WOR-1 bacterium RIFCSPHIGHO2_01_FULL_53_15
GTCTTCTTTGAATCTCTTGAGCGACTCCAGTTTACCCTCGTAGATCTTTTGCTTGTCCCGGAAGATGCGCAGGCCGGAGCCGCGGACCATCTTGCCGTCGGTGACGAAACAGCCGGCGATAGTGCCGACTTTTGAGAAACTGTAAAGCTGGCGGACCTCGGCGTGCCCGGTCACCACCTCTTCGTAGACCGGCTCGAGCATCCCCTCCATGGCCAGCTTAACGTCGTCGATCAGTTTGTAAATGATGTCGTACCGGCGCACCTCGACCCCTTCGACCGAGCTCTGATTCTCGGCCGAGCCCTCCAGCCCGACGTTAAAGCCGATCAGGATCGCGTCGGAGGCCTTGGCCAGCATGACGTCGGATTCGTTGATGCCGCCGACGCCGTTGTGGATGATGTGGACGCCGATGTTGCCGACCTTGAGGTCGGCGAGCGATTGGCTGATCGCGTCCAGCGAGCCCTGAACATCGGCTTTGACGACAAGGTTGATGTCCCGCCCCGCGCCTGCCTTGACCAGTTTGGAGAAGTCTTCGAGCGAAACGACCTTGCCTCTCAAGACCTTCGTTTGGATCTCTTTTTTCTGTTCGGCCAGCCGGCGGGCTTCTTTTTCCGACGGCCTGACCTCGAAGAGGTCGCCCGGCGTGGGCACTTCGATAAAACCGAGGACCTCGGCCGGGGTTGACGGCCCGGCCTTGTCCAGGCGCGCGCCGGTGTCGGTCAGCAGGGCCCTGACTTTGCCGTAAGTGCCGCCGCAGGAAAAGACATCACCGATCTTGAGCGTGCCGTTCTTGACGAGGACCGTGGCGACGGGACCGCGGCCCTTGTCGATGCGCGATTCGATGATGACGCCGATCGGGTTGGCATTCGGGTCGGCTTTCAACTCCTGGACGTCGGCTAAGAGGAGGATCATCTCTAACAAATCTTCAATCCCCGTGCCGGCCTTGGCGGAAACGCCGACGGTGACGGTCTGGCCGCCCCACTCTTCCGGCTGCAGGCCAAGTTCGGCTAACTGCGTTTTAACCCTGTCCTGATTGGCTTCCGGTTTATCGATCTTATTGATGGCTGCGATAATCGGCACGCCGGCCGCTTTGGCGTGGTTGATGGCTTCGATCGTTTGCGGTTTGACGCCGTCGTCGGCCGCCACAACAAGAATGACGATATCGGTGACTTTGGCGCCGCGGGCGCGCAGTGAAGTAAAGGCCTCGTGGCCTGGAGTGTCAAGGAAGGTTACTTTGCGGCCGTTGACTGTCACCTGGTAGGCGCCGATGTGCTGGGTGATGCCGCCGGCCTCTTTTTCGGCCACTTTGGTCTTGCGGATCGCGTCGAGCAGTTTGGTCTTGCCGTGGTCGACATGGCCCATGACGGTGACGACCGGCGGCCGCAGCGCTCTTCTCTCGATCTTGATCTTGTGCTGTGTGGCGCCGGCTTTGCGCTCGGTCTCGATCGTGATCTCTTGGCCCAGGGTGGCCGCCACTTCTTTGGCGACCGCGGCGGCGATCCGCTGGTTGATCGTCGCCAGGATCCCTTTCTTCATCAGCTCTTTGATCAGGTCGGAAGATTTGACCTGGATCTTATCAGAGAGGTCCTTGACCGAAATATCATCGGTATCGATGACCGGTCCTGCCGGCTTCATTGCCGCTGGCGGCGCGGCAGGAATTGGTTGAGGCGCGGCGGGCGGCGCTTTGGCTGCCGGGGTTTTTGGCTTTAGCAATTCGCGGACAATATTGGCTGATTCTTCATCAATTGATGAAGCTGACGTCTTGGCCGCGACACCCAGGTCCTTTAGCCTGGCCAGGAGGTCCTTGGCCGCGATGTTCAGCTCTTTGGCCAGGTCGCCAACTTTGATCTTACTCATTTGTGGTTGGTTCTTCTTCCTTTTTCGGCTGAAGTTTCTCTAACGCGTCTTCGGGCACGGACGAATTGGCGGCTTTGACGGAAAAACCCATTTCGCGCAGTTTCGCAATCAGCTCACTGCTCGTCAGGTTTAATTCTTTGGCCAGCTCATGGACCTTAACCTTTGACCGCTTCTGCTCCGTTTTCTTTGCCCCCTCATCAGATGAGAGGAGGTCGATCTTCCAGCCGGTCAGCTTGACCGCCAGCCGAACGTTCTGCCCCTCTTTGCCGATGGCCAGCGAGAGCTCTTTTTCCGGCACCCAGACCTTGGCGGTCTTTTCCGCCTGATTGAGCTCGACCTTCGAGATCTTGGCCGGGCTCAAGGCGTTGGTGATGAACGATTCCGGCTTCTCGTTCCACTCGACGATATCGATCCGCTCGGGGCCAAGCTCCCGGGTGATATTCTGGATCCTCTGCCCCATGTGGCCGACGCAGGCGCCGACCGCGCCGACATTGGGGTCTTTAGAAAAGACGGCAAACTTGGTGCGTTTGCCCGGCTCGCGGGCGATTTCCTTGACTTCGAGGATCCCTTCCTTAATCTCTGGAACTTCCATCTCGAACAGTTTCCTGACCAGGTTGGGATGCGAGCGGGAAACGACAAGCATGGGCCCCCTCGGCGTCTTTTTCACTTCTACGAGGTAGAGTTTGACGTGGTCTTTATCGCGCAGGTTCTCGCCCGGGATCTGTTCCTGCGGCGTCAGGACGGTTTCGGAGCGGCCCAGGTTGATCAGGTAGCCGCCATATTCCCTTCTCTGCACGATGCCGGTGACAAGTTCCCCCTGTTTTTTGGTGAATTCGTCGAAGGTCTCGATCTTTTCGGCTTCGCGCAGGCGCTGGATGATGACCTGCTTGGCGGTCTGGGCGGCAAAGCGCCCGAAATCGTGGGGGGTGACGTCTTCTTCCTTATCTTCGGTCAAGCGATAGATCCTGACCTCACCCTGGTCGGTGATCCGGCATTCAAGGTTAGCGTCTTCGGGGAATTTCTTTTTAACGGCGGAAACAAGGGATGCCTTAATGGCTTCAACCAGCATATCTTTAGAAATTCCGCGTTCGCGCCGGATCTCTTCTAACATCTCGTTAAAGTGCTCGATCTTCACTAAAATTCTCCCTTGCTCCGAGCGACTCCGAGCTTGTCGAGGAGGAGTCGAGGGGCCTATTAAAAAGCGAAAAAGTGGGCGTTAGTCCCACTTCTTTTTCAACGGTATTATTATAGCAATCCGGTTGTTTTTTGTCAAACTTGCGATTGCGTTATTTTTTGGGCCGCCTGCACAAACTTTTTCACATTTTCGGGGCCGCTGGCCAAGAAATTTTTGATCTTATCCCATTCGAGGTCGAGATATTGGTGAGTAAGTATATTTCTGATAACCGTCAGATCGGCAATGTTCGAAGCTAACTCCATCGGAATGATGTTCATTAATCCCAATTTTTCAATTCAGAAATTTCGGCCTCAATAAAAGCCAGTCTGGTAATGATCCCTTCTTTTTGTTCCGGTTTTAGAGGCGTCATGCGAATTCCCCCCTCAATTTTCTTCTCATTGCCCACATTTCAAAAAGAAAGTTCCTGAAATCTTCCGCCTCCAACGAAAAGTCAAGCAATTTTCGGAGATACAGGCGGTAATCCCTGATGAGCAATTGCTTGCCGCGCATGGCCTCCCAGGCGATGGTCGGCCTGGCTGAATTCAACACGATCAGGTCCACATTCCGGTGCAGGAGAGATTCAAGCTTTCCCTGCAAAGCGCTAACGTTATCTAGAGATGGATCATTATGAAACCAAACGGCCACATCCACGTCGGACTCTTCAATTTCCCGTCCGGCCGCCGCCGAGCCAAAGAGGAAAGCCATCGAGATCGCTGTCTCGCTCTCAAAAAATGCTTTGAGCTGGTTAACAATATCTTCCATGAGGCAAATATTATCATTAATTAAATACTGAAACAAGAGGCGTTTTATAGGGGCTAAAATATTTTTGTTGCAAAAAATATAATTGAGCGTATAATAATTATGGAAACGATATTTCCATAATTAAGGCAATAATGGAATTAATTAAAAGAGAGCTAAAAAAAGAAGAAAAGCAGAGTTTCTTCCTGCTTGGCCCGAGAGGAACCGGGAAATCGACCTACATCAAGAGCGAATACCCCGACGCCTTGCTGATCGATCTCCTTCAGCCGGATGATTTTCGGGCTTATAGCTCAAAACCGGAAAGATTCAGAGAATTGGTTCATGGGAATCCGGACAGAAAAACTTTTGTGATCGACGAAGTTCAAAAGGTCCCCGACCTTTTGGGAGTTGTCCACGGTTTGATCGAGGAGAAGAAGGGGCGGCAATTTATCCTCACCGGCTCAAGCGCCCGAAAATTAAAAAGAACAGGCGTAAATCTTCTGGCCGGCCGGGCAGTGATGAAGCATCTCCATCCGTTCATCGCCGGCGAACTCGGCGGCAAGTTCATTTTAGATGAAGCGCTTCAGATCGGCCTTGTTCCTCTGATCTTGGGGAGCGCTGAACCGAAAGAAGCGTTGAGCGCCTACGTCGACCTTTACATCAAAGAAGAAATCAAGGGTGAAGGGCTGACCAGGAATATCGGCAATTTTACCCGTTTTCTCGAAACGATCTCTTTCTCGCACGGTTCGATGATAAATATCAGCAACATTGCCCGGGAATGCCAGATCGAAAGGAAAACTGTTGAGGGGTATATCAGCATCTTAGAGGATATCCTGCTGGCCTTCCGGCTTCCGGTTTTCCAGAAAAAAGCCAAACGCTCTCTCGTGAGCCATCCTAAATTCTATCTCTTTGACGCGGGGATCTTTTCAGCGATCAGGCCGGCCGGTCCGGCTGACCTGACCGCCGATATCGCCGGCGCAGCGCTGGAAGGCCTGGTCGCCCAGCATCTGCGGGCCCATATCGATTATCGACAGCTCGATTGCCAGCTCTATTTCTGGCGGACGTATTCAGGCAATGAGGTGGATTTTATCGTCTATGGAAAAGATCTGTTCTGGGCGATCGAGGTCAAGGCCGGCAAAGATGTTAAGCCGGAGGACCTGCGCGGCTTAAGATCATTCGCCGCCGATTTCCCGCAGGCGAAAAGTTATTTACTCTATCGTGGCAAGAACCGGCTCGAAATTGACGGTATCAAGGTTTTTCCCTGCGCGGATTTCTTGATGTCATTGGCGTAGAAAAAGAAAAACCCCCGGATTTTGTATAAACGCTTTTGATCCAACTTCCTGTTTGATTTACTTTAAGTAATTATGTTATAGTAATTACGAGGTGTGGAAATGACTAAAAAACAATCGGATATCTTGAATAAACTCAAAAACGCCAAAGTGCTTGTGGATTATAATGATTATTCATGGCTAATTAAAAACTACGAGGATCTTCTGGAAGACATGGACATTCTGAAATCCAAAGAGTTGAAAAAGGCCGAAGAAGAAGTCAGGAAAGGAAAAGTTGAGAGCTGGGAGGATGTCAGGCGTGCCCTTCGGTTATAAACTGTTCCTTACAAAACAGGCCAAAAAAGAGCTGGCAAAGATACGCAAAGGAAATCCCAAAACCGCCAGATCGATCTCTCACGCGATCTCCCAATTAGAATTCAACCCTGAACTGGGTGATTTTCTCCATGGCGATCTAAAAGGCAGAAGAAAAGTGCGAGTTGGCGACTATCGTGTGATTTATCGCACGGAGAAAGACCGAATGGTCACCCTGATCTTACGGGTCGCCCATCGGAAAGAAGCGTATAAATAGAAAAAGGGCCAGGTTTAACCCCGGCCCTTTCCTTTCTCTGATATCCTGATTACCAGATACCCTGATAACCTGACCCCTACATCATCCCTTCATACCCGCCACCTTGAGGCATGGCCGGCATTTTGGGCTTGTCCTCTTCCGGCTTCTCGGCCACCAGAACTTCGGTGGTCAGGAGCATGGAAGCGATGGAGGCCGCGTTCTGCAGGGCGGACCTTGTCACCTTGAGCGGATCGACGATTCCGGCCTTGAACATATCGGCATATTCAAGCTTCTGGGCGTCGAAGCCGATCCCGGCTTTTTCTTTCTTCACGCGGTCGACCACAACGGAGCCCTCCCAGCCGGAGTTGAAAGCAATCTGCTTGAGCGGCTCTTCCAACGCTTTCAAGATGATGGCTATGCCAACCTTCTCGTCGCCGGTTGAGCCAGCCAGAACTTTCTCCATGGTCGGGATAATGTGAATAAAAGCCGAACCGCCGCCGGCGATTATCCCTTCTTCAACGGCCGCCCGGGTCGCGGAGAGAGCATCCTCGATCCTGTGCTTTTTCTCCTTGAGCTCGGTCTCGGTCGGGGCGCCGGCCTTAATGACCGCGACGCCGCCCGAGAGCTTGGCCAGGCGTTCCTGCAGTTTTTCCTTGTCATACGAAGAATCGGAGAGGTCGATCTCTTTCTTGATCTGGGAGATCCGCTCTTTAACGGCCTTCCCCGCGCCCGCCCCTTCGATGATCGTGGTGTCTTCCTTGCGGACGACGATCTTCTTGGCTTTGCCGAACCAGGCCTCATTGACATTTTCCAGGTTGAGACCTTTCTCTTCGGCAATAACCTCGCCGCCGGTCAGGGTCGCGATATCTTCGAGCATCGCTTTCCGCCGGTCGCCGAAGCCCGGGGCCTTGACCGCCACCGCGTTAAGCGTCCCGCGGAGCTTGTTGACGACAAGTGTCGCCAGCGCTTCGCCTTCGATCTCATCGGCGATGATGAGCAAAGGACGCCCGGCCTGAACGACTTTCTCGAGCGACGGCAAGAGGTCCTTGACCGCGCTGATTTTTTTGTCGGTCAGCAGGATAGACGCGTCCTCGAGCACGCACTCCATCCGGTCACGGTCGGTCACCATGTACGGGGAAGCGTAACCCTTGTCGAACTGCATGCCTTCGACCACATCGAGCGTGGTCTCGATGCCTTTCGACTCTTCGACGGTTATGACCCCGTCTTTGCCGACTTTTTCCATGGCGTCGGCGATCAGGTTGCCGATCTCCTGGTCGTTGTTGGCCGAGATCGAGGCGACCTGGGCGATCGAATCTTTGGTCTCAACCGGCCGACTCTGCTTTTTGAGCTCGGCAATGGCGCTTTCAACGCCTAAATGGATCCCTTTTTTGAGGAACATCGGGTTGGCCCCGGAAACCACGTTCTTCAACCCCTCGCGAAAAATGATCTGACCGAGGAGGGTGGCCGTGGTTGTGCCGTCGCCGGCGATATCATTGGTCTTGCTGGCGATCTCCTTCAGCAACTGCGCCCCCATATTCTCGTAAGGATCTTCGAGATCGATCTCCTTGGCGATCGAGACGCCATCGTTGGTGATGGTCGGCGATCCCCATTTCTTCTCCAGGACGACATTGCGTCCGCGCGGCCCGAGCGTGATCTTGACCGCATTGGCCACTTTGGAAACCCCCTTTTCGAGCTTCCGCCAGGCCTCGTCCCCGAACATTATTTCTTTGGCTGCCATTTTAAGTCACCTCCTTATTATCCTTTTGTTGCTAAGATATCCCGTTCGGCCAAAATGATATACTCTTCGTTATCGATCTTGACCTCGGTCCCGCCGTATTTGCTGTAGATGACGCGATCACCCACTTTGACTTCGATGGGAACCTTCTGGCCGTTGTCGAGGATCCGGCCCGTGCCGACCGCCACCACCGTCCCTTCGGACGGCTTTTCCTTGGCGGTATCGGGCAGGACGATCCCGGACTTTGTCTTCTGCTCCTCCGGCTCGGGCTTGACGACCACCCGGTCGCCGATCGGCGTCAGTTTCTTGCTTATCATACTTAAACTCACCTCCTTGTTAATGTTATTAGCACTCCTTGGTGTTGAGTGCTAACATAATAACATAGGTGTTGTCAAACTGTCAAGCCCCTGATATACTTTTCTCAATGAAGATCAAACTGAAGATCATCCCAAAATACACCGGCTGTGAAACGCTTGAAGAGGCGATTAAGAACCGGCAGGCAAAGGAGCTCCTCTGGCTGGAGATATTGCTGAATGACGGCATTAACTGGCAGAAAAAGGCCCCAAAAGCCCAATTCAAAAAGGCGCGGATCTGGTTCACCCATTTCAAGACATTGATAACCGGCCTCACCCATCGCCGAGCTTTAAAACCGATCAGCGGGAAGCTCGATTACCGCGATCACCGTAAATTTCTGGAGGGGTTATATTTTGCCGCCGCTTGATATCGATAAAACTCTAAACATATTGAGGGAATTCGCGCGGAAAAGGCGCAAAAAGGTTGAGCTGATCCTTGTCGGGGGACTGGCGCTCGGATATTATGGGCTTAAAGGGCGGCATACATTAGACATTGACGCCGAAGTCGCGAAAGTAGCGGAGCCGCTCATTAACTTTTTAAAGTTAAAACGACTGCCGGCTGATATCGGCGAAAATTTCGGCCGTTGGTCAACGATCGACATGCCGACCGGTTATCGGAGAAGGGCGAAAGTTGTCCTCAAAGACAAGTATCTTGTCATTAAGGTGCTTCATCCGGTCGATTTTATCATCGCCAAGCTCCGGAGAGCCAGCGAAGAGGACTTTCAAGATGCGTCTTTTGTCGCGCGGAAAAACAATATCTCTACGTCTCAAATCAGAAAATCCGCAGAAAGCGCTGTTAAACGATCGCCTAAAGACACTTCGCTTTTTATCTTTAAAAAAACCGTAGAGATTTTTTTGAAACAAATGAGGGGAAAATAGAATCATGATCATCGGCATTGACCTGGGCGGCACGAAGATCGCGGCGGCGCTGGCCACGCCCGACGGCAAGATCGTCACCGACGTCAATATCCCCACCGAAGCCCAAAAAGGCAAGAAACAGGTCATCGATAACCTCAAAAAAGCCGTTTATACTCTCATTCGAGGCCAAAAGGTCAAAATATCCTGCCTCGGCCTCGGCGTCCCCGGCCCCATTCTTTATGAAAAAGGGATCGTAATTGAACCGCCCAACCTGCCCGGCTGGAAACAGGTCAATTTAAAGAAGATACTGGAAAAGGAATTCAAAGTCCCGGTCCATCTTGACAATGACGCCAACTGCGCCGCGCTGGCCGAGGCCTTTTTCGGCGCCGGCCAAAAGGCCCGCCATTTTATATATATGACGATCTCGACCGGCATCGGCGGCGGCATTATTGTCGACCGAAAGATCTACCGCGGGGCGATCGGCGCGGCCGGCGAATTCGGCCACATGGTCATTGATTCAAAGGGTTACGTTTGCGGTTGCGGCAATGTCGGGTGCCTGGAGGCGCTTGCCTCGGGTTCCGCCATTAAGAAACGGGCCGGCATGGACGCGATCTCGGTTGAACTGGCTGCCCGTCAGGGTGATAAAAAGGCGCAAAAGGTCATCGCGATCACCGCCCATTATCTGGCGGTCGGCATCGCCAATCTTGTCAACATATTTAATCCAGAACTCGTGATCCTGGGCGGCGGGGTTTCCAAGATGCGTGAACTCCTTCTCAATCCCATCAGGCAAGAATTCAAAGAATACGCCCTCACTCTGCCGGCCAAAAGCGTCAGGATCGTTAACGCCAAACTCGGTTCGGAGTCGGGGGTACTGGGGGCGGTCGCCATATGTCTTTGAGTCACCTCACCCGCCAACGTTTAAGACTCCCCCCTCTCCATTTCATGGAGAGGGGAAAAACCTCACCCGCTTGCGCTAACCTGCCCCCCTCTCCATTTCATGGAGAGGGGAAAATACATGGCTAAGCTTGCTAAAGTTTTTCGTTCCAGAGAATTAAGAAAAGATCAGACAGAGGCAGAACGATATTTATGGAAATTTTTGCGCAACCGTCATCTGACCGGCAGAAAATTTCGCCGACAATACATATTTCAAGGATTTATTCTCGATTTCTATTGTGCCGAAGATAAAGTTGCTATAGAATTAGACGGTCCCATCCACGATAAACGTAAAGATTATGATTCGGCCCGTCAGAAGATAATTGAAGATAATGGCCTGAGAATTATACGGTTTAAAAACAAAATGATCTTAAACGATATAAATAACGTTCTTAAGCAAATAAAATCTTTCCCTTCTCCATCGAAGATGGAGAAGGGGGCAGGTTTAACGCCAGCGGATGAGGTGTCTTTCCCTTCTCCATCGAAGATGGAGAAGGGGGAAGGTTTAACGCCAGCGGATGAGGCGCCCGAATGTCTTTAGCGATCATCGATTATGGGGCCGGCAATCTCCGCAGTGTGGAGAAGGCCTTCCAGAAAGTCGGCGTTGACGCGGAGATAACGAAAGACAAGAACACGATCCGCGGCGCCAAAGGCATTGTTTTCCCCGGCGTTGGCTCGTTCGACGCCGCCATCTCCGAACTCCGGACTCAAGCGCTTGAAGGGGTCGTTGAAGAAGCGATCGCCCTGGGCAAACCCTTTCTCGGCATCTGCCTGGGCATGCAGCACCTGTTCGAAACCTCGGAAGAAGGCAAGGCCAGGGGGCTGGCGATCCTGCCGGGCGCGGTCAAGAAGTTCAATTTCTCCGGCACCCCGTGGTCGAACTTGAGCGTCCCGCACATGGGCTGGAATCGCGTCCTCTTCAAGCACAAGGCCCCCATTTTTGAGGGGATCGAAGAAGGGACGATGTTCTACTTCGCCCACTCCTTCTATGTCGACCCTAAAGACGAAATGATAGTTGCAACCCGCACCGATTATGGGATAGAATTCGTATCTGCGGTCTGGAAGGACAATATTTACGGCCTCCAGTTCCACCCGGAGAAAAGCGGCGAAGCGGGGCTGAAGCTTTTGCGAAATTTCGGGCACCTCACCCGCTGACGCGAGGTATGCCCCCCTCTCCATTTCATGGAGAGGGGAAAGACAAATAATTAAAGACAAATGATTGTAGAAATGATAAATATAATAAAGGTTGTATTTTTCCCTTCTCCATCGAAGATGGAGAAGGGGGAAGGTTATGTGCTAGCGGATGAGGCCCCTTCTCCATCGAAGATGGAGAAGGGGGTTAGATTAACACTGGCGGATGAGGTGTCCGGATGTTTGAAGTAATTCCGGCAATAGACATACTCGGCGGCAAATGCGTGCGCCTCAAACAGGGGCGCTACGAGACCCCTATTGTCTACTCGCCCGAGCCGGTCGCGGTCGCCAAAAAATGGGAATCGCAGGGGGCCAAACGGCTCCATGTGGTCGATCTTGACGGCGCGCGCACGGGCACGCCGGAAAACATCGAGATCATTAAATCGATCATCAAAGAAGTCGCCATCCCCGTCCAGGTCGGCGGCGGGATCAGGAATTTAATGACCATCTCCGACCTGATCGGCTTCGGCGCCGACCGGATCATCCTCGGCACGACGGCCATCAAGAACCCTAATCTTCTCTCAAGCACCTGCGAAAAGTTCGACGACCGGATCGCCGTGGCGATCGACGCCAAAGGCAAATTTGCCGCCGCCGAGGGCTGGATGTACGTCAGCAAGAAGGACGTCCTCACCCTGGCCAAAGAAGCGATCAGTTTGGGCGTCAGACGTTTTATTTATACGGAAATCAACCGCGACGGCATGCTGACCGGCCCCAACATTGAGAGTGTCAGGAATTTTGCCGATGCGGTCGGCGTCCCCGTCATCGCCTCGGGCGGCGTCGCCACCAAAGAAGACATCGAGAAATTGAAAGAGATCGGCATCGAGGGCTGCATCGTCGGCAAGGCGCTGTATGAGGGGAAGGTTAGGCTGGAAGAGATTCTTTAGATTTTTCCAGCAATTCAGCTGCTAATTTTTTTCGCCGGTAATTTCAACAAGTTTGGCTAACCCTTTTAACGAAGAGATCGCCATTTTTCTTATCTCCTTTTCTTCGAAAGCAAGTATTTGTCCCAATAATTTCTCTGCATAATGTGCAACTTTAATCGCCTCGTCATCTCTTCCGGCCATCAGATATAACAGGGCCAAGACCAGCCATATTTCCAAATTATCGTGGTCCAGAGGAAGTAATTCCTTAAATATCGGGACAAGTCTTATCTCTATGATGTCCGACAGCTTGTAGGCCTGCAATTTCTCTGCTTGATCCGCAACTCTGATTGAATTTATCAAATGATGAAAATAATAGCCGGCAAAAGGGGCGGCAACCCTTTCGCCTTTGTTTTTAAAACATCCAACTCTTTTGTACAACAGATATTTCAATGCAATAAAGTAGCGTTGAGATGTTATTGAATTAAGGAACAAGCCAGCTCCGTGTTTTATCCCCACGGCCGTGGCGATGTCAGGAGAAGCGACACGGCAAAAGTCAGAGATCCTCAAAAAGAAATCCCAGTCTTCGCCTGAACTACGCAGGTCAGGGTGTTCATCCCAGTGCCCTGCTTTTTTAAGACAATCACGGCGGTGCATCGATATCGAAGGCCCCATCGCATTCTCTGTCTCAAATTTTCTTTTATTACCCCCCCCTGCTCTGGCCAGGTCCCCAATCTTTTGCCTTCTTCACCCACGATAATCCCTTTTGAATATACCAAATCGATGTCCACATGTTTATCAAGATAATCGGCAAGGATCATTAAATGATCTTTGTCAAATCTGTCGTCGCCGTCGCAATATGCGATATATTCTCCTCTTGCGACCTTCAGCCCTAAATTGCGGGCCGAAGCAGGCCCCCCAATATTTTTTTGAAGATACTTGATCCTGGGGTCCTTAATGCTGTGCGCGGTCGTAAAAGTATCATCGGTCGAACCATCATCAACAATGATCAATTCAAAATCAGAAAGTGTTTGATTGATTACTGTCTCTATCGTATCCTTTATGAGGCCGGCGGAGTTAAAGGCGGGCAATATCACCGATACTTTTGGGGAGATCATGCGTGTATTATATCATGCTATAATATTAGCTAATGCGTATCGTATTTTTCGGCCGATACGGCCGCGCGGTTACGAGCAAGACGCTGGAGGAAGGCGGCCTCGGCGGCAGCGAGAGCGCGCTGATCTATATGGCGCTGGAACTCCGCCGTCTAGGCCACGAAGTCATCGTTTTTAATAATTGCGGCGACCAGCGCGGTGATTATGACGGCGTCAAATACCATGATGTCAGTGAATTAAATCAATTTATTGAAACCAAGACCGCTGTCGATGTTTTTATGCTTTTTCGCGATTTGGATTTTTTGAAGATCATCGGCAAGAATGCTGCTTTATTGGGCCTCAAAAAAGTTGTTTATTGGGCCCATGATGACCAATCTTACCTTTGGGAGAACAAACCGGCGCTGGCCGAAGTCGGAAGATGGCTGAACGAATTTACCGACCGCGTCTTCGCCGTTTCCAAATGGCAAGCAAGCATTTACATTGATAAGTTCGGTGTAAGCCCTGGGAAAATATATGAAACACGCAATGGCGTGAATCTTGACCTGTTCAGGGAAAATATTGCCAGGAAGCCGGATCGACTGATCTACTCAAGTGTTCCTGACCGTGGCCTTGATCTCCTCTGCGAAATGTACCCCAGGATCAGGGCGCGGGTGCCGGCAGAGCTATATGTCTTTAGCAGTTTTAAGGTCTATGGCTCGCCGGAAACAGATGAAAAAATGCAAGAGATATTTGCCCGGGCTAAAACGACCGGCATTAGATTAATGGAACCTGTCATTCAAAGGGAATTGGCCAAAGAGATGCAGAAAAGTTATCTCCTCCTCTACCCCAATCATCAAGCGACCTTACACCCGGTCTTTGCGGAGACCTCGTGCATAACGGTGCTCGAAGCCCAGGCGGCAGGAACACCGGTCATAACCAGTGATCGCGGCGCCTTGCCGGAATCCGTCATCGATCGGGAAACCGGGATCATAATCCCGGGTGACCCATATTCAAATGAATACCAGAATAAATTCGTCGAAGCAACTGTAAATTTATTGCAGGGCCAACAGCTCTGGGAAAATTTCAGCTGGAACGCCCGGACGAGGATCTTTTCTCGCTATTCCTGGGCAGGCATTGCTAAAGAATGGGAGGCCGAATTGAGCCGCTTAGTCAGCACATAAACTTCCGCGCCGTCCTTAAAACTCAATAATTCCACTCCAGGCAAAACCCCATTGCTGTCATCAGCGTAACCAGCGATCATTATATCCGCCCTGCCAGCCGACAATATCAGAGCGGCGATCTCAAATGCGTCGTCAATGCCTCCGATGATCGTTGACGATGGCCCTTTAAGTTTATAAGCAAGGGAAATCGTGCCGGAAAGCAAATTGGGCACGGTGGAGGGAAAGAGAAAGGCAGAAGCCAATTCTGGTCCGTATTGCTTTGTTTCTTCCAGGTATTTCCTTGTGGTCCTTGTCGGGCCGTATCTTGTGGCCATGATTACTCCCGTATTCTCGGACAATCTGAAATTCAGTTGTTCGATGGCTTTACCGGTTGCAGTTAGCGCGAGCCTGCAAAGATCGTCGGCTTTCCTCACAATTTGCCTGTTAGTCACTTCCAATAACGGCTGTTCTTCGCGCCTCTCTGATCTCCCAGAACTAAGAATCTCTATATTTTCTGAAAATAAGTGAGACATTGCTCCCCCCGAAAGCGAAATTATTGGACATCACCGATTCGACCTTTTGTTCCCGGGCAATGTTTGGCACATAGTCCAGATCGCAAATTGGATCGGGTTCTGAATAGTTGATCGTCGGCGGAATAAAGGAATGTTTGATCGAAAGAATGGACGAAACAGCTTCAACCGCCCCGGCCGCTCCCATTAAATGTCCGATCATCGATTTTATTGAACTCACGGGGATATTTTCGGCGCGAGGACCGAAGAGGGATCTTATCGCGCGAGTTTCGGCGATATCATTCTGTTTGGTCCCTGTTCCATGAGCATTGATATATGTGATCTCTCTCCCGTCAATGTCCGCATCCTCCAGGGCTGCCGCCATGCAGCGCCTCGCCCCGTCACCGCTTGGATCGGGCGCCGTCTCATGATAAGCGTCTGATGACATTCCGGCGCCGATCAGATCCGCCAGGACCGGAACGCCTCTTTGTTTTGCCGACTGGTATTCTTCGAGCAATAAAAAACCGGCGCCCTCGCCGACGACCAAGCCCTGGCGATCCCGGTCAAACGGCCGGCAATCGATCGGATCCAAAGAACGCAGAGCGTGGAAGCCGCTGAAGGTCACCAGATTAAATGTTTCGGCGGCGCCGGTCAGGACCGCTTTGCTTTTGCCCAGCCGGATCATGTCCATGGCCAATGCAATAGCAGTTGTGCCTGCCGCGCAGGCGTTGGAAACAGTGCAGCGTCTGCCGCTCAGCCCCAACGACTTCGCCAGATGATCGGTTGTGGCAGAGGCAGTAAGTTTCGCCAGCAAATCTTCATCCTGCAGGCCATTGAGAACATGCTTTTCGAATGTTAGCGCGGCGCCGCTTAAAGTTGCGTAAATAATATCAACGGGCAGCAGGGGCAGGCCATTTTTGAGAGCTTCTTGAGCGGCTATCATAGCCAGTTGGGTGACCCGATCTATTTTTTGTTTTTGGGGCGGCAGTTCCTTAATTTCAGCTCCAATGTGCACCCGAAACTTAGTGGTATCAAAACTCTTGATCGGGCCTATGCCGGTCCTCCCGCCTCTGAGTGCAGTGAAAAATTGATCAGCATTGGACGCGTTGGGCGTAATTACCCCCATGCCGGTAACCACGACCCGCCGTTTCATTTCTTGGCAGAGGGAGGCAAAAGCGCTTCAACAAAATTAGCCAGCGTCCTGATCGTGCGGAATATCTTTTCCGGCTCCTTTAACTGTTCATCAGAAATGCTGAGGCAGAATTCCCTTTCGATAGCGATGATCATTTCCAGCGAATCGATCGAATCAAGGTTCAACCCGGCGCGAAAAAGTTCCTCGTCATCGCCAATGCTCTCCGGATCGCGTTCAAGATTGAGCTGTTGGACCAATATCCTTTTTAAGCGCTTGATAACCGGTTCGTGATTCACATAACACCTCCAAACTTAGACGACCATCCCGCCATCAACAATTATCGTCTGGCCCTGGATATATGAAGCGGCATCCGAAGCCAGGAATAAGGCGACTCCGGCCACTTCCTCAGGCCGGCCGAAGCGGGCAAGCGGGATCAAGCGCAAATAATCCTTCTTCATCTCGTCCCTTAGGTTCTTGACCCGCTCGGATTCTATGAAACCGGGCGCGATCGTATTGACATATATGTTGTACCGGGAGAATTCCTTGATCAGGGCCCTGGTCATCCCCTCAACGCCGGCCTTGGATGCGGCATAATTGACCTGGCCCAGCGCCCCGCGGCACGACGCGATCGATGAAATATTGATGATCTTCCCCGACTTTTGGGCGATCATAGGGCGGGCAATGGCTTTACAGCAGTTAAAAACCCCTGTCAGGTTGACATCAATGACGCTTTGCCACTCCTGCTGCGACATCATCATGAGAAATTTATCTTTGATGATGCCGGCGTTATTGACCAGGATATCGATCTTTCCCCATTTCATCAGCGTCTTTTCGATCAGCTCTTCGATCTCCCCGGGCGCTTCGACTCTCGCCTTACAGGCAAAAGCGTCGCCATTGATCTGCCTGACGACTGCTTCCGCCGCAACTTTGTCTTCCGCGTAATTGACCGCGACTTTTGCGCCTTCAGCGGCAAAAAGCAAGGCGATTGCCCGCCCTATCCCGCGGGAGGCGCCAGTAACTATCACAACTTTTCCATTCAGTAGCATTTTACAAGTTTTCATTATATAATGTGGGCAAAATGATATCAAGGAGATGTGTATGGAACTGATCTTGTGGGCCTTCCTCCCCTTTTTACCGGCTTTTATTGTTTTTCCATTTTATAAAAATGTCATGAAATCGGGCCGCACCGCATTAAGTATCTGGCAGCAGGCTATCCTGCTAATTTATCAAATTAACCTTTATCTGCTTTTTGTTGAAGGATTCTTTTTTGTCTTGATCCCCGTCCTGATCGCCGGTTTATTCGCGCCCAATAAAAGATCGTTCTTTCATGCGCAGGGCAGTTTCTGGGCAAAAATATTTTTGCGGGCGATCGGCGTTAAGGTCTCGGTTGAAGGGGAAGAGAACATCCCGCCCGGCCCGGCCATTTATGTCCAGGATGTCAGATCATATCTTGACGGGGCGGCAACCCTGGCTTATTTGCCCTTCGCTTTTCGTTTCGTTTTTCAGCGGCATCTTTTTGGCGTGACTTTTTTCGGCTGGCTGGAGAGATTGGCCGGCTATTTGGCGCTCGAGCCGGATGCCCTCGACCTTATGCACGACGATGTGGTAAGAATATTAAAAACCTTGGGCCGCAAGGAGAACATCGTCGCCTTTGCCGAGCAGGGCAATGTCCATGGCGGAGTGGCGCTCTTTTCGATCCATTCAAAATTGCCGGTTGTCACGATCCGGATCAAGCACGATCTGTCTTCACCGCCGGTCAGCGCTTTCCTTGCCCGCCCCTTGCCGGTCAGCATCCGCCTTTCAATTGGTCAACCGATAACATCTGGGAAATATTCAGGCGACAAAACGTCCCTGCAAATGTTGTCGCAAGATATTAGCCGCGGCTTGAACCCGACAAAATAATCAATGGACAACCGATCGGGCCGTGCGGCGGAACTCTTTAAGTTTGGCGCCAGCATGATCGCCGAGAAGAATTTTTCAGAAGCGGAAACGGCTTTCCGCGAAATGATCGCTCTTAATCCCGTCTCCTCATCGGCCTATAACGGTCTCGGTTATATTCAATTATTCCATGCTAACAATCCAGTTGAGGCAAAAAAATCGTTTGCTAAAGCTATCGCCCTCAATCCGGACAATTATGAGGCCTATCACAACCTGGCCATACTGTTCACGCGGCAGAATGAACTTCCGGCTGCAATTACTAACTTTAAAAAAGCTATCGCGATCAAGCCAGAGTTTGACTCGGCTTATATTGGGCTTGCCGAAACTTATGCTAACAACAATAACCTTAATTTGGCAAAAAGGCATTTGATCAGGTTGATCGATCTTAAACCCGATTATTTCCAAGCGCACCACAATCTGGCGCTGCTTTACATCGAATCAAAAAACTATCGCGCCGCCAAAAAACACCTGCTTAGAGCCATTGCCCTCAGGCCAGAACTGCCGGAATCTCATTTTTCACTCGGCACCCTCTTGTTGTCTAAAGGGGGATTCAAGCCGGGCTGGGCAGAATTTGAATGGCGGACGAAATTATACAGACCCGAAGAAAAATTCTGCCTTTCGCATCCCGCTCCTTTTTGGAAAGGAGAGCTGATCAAGGACGAAACCATACTTGTTTCCGCGGAACAGGGTTATGGAGACGTTATACAATTTGCGCGCTACATCCCCCTGGTCAGGCAAAAAGCGGCGCGGCTTGTATTTCAGTGCGACCGCAATTTGATCCGGCTTTTTCAGGATTTCGCTGGGATCGATCGTATTGTTGATTGGGACAAGGGGCAAGAATGCGCGAGCGAAAAGATCGATCGTCAGATATCCCTGTTAAGCTTGCCCAGATTATTTTCTACCACGCCCAAAAACATCCCTGCCGACATCCCTTATCTTTTTCCTGATCCAGCACTGGCTGCTAAATGGCGGTCGGCGCTTGCTGAAATAAAAGGTTTCAGGGTCGGTTTCGTCTGGACAGGTAAACCAACCAGCGCAAATAACCCTACCCGCTCCATGTCCCTTGATCTTTTCTCCCCATTATTTCAGCTAAAGGGTTGTTCATTTTTAAGTTTACAAAAAGGGAAAGCGGCAGATGAATTAAGACCTTATTTGCCAAAAGATAATTTAATAGATCTTGATCAGCGGATAACGGACTTTGCCGACACTGCCGCCCTGATCGCCAATCTCGATCTGGTCATTTCGGTCGACACGTCTGTCGCTCATCTGGCCGGCGCCATGGGCAAGCTGGTTTGGATTCTCTTGCAACATGTCCCGGACTGGCGCTGGCGGCTGGAGAGCAAAAGGTCTCCCTGGTATCCGACCGCCAGATTGTTTAGGCAGAGTAAGCGCGGCGATTGGCCGGGGGTCGTTAACCGGGTAAAAAACGAGTTAGGATTACTTCTCAAGAAGAAAGGCGGCACACATGCCAGGAAATGAATCGGACCTCGAGAAAGCGATCGCGCTTCATAAACAAGGCAATCTCAAAGGGGCCGAAACGATCTATCGCCAGCTCCTGAGCCAGCGATCCGACGACCAAGAACTCCTAACTTTGCTTGGCACCCTTCTCTTCCAAGCCAGCCGATACCGGGAAGCCGCTGAAATGTTCCAGAAAGCCCTCTCTCTTTCACCGGATTCCTTGTCGCTGATGAACAATCTAAGTTTGTCCTTGATCGAGACCAACGAATTGGATAAAGCGAGAAAGATACTCAAACAAATGCTCAAGATCGCCCCGGACCATGTCGCGGCCTATAATCTGCTGGGTTCGATCGCCATCAAGAAGAAAGATTACGGCGAAGCGATCGAGCTTTCGGGCAAGGCCTTGTCGTTAAAGCCGAATTTTGCCGAGGCCTTGAATAATCTCGGCGCGGCTTTTAAAGAAAAACGCTCGCTGAAACGATCGGAACATTACTTTCGGTTGGCTATCGGGTCAAGGCCGAATTACCCGGAAGCATTAAAGAACCTTGCCGCTGTCCTAAATGAGTTGGGGCGGCCTGAAAAAGCGAAGAAATACCTTCTTCAAGCCATTGCCATTAAACCGGATTATGTGAATGCGCTGGTCGCTCTGGCTGCGCTCTTCATCGCGGGTGAGGATCCTGACGAGGCGGAAAAGTATTTGAAAGATGCTGTCGCAATTAATGAAAATAACCATGAGGTGCTCAATGGCTTAGGCGCTTTTCATCAAAACAAGGGACAATTGGTCGAAGCCGAAAAATATTTCAGGCGAGCGCACACATTGAAACCTGGTGACCCGGGTACGCTGAGCAATCTGGGCGCGGTGCTGATGGAACAGAAGCGGATATCCGAAGCCGAAAAGTGCTTCAAACAGGCGCTTTCCCTTGAGCCGGGACACTCCGATGCCCTGAACGGGCTCGGCGGAATAGCGGCCGTTTATAAGAACAATTTTCAGAGCGCGGAATCGTTATTCTTAAAGGCGATAAAATATCGTCCCGCGAACAACGCCGCCTTGCGGAACCTGGCCAATATGTATTCCGACTACGGGCTTTTCAAAAAAGCGATGGTATATTATAAAAGATCGCTCGCAGTCAAACCCGATTCCGCCGAAACTCATATGGCGTTGGGCTTCATGTTGCTTGGCAGGGGTGATTTTAGGCGCGGCTGGAAGGAATACGAATGGCGATTGAAAGTCAAGCGGCTGGCGCACAATTATTTGATCTCCTGCCCCGTTCCGTTTTGGGACGGTTCTATCGCCAAACAAAGTTCGATCCTGGTTTCAGCCGAACAAGGGCTGGGTGATACGATCCAATTTATCCGTTATATGCGAATGGTGAGGCAAAAAGTCGGCCGGGTTATTTTCCAATGCAGCGGGTCGTTGGTTTCTCTCCTCCATGATTGTCCGGGTATAGATAAACTTATTGACTGGTCGGATCAGGACGGCCTGAAACGAGAAAAGATTGATCTGCAAATCTCATTGTTGAGCTTGCCCGGTATCTTCAAGACCGATCGGCACACGATCCCGGCCGACATCCCGTACATCAATGCCGACCCGGGACTGCGCGAGAAATGGGCAGATATTATCGCTCCAACCAATGCTGTGAAGATCGGCCTGGTCTGGGCCGGCAATCCCGCCCATGCGAATGATCTGAACCGCTCGATCACACTGTCAAAACTGCTGCCGATGTTAAAAATTAAAGGTATCAAATGGTTTAGTTTGCAAAAGGGCGAGGCCGCAAAACAGCTTTCGACCCTGCCGACCAAAGCGTTGATCACCGATCTTGCCGGGAAATTGATCGATTTCTCCGAAACTGCCGCGGCTATCGCTAATCTTGACCTAGTCGTTTCGGTTGATACCGCGGTCGCTCATTTAACCGGCGCCCTGGGCAAGCCCCTTTGGCTTCTCCTGCCTTTTAATCCTGAATGGCGCTGGCGACTCCCCTGGTACCCGACCGCCAGATTGTTTAAGCAAAACAAGCGCGGGGACTGGACTGGAGTCATCAGGCGCGTGATGAAAGAATTGCAGGTGATCCGCGCTAAGGGAGATATAATCCATGCCGGCAAGCGATAAACAGGTACTGATAAACGGGATGGGTTACCTGTCGGGCTACACCGGCTATAATATCCATTCAAGGAATTTCTTCAAGGCGCTCGCGAAATTATATGATTTGGTCACCCTCGATCTGCGTTATTTTCCCGACAACGAAAGCGACCATGTCAACAAAATAAACCATTTTGCCGCAAGCCTGGAAATATTGAACATCATGATCAATTATGGCAGCGCGATGGGCTTATTGGGTGCTTATCCCGGGTTGAAGATCGGCTACACCGTTTGGGAATCGACAAAGATACCCGACGATTGGCTGGCGCCGCTGAAAGGAACGGACAGGATCTGGATTCCGAGCCACTGGGGAAAAGAGGTCCTCGTGGCAAATGGTTTCGACAGGGATAAGATCGATGTCGTGCCGGAGGGGGTGGATCCCGGGCTCTTTAATCCGAACAGAGAAAAGATCGCCAAACTTACCGACCACCCTGCCTATAAATTCCTTTTTCTTGGTAAATACGAGGAGCGCAAATTCACGAAAGAGCTGGTCATCGCTTTTGATGAGGAATTCAAAGACGACGAGGATGCTGTTCTCATCCTGGCCTGCTTTAATCCATTCGTCGAAGGCTTTGACATAAGGCAGATCGTCAATAACATGGGACTCTCACGCCCAGATAAAATATATTATTTTGCTCCGACGGAGCGCCATGAAGACATAGCGCGGCTCTACGTCAGCTGTGACGCGTTCGTTTTCCCGACGCGGGCCGAGGGTTGGGGTTTGCCGATCATCGAGGCGATGGCCTGCGGCCTGCCGACCATCGTGACTGATCACAGCGGCCAGTCCGAATTTGTCAATGAAAATAACGCGTATTTGTTAAAATATTCACTCGAACCGATAACCGAACCATTTTTTCTGTCAGCCAGCGGCGATTACGGTCTCTGGGCCAGGCCGGACATTGAACATCTAAAATCACTCATGAGAAAGATTTTTGAAGAGCAAGCTGGGGCTAAAGAGTTTGGGCTAAAAGCTTCGAGGGATATTCTCCGCAATTGGACCTGGGCTAAGGCAGCCGAAAAAGCGAGCAAGCACATTGAGCGACTGATCAGATAAAATTCGGTCACTCAGACGATATTATTGTCAGTTTGCTTTAATCGCTTAAGTTCCAGTTCCTGCAGTATGATCGAGGCCTCACGATCTATGCTGGCAAAGATGTCGGCATCCGTATGGAGATCGGCTTTATTTGTATTAAGGGCCGTTGCCAGAAGCTGTTTATCGTTTTCCCTCTTTCGCGCGACTGCTCGCTCATCGTTTTTCTTATCCTCGGCTTTCCCGGCCATTAATCTTCGCTCCACAGCTTTTTTATTCGTGTCCTCAGCCAGCTGTCTTTCCAACTCTCTTGTTTCCTCATTTATTCTGTCTATGATCTCGTTAGGATCGGTTCTGCCAAATATTTCACGCAAACTGGAATAGTCGACCCCGTGAGCGCCGCCAGCCGTTGCTTCGGCTGGTTCGCGACCGCTCATCTCAGCGATCTGGTTTAACTGAGCTTCCCGCTCCGGGCTCAGCTTGATACCCAATTCACGGCACTTTTGCAACAATTGCGCCGCCAGGAGAGTCAGTTGATCCATTTGATCGGGTAGTTTACCAGCGGCATAATGTTTGGCCGAAATTACAAAAGCGGCGATATCATCAGCCACAACGCTCTGCAACTGCCGATCCTCGACCTGGTCGAGCCGGCCGACGATGAGCCCAGACAATTTAACGCCCAAATGGACGGCTTCGCCGAATTCCTGAGAGTACTTATTGCCAGTGAAATCGTTGATCTCTCGCATCAAACCTTTGGTCAGGGCGGCATAGTCAGCTGCCAGTTGTTCCTGTTCCGGTTTAGTTAAGGGCTTTGGCTCCTGCAACCGGGCCAGCAAACGGGTAAATCCTCTACGATATTTTTCGATGTCCTGGCGCGGCGCATCCGCTGCCGCAAAGTTTAACCTTTGGCTGTTCGGAGCGCCATTTGTGTTTGAAACCGCGCTAACCATGTCTTTCCTCCTTATCCTTATTTATCGTCCAGATTTATATTAAATTTCACGCATTCTCCCTAACGGGGGCCAGGAAGGCATCTTCGGCCCGCATCCCCTCCGCCTCGTCACTGATCCTTTTCATGAGCTTTTGCACTATCATCAGCCTTCTTTCAATCATCGGATCACTGCCGCCGTCCAAGATCTCAACTAAAGAGAGCATTTCCGCTCTGGCGGCTTCGTAAACTTTTTGATTGGCGTTGTCCCAAAGCATGGCGAATTCATCCTCACTTAAACCAAAATCCAACCGCTCAAGATTGCTCTTGAGCCCCTTGATCTTCTGCTCGAGAAGCGCAAAAGCCGGTCCGGCAAATTCATATAATGTCGCTTTCTCCGTCAGGGTCGTCTTGAGCATCTCCATCAGGCGCTCCCGAGCCGCCGCCTTGCCTTCTTTCTCGATCCGCTCAAGTTCGTTGCTCCCCACGCCCAGCTTGATCAGGCCGTTCTTTAGTTTCCGCATCTTGAAAAATGTCTCAAAGTTTGTCTTTATATCTCCAGCCAGCGCCCGGTGCATGTGGATGGCCCTCAACCGGCTGGCCAAAAGGTCCTTTTCATCATCGGCTGTAAATTCGCTGGCGGAGCTATTCTGGCGCTGATTATTCTGGTCGGGATTCATGCCTGACTGCGCCTGCCCAACCGGCACGTCAAAGACAAAAAGGCCGAGATGCTCTTTTTTGGCCTGCCAGTTCCGGCTGAATTCATTCAGGTCAAACCCGATCTTGGCGCTTAGCTTGACCAGCTCCTTGAGTTCCTTTTCAGCTGATTTTTCGGTTGCTTTGTCAGAGGCAAGGAACTTGCCGGTCAACTTCTCTTCGAGTTTTTCCCGCGTGAAATCCTTTAGCCGATCGACCGTTTCCTGATTGACATCATCGGCGACCGCCTGCAGAGATTGATCGTCATGCAGCCCTTTCAGTAAACCGAAATCCAGGATTTCATTCAGCTTATGGTCGCTCATTCTTAGCTCGATGGATTTTTCCCGGCTGAGGATCTTTTTGGTGTATGCCTGCCTGATCTGCTCCGTCAGTTCGTTGCGGATCGAGTTGCTGGCGGCCGTGCGGATCGAGATCAGATCTTTCTGCGAAAAGCCCATCTCTCTCAGGCCGTCTTCGCATTTTTCGAGCTTCTTTTTTAACCCCGGCGCTTGGCCGACGGTATACTGCGCGTAAAGAGCGGCGTATTCCTGCGCCGGGGCCTGCTTGCCCTGCCGCCCCTCACCTGAGCCGTCCTGGCGTCCGTCACCGCCCCGGTCATTGTTTTTGTCCCTTTTTTTGCCGGCTATTTCACCGACGGAGCTGCGCAAGCTGACCTCGTCAAAACTTTCGCTCTGTGAGCCGACCATTTTTTCGTATTCATTCTCAATATCATCGCGCAGTTTGCCGGCAAGCTTGTCCGGATTCAGGCTCACGCCGGCGGAAGATAATTTTGAAACCAGGGCGGACAGGATATTCAATCCGGCGTTTGAAGGATCTTTTGTTCCCTGCAAAAGCCGACTGACTTCGCCTTCCGCTTCAACCTGGCGATCGATATTGTTGTTGCGGCGATCATTGTTTTCAAGCTTCTTCAACTCGGCAGCAACAATATTGCCTTCAGACAGCGCCGCTTTCTGTATCAAGGCGGCATTTTCTACTGTATTTGTATTAAGAGCCATTTAATCTCCTTCTCTCCCTATTCCTTGCTATCTATTTTTTATTGCCGTTATCTTTCCACAAGATCTGATTGATCGAAGTCGCTTTTAATTTACTGCCCAAATTAGCCATCACAATCTTTGCCCAGCTCTTCTGCTGATCGGCAGAAAGCTTCCCTTCGTTCTTGTTCACAACCTTATTCAGATTCAGGTCCGTTCTAGTGCTCATTGCAGGTCGCCTCCTTTTCCAATCCGGCTATTTTCAACGACAGGCCGTCATCCGGCCTGAATATGTTCGCCTGCTTGAAGGCCGCCAGCGCCCGGCCTTTGTCATTGACCAGGAGATAAGCGTTCCCCAAGAGATAATTCGGCAGATAACCGAATTGCTCCCTATCGATCTCCGCCGGTGTGTTTTCCGGCTTGCGTAGCAGAGACGCGTGTTCAAGCACCTCGATCGCTTTCTGGGTCATGCCAAGCGTCAGATAGATCAGGGCGATCAGGTTGAATATCTCGGCATTCCATGGCTGTTCAGCCGCCGCGTCTTTTAACTGCTCATAGGCCGATTCGTTCTCGCCGCGCTCCGACAGTAACCGGGCCAGACGGATGCGGCTGGCTGTCGCCAGCGGTCCGCTGCCCGCTCCGCAGGCAAGCACCGCCCGATATTCGTCCATTGCCCCCACCCCGTCCTTGACATCGAGATAATTGTTCGCCAGCAGAAAATGATAGTATGGGTCAGAAGGGGCAGCAGCAATGGCTTTTTTCAACATTTCAAAATTACGTTCTTTCTTGGCCTGCATCCTCTCGGGCGCGAGCGATCGTCCCCAGTGGGCTATCCTGACCGAGGGCAGAAGATCAGCCGATTCAAAGAGACGCCCATCGGCCGTAAAAAGCTGTTCATTGAACGGCCGCTCGAACCGGAGTCCGAGGCCGTTGCGGAAGACCTTGATCCGAAAATAAAATAGCCCGCCGTCAGTCGCGTCAATATCGCATTCGTGGATCGGCAATTGGAATGAATCCTTATCGGTCTCAGCCAGGATCCGCCTGAGGGTTTGGAAATTTTCCGGCCTGATATATTCGTCGGCATCGATCCAGACCACCCAATCGCCGGTCGCCCGCTCCAGGGAATGATTTCGGGCGGCGGAAAAATCATTGATCCAGGCGAAATGACTGACCATGGCCCCAAAGCTCTTGGCCAGCTCGACTGTCCTGTCGATCGAGCCGGTATCAACAACGATGATCTCATCAACGCCGCTTTTCAGCGCCGGCAGAGTCTTCGCCAGCATTCTCTCTTCATTCTTGACGATCAGACAAGCTGATAATTTCATTGATCCGCTCCGATCGTGACGAAAACCCTGGGCCGTTCGCTGACTGGAAGCTTTTGCCCGGCGGCCGGCAGGAGTTTGCCGATGCTTTTCTCATAAGCTTTGGCCAACCGCTCCGCCCGCTTGATATAGACCTCGAGCCGTTCAAGCTTGATCAGCGTCTCCTTTTTGTCGGTGCCGAACATTGACATTTCATACTCGAGGTTGGCCCGCTCCTGGTAAAAGGCGATCAGGTGCTGGCGGATGGCGTCGTGTTCGTATTCTTTGATCTGCAGAGCGGAGAAGCGGTCCCTGATGCCTAAGCGCTCTGCCTGAGTGAAGAGCTGGGTCTCCAGCTCCCGAAAGATGCTCAACTGGGCTTTTATCTTCTTGTTGCCTCTCATGCGATCTTGGCCCCCGTCACGATGCTGAAAAGGACCTTCTCGCTTGCCACTTGCTTGATCCCGGCCTGAACGGCGATCATTTTCTCTCTTTTGGCTCTCTGCATAATGGCGGAGATCTCGCCCGGCTGTACGCCGAGCAAGCTCAACTGGAAGCTCAATATCCCGGCCCCCATTTTAGCCAGCTCAGCGACAAAATAGTTGTGGCTGTAGATGTCCATCGCGAGCTCAAGTAATTTGTCCTTGACGGCCGCCGCCGCCTTTTCCCTGAATTTCAGCCGTTTCCGGTTTGAGGCGGCTTCGACCTCATCTTCGGCCAGCGCGGAGGAGATGGTTGAGAGATAGACGGCGTCATTCCTTTTCAGCTCGTAGTTCTTTATCCCGTCTTTGCCGCCAAATTCCTCCCAGGTCAGAGAACTCATGGTTTCTTCCGTCATTGACGGCTGGTCGGTGGGGGACTCTTCTTTTCCCGGCTTTGAAAAAGACCGGACCGCGGCATATAATTTTTCTTGCGCCAGACCGTTATCTATTGTTGCTCCGGCAGTGCTCACAATGCTTTCCTCCCATTAATATATCGTGTTAACAAGGGAAAAACTTGCGTAGCCAGCGAAGAAGATATCTGGGGGAACGATGTCTAACTTTTGTTTTCCTTATTCTTTTTTCTTTGAATCGCGAGATTGATTCTGGAATCAAGGGGCTTGGATTGGGTCATTTTAAGCTCATCTTTGCTCTTTCTGGCCTGGCCGGCAATTTTTGCCAGGTCAGCTTTGTGTTTAGCCGCGGCGCCTTTTGCCGCCGCGGCCATGCGGGCCTCATCTCTGGCCATTTCATCTTTCTCGTCATAATATTCCTGCGTCGCTTTCTTGTAAGCATTTTTATTCGCTCTGTTGTGCAGTTTGATGGAGAAGTTTCGCCCCACATCCCTGTCGCCATACCTGAGCAAACCCAGGATATGATGGACGACCCAATTTGTCGAAGCAAGGCCGGTCGCGCGAACGGTCCCGTCATTGCCAATGACCGTGCCCAAGCGGTCGACGGCAAAATTTATTCCGAACATCTGGGTGACGCTATAATCCTTGTGGATGACAGCGGCATCAGAAGCGAAAGGATTAACCTCGGGGCCGGCAGAAGGATCAGTCTGGCTGTAATGGTCCCAACCAGCCGTTGATTCGACGCCAGTCCGATTTAGATAAGGTTGGACATAGCCGCCGACATTCCAATATTCGCTGTAGAGAGCGTTAACCTGATCATTAAAAGCGCCGATCCCTTCATAATAATAATCATCATGTTTGTCGTCTTCTATTTTAACATTATTTATCCAATTTTTATAGGCCAGAGTTTTTTCTGACATAAAAGTTCTGAAGGCGGCAAATTGATCCTTATCTTGCTGGGAATACATAAAGCCCTGGCCAGTGACAGTTGCCGACAACCAGTTGCCGAAGGCGTGCTGGTTCTCGAGAAAGAGGGCCAGAAGTTGGACATTATGAGGATCGGCATTTTTCCCTTTGTTAGGATCGCCGGCCCAGCTGTCAAAAGCGCTGATCATCGCCGAGTCATTTGGGTTAGCCGCGTAATTATAAATATTCCTCGGGTCGCCAAAGACCTCGTTCATGGCGTAAAATATCCTGCGCCGCGACTCGAGCATCAGAACCATCAAACGGAACGCCTGATCATTAGAAAAGCTGGCATATGAGCTGTCGGCATATGATCTGTCCATGATCATCTGATAGAAGCTCTTATCCTTTATCGAGTTATTGCCCTTAATTGATTCGACTTTTGCGAGGGCGGTAAGCGTGCTAACATCAACCCAATTCCCCGTCCATTCGCCCTTATCGTTCTTCTCCTTTACCTTTTTGGCAAGGACCTTATCGTTGCCCCAGATATTTGACGAATAATTTGAGACAGTATTGCCTAAAAGCGAAGTTATGTTTAGCGCGGAATCAGGATTGCCTAAAAGCGAAGTTATGTTTAGCGCGGAATCAGGGGAAGTTGCGCCGATCATGTCTTTGGCGGCTTTATCTTTTCCATTAAACTTATCACCCAGCTCCTCAAAATGATTGAATTCATTGATGGTTGGATGGAAATCCAGGTTTCTGCCAACCGTGCCCATATAGGTTCCCCAGAAAACGCCATTAGCGGAGACCCGGTGGACAGCGCCGAAATTTATCATATTGGGATCATTGACCCCGTCATCGGGAGTGGGGTCAGGGTCTAAATAATAGGATTCTGTCGCATTCCCGTACTCACGTACGGCTAAATTATAATCCGCCTCAGGTTCCCCGCCGTACATTACCTGCTCAAATGTGGGCATGAACTTGAGCATTTCCATCAGGAAGTTCACCCGGCTGCCGATCCATTTGAAGCCGGTCTCGGTTTCTGTATTATGAAGATGGAAACGGTCAAAGAGTGGCGTGTTAACATTCAGCGGCTTGCTCGGCTTTCTCATCGTGGCAGAAGAACTGCCCGTATTCTTGTAGTAAAACCCCATGGATTTATTATCCCACCGCGGAGGTCAACTTTTCATCAAGCTTGAACAGTTTTGTCAAGATATCGACCAGGGCCGATTGCGCTTGCTCGATCTTTGCGAGACGGTCATCCAGCAGGAGAGTAGTGGCCGGGCTGGCGATCTGGTCGCCTCGGATCAAGGTGCTGCCTATCATCATCGTCTTGTCGGGATCAGGGTCAAAAGAAAGATCCCTGTAATTGCGCATTAATCTCGCGAGCTCATCGGTAAAGCCCCGCATCGTTTTCTTAAGATCCCAGGATCCGATGGATTCGACGCCAATCATGCCGGCGGGAATAAATTTATTATTAATTTCAAGAGCCATGTCTTCCTCCTTGTTCGTTCATCTTTTTTAAGCCGAGCCAACTGCCTAAAAAAGATGCCCCCTGTTGCCAGGGGGCATCCATAACATTATCCCATTTTCTGGCCCACTTCTTTCTGATTCCTGTTCTGGGAAGCGAGGACCTGGGCGGCAACGCCCTGAACTATGCCAAGCGTATTCAGCTTGTCATCGAGGACGAGAGAACCCGGACCGGTGCCAATATCAACACCGCCAAGCGCTGAGATCGTCAGCGCAACATCGTTAGCCAATGTCTGCCCTGTGATCTTTGACTTGATCTCGGACATAATGGCATCACGGGTGTTTTCCGCCGCTTCAGCAGACTTATAAGCGTTCGCTTCAACTGATCCAGCCCCCCCATAGTTTGCATTTACTGCGCTCATACCTATTCACCTCCTTTTAACTTATTTCCCGCCCGTCCTGTCGAGAGACGGGCAGAAGTGCCTCTCACTTATATATTCGTATCAACTTCCAAAAAACTTGCATCGTTCTCAGATCAGCGTGCTGACCTGGGAACCGTGCAAAGCAAAATTGATTCCCGCAGAATTATCGGTTTCGACTGCCGGAAGATCATTGCCAAGATATTTTTCAAACCCGTCTAATTTATTCATTGTTTGGGAAGCGCGATTGTCCAGTTCTGATAGAATCGAAATCGCATCCCCGTCAGAACTGTTTTCCGATTGTATCGAGGAGCCGCCGATTGAATTGAGATTATTGACGTCCATTACACTATTATTATCGTGTCAGAGAAGAAAAAACTTGCGGCTGTTATTGATGTTTGAACTGATGAAGCAACTTTTTGATATGTGAAACATATTCTTGCTCGAGTTCCGATTCGGCTTTTGTAAAGCTGAACAGCTCGTCAAAACCGGCTTTCTCTTTCCTGACGCCGGCGGAAGCCGCCTGGCTGCCGCCGGCTACCTGGATCATAGCGGCGCGGGCGACATCTGAAATATTCTCAACAAAGCTCGGCCCGGTGTAGTTGACAGTCGATTGGGACGATTTCGTTACCGGCCGGGCCGTCTGAACTTCATTTATATTAGGAACCATGCCAAAGAGATTCATTTAAGCAACCCCCGATGAGATCTTTTCCCCGATGAGGGATTCTTCCAAAACCGCCTGATTATATTTTGCCTGGATCGAATCGGCGCCTGTATTAATTCTTGGGATAGCGGCGCTTGGCACTGGTTTATCTTGATTATTATCATTGAAAAACCAACTGAACATACCGCGGCGGCCGTTGCCGTTGCTTTGGCCATTATCACTCCCCTGGCCGCTTTCTCCCTGTTCATTGCCGTTTGAGATGGCCTGGACGGCAATTTCAGATGCTCGGTCGCTCTTTCCGGCTCTTGGGCCGCTGTTGCCTTCGCCTCTGCCGGTTGCTTCCGAAGCTTCGGTCTTTTGCGCCTTGACGGCGGATATTTGTCTTGTTATCTTCGCTATCTCCGTTGATAATCTTCCCAATCTATCCATTAATGCGTCTGTCCTCTGTTTGATCCGAACGATCTCCTCGCCGCAACTTTTTATCTTTTCGGCCAGGACCGTCTGCGCCGATCCGATCATCTTCTTCTCCCCCAACAACTGGCCTTTTTCCGCCAGCAATGATTCAAGCCGGGTCATCTGCTCCGGTGTTCCGTTCCCAGAGTTGACGATCGCCTGCAAGGTGACGATCTCGCGGTTGATCACGGCCAGCCGATCCGCGATGCGCCCAAGAGAAAGGTTTGATTGTTCTATCGCCCTCTGCGCCTCAGTCCGCGTTCTCTTTATGTTTGTCTCAAGCGCCTGTCTTTCCTTGACCAGGGTCGATCTTTGAGCGACCAGAGCGTCTCTTTTCGCGACCAGATGCTGGAGGAGCCGGTCTTGATCAGCGGCCGGAGTTGCCGCCTCGTTGGCGGAAGCGGCAAGTTTGGTTACCCCCTGCTCTGCTTCAGCAAGGTCGGTTTCGATCGCGGCCACTTGGACGGTAATTTGCGCCGACTGATCGATCAGTTCTGAGAGATGGTCGACCGCGGCCAGGAGAACGGTTGTCGAAGGTGATTGACCATTCGTTTTGGGAGCAACAATAACCTGCGCCGGCGGGGCCGCAGCCGGCCTTTGAGAACTGACCGCCGTGATCGCTTCTTCTATTCTCCTTCTAACCTCAGCGGTTGGCGGTGACTGGCGATTCGCCGTGATCGCCGCTAACACCTTGAGGGAAGCATCGCGATCCAAGACTATTTCCTTCCAATCGCTCTTCAATTTTATGCCGGCTAATCTCAGCAGATCAACACTGATCTTTGTTCTCCCGGTTCGAGGAATATCGCCTATGATCTGCTCGACGATCAATTGCTGAGCGGCCGGCGCGGCTTCTTGTCTTGCTATCGGTGATACGCTTGCTTTGTCAAGTAATTCCCTGATAGCTGCCATTCTTTGTTCAGCCGGCCGGGTTGCGTCGATCGGTTGCGTGGAAGCTTTGGCTGCCGCAATGGGCCGGAACGGCGCCACCAACTGTTCGATCGCTTTCTCCACCTGGGCGGTCGTCTTGACCTCCGGGTTCTTAGCTTTGATCTTTTCGGCGAGGACTTCTTTCAGCGCCGCCTTTGTTCTCTGGACTTCTTTCAGCTTGGTTGTCAGTTCGGCCGCTTTCGCCCTGTCGCCGCTCTTGAGGGCTACCGCGATCTGGCCGGTGAGTTCCGTCACTTCCGCTTCTAAGGAAGCAATAGAGGCGGCAAGCTGGGTTTCGGTCATCTTCTTCGGAGAGACCGTCTGCGTCACTTCGCTCACCTGTTCAGCGCTCAAGAGCGGCATCAGCATCGCGATCTTTTCCGCCTGTTCAGGGGAAGCTGTTCTAACCGCCTCAGCGATAACCTTAGCACTGACCTGCCGCAACTGTTCTTTCGCCTGTTTCAGCACCACCGGCTGGTTGTTATTCACAGCGGCTTCGATCATGTCGGCATACTGGATCAGGGCACGTGTCGCCTGAGGGCTGGGCTGTTGCGGGATGGGGGGAAAGATGGATAGTTGGATGGATGGCTGGTTGATTGGTTGGTTGGACGCGGCGGCGATCGCCTCCCTTGTCGGTTTCGGCTTTTCAGCCGCCTCAATTTCCGCCAGGATGACTTTGGCTGTTTCAGAGTTGACCGTGATCGTCGGTTTTCCGTTACGAGGCGTCTCGATGTTTGGGGCCGCCGCTTTGAGAACTTCTCTCGGCAGAACAACCGGCTTTGACTGGGGAGCCGCAACCGCGCTGGCCAACACTTGCTTGACGGCTTCACGAACCACCGCCATTACCGGCGATTTAACCGCCGGCTGTTCTTTCGCTTTTGCCACCATAGCTGTTAAGACTTCGTTCCGCTCCGCTTCCGGCATGGCTAAAATAACCCTGACCGCCTCTGCCGGCTGTTCCTGGGCCGCTCTAATGATGACCGCCGCTTTCTCCGCCGGTGTCCTGGCTGACGCGACTTGTGCCATCAATGGCATTACTTCGGGAACAACGGGTTCCACCGCCGGATTTGCCGCGACTGCAGCTGCGGAAACCGCTTTTGCCATTGGCCGGAACGGCGCAACCAGCTGTTCGATAGCTTTGTCAACCTGGGCGGTCGTCTTGATCTCGGGGTTCCTGGCTTTGATCTTCTCCGCCAGGACCTCTTTCAAGGCGGCTTTTGTTCTCTGGACTTCTTTCAGCTTGGCCGTCAGCTTAACCGCTTTGGCCATGTCGCCGCTCTGTCGCGCCGCCGAAATCTGCGCGGTCAATTCCGTCACTTCCGCCTCCAAACTCGCAATCGAGGCGGCAAGCTGTGTCTCTGTCATCTTCTTGGGCGAAACCGCCTGGCTGACTTCAGCAACCTGCTCCGCGCTCAAGAGAGGCATCAGCATCGCGATCTTGGCCGCCTGTTCAGGGGAAGCTGTTCTAACCGCTTCGGCTATAACGGCCGGGCTGGCCTGCCGCAACTGTTCTTTCGCTTGCTTCACAACGGCCGATTGATTATTGCTCATTGCCGCTTCGATCATATCGGCATATTGCAACAAGACAGTTGTCGCCGGCGGACCCGGCTGCTGCGGAATTTGAGGCATGACCATCGGCGCCTGTGAGTTCGGAATATTCGGAGAAGCGGCCGCTGTTGCCGCCGCTTTCCGGGTCGGCTGAGTTTCCGGTTCAACTTCTGTTCTAACGGCCATCATCTGAGCAACTTTGGCCCTAATGGTCGGGTTTTCATTCGCCTTGATAACGATTGCCGCAACAACGGCGCTCTGGGTTTCTTTTGGCAGAGCGGCAAGGGCAGCCGCGGCCGCCTTGGGGTCTTTCATCGCCAGATCAATGATCATCATCGCCGCTTTCTGCGGGTCGGTCTTTGAAGCGCTGACGATTGCCGTGACCGCCCCCTCTGAAACCGCCGCCGGGCGGACTGCCGGCGCTTCGTCGGTTACCGTGTAATTCAGTTTATTGGCAAAGTTGTCGCGGTCACTCTGAACTCCGGGCTGTGCCGCGTCAAGATCAGCGGCAGGATTAAGGATCTGCTGCCTCGCTAATTCAGGGATTTTCTCGGCGGGAAGATTTTTCACTAGAGCTTGCAATGCGGCCAAAGGTTTCGGTTGTTTGGCGATTTCCAACACAACCGCTTCATTATCCGGATGAGCCAGCCATTCTTCCGCGTCGGCGCCGAGATTTAATTCCAAAAGATCGGAGATGACGTGGATCAATTCATGACGGATCTGCTCGGGGCTTGGATTCATTTTCAAAGGACAAATGATCCGGTTGTTGCTCGGGTCAACATGGATTTCTGAAGCATTAGCATCACGCACAAGAATGTATTGGGTCTCAGCATTTTGTTCTGTAGTCGCGGATTTTCTTGCGGCATTCAGAGTTATGGCCAGTTCAACAAGGTTCTTATTCTTATCGCTGTGTGGGAGTGCGGAGAGCAAGGCGACTGTCTGCGGCGCTTGTCTGATAACTTCCGCGATGACCGCCGCCGCGACGCCAGGGCTCATCTCGGCGATGCGGGCGGTGATGGCAACCATTACTTCGGGAGCGGTTTTACTATTGGCGGCCAGCGCAACAATTTCTCGCGCGGCTTTTTCACTCTCAGGGCTGGCCGGCAGGCTAACAAGAATTTCCGGAATGACCTCGGCGGCAGCTTGAGGATTGGCTATGACAGCTTTGGCAGCCGCCTGGGCGACTTCAGGAGTGATCGGTTGGCCGGGCTTGACCGCCGCAAAGATAGGCTCGAGCTCGGCTGGCAAACTGATATTTAACGGCTGGGCCTGGGCGATCTTGGCCGAAGCGGCATTTGTTTTTGCCGCCGGGCGGAAAGCCACAACAAGCTGATCAGCTTTTGTCTCAACTTGTGCGGTTGTCAGCTTTGAATCGCTCGCCCTGAACTTATCCTCTAACGCCTGCTTGAGAGAACCCTTCAGCGCCTGGATCTTTAATCGGTTCATTTTCAGCTCAACGGCTTCAGGGCTCTTGGAATCTTTACCCTGGAGCGCGGCGTTGATCTCCTCAACTTCAGCTTCGAGGCCGGCGATGGCCGCCGCCAGCTGGGTTTCGGTCATTTTAGACGATGAAACAGCTTTGGAGACTTCGCTGATCTGTTCCGCGTTCATTAAAGATAGAAGTTTGGCTAGCTTGGCCGCCTGCTCGGGCGAAGCCGCCTTCATGGCCTCGGCGACTGCTTCAGGGCTGGCTGACTGGATCTGCTTGCTTATTTCATTCCTTACAGCCGGTTGTTGGGCAGGAATCGCATCTTCAATCGTCTGCGCGTATTGCATAAGCGCCCGGGTCTGTCTCGCCGGCTCCTGCGGCAGGGGGGGAATAATTACAGGCGATTGTGCGACGACTCGCGGATTATTTACCGCTACGGCCGCGAGGCCGGCTTTTATCTCGGCCCTTTGTTCGAACGACGCGATCTGCTGTTTGAAATCAGCCAATTCATTCCTCAGAGAGACAAGAGGTTCATTAGTTGGCAGCGCCACGGCAGCGGCTAACTGTTGTTCCAATCGAACGACCGCCTCATCGATGCCGACCATGATTTTTGCGAAAACGTCTTTCAACGCGGGGTTGTCGGCTACGCTCGTTTCATAGATCGAAACCGCCTGGACATAGGCCTGGCGGATCCTCTCCATCTTTTCCTGGGCGTGGGCGGCGATCTGTTCCGCCGATATGAGCGGCCGTTCTGTCGCGCCGGCATCGGCATTCTCCGCTTGAGACGATTGCGCCGCGCCCTCTTTCAACTCTTTAGCGATCTCTGCCAGCAGTGTCTTCGCGGATGTTATCATCTCGTTTATCTTGAAGGCGATCTCCATCGATTTGACATTGTTTTCCACTTGCGCGATGCTGGCGGAAATCGCTGTGAGCGCCGCAACATCAGTGGCGCCGGCCTCACTCACGGCCGAAGCAATGGCCGACTTGAGATCAGAAATAATTGAAGCGGCGGCGGCCGATGAATTACCGAACACATCAGCCGGCCCGGCAAAGGCCGCTGTGATCGAGAAATACGATGATTTAACGCTCTCAAATTTGGCCTGGATCGCTTCGAGTTTCGCCGTCAACTGTTCTAATTTTACTATCTTCTCTCTGGTCGCCTGGGCCTCATCGCTCTTGCCAGCCGCTTCTTCAGCTACCAGAGCGGCTCTTTCATCTTCAAGCCGTTTAGCGACTACGCCTTTGAAGGTCTGCAGCTTGATTTCCGCTTCAACAATGGAGGAAATTCCCTGTCCGGAAATGTTCCCGGCCGTGATCCCATCCTCGGCTGCGACAGCAGTTTGATCCGGAACAGCTTTTTCCTCGCTTCTATCATTTTTAATATAGTTCTTGATGTCTTCGGCCTTTATATTTTTTTTGATAAAATACTGCATCAAGGACATTGTGGTATTGAATAAGCCGTTGAAGAGCTCTTCGTTCTGCTGTGACCTGATCTCGGCAACCTCGCCGTCCAATTTCGCCTCGCCGAAGCCGATCGAACTATTGACCGCACGATTTTCAGAGCCGCTGACCGAGCCGGCCCAACCGGGCTGGCTTTCGTTATTGTTGGCGGCCTGGGCACGCAGTTCATCGGCTTTGGATTCCCGGCTGCCGGCGCTAGAATCATAAATGATCCCGACCAGCCAGTCCGACATACTGCCCGCGATCGAGGTAATTAATGAATAGAGCTGCCACTGCTCCAGTTGTGCGCTGAGTGATTCACTTACTTCCTTAAAGGCAGCGATCTTTTTTTGCGCGGCGCTGATCTGCCTCAGAAGATCATACATCTTTTCAAGATCGGCGCTACTGCTAATAGCGCCATTTTTCAGCAGCTCCTTATATTGCTCTCTCGCTTTGGTCATGTTTTCCGCCTGCTCCCTGGCATCTTTGGTTGCATCAGTGTTTTTAGAATCGATCTTGATCTCTTCAATGGCGAACCAGAGTAGAAGCGCGTTGACAACAGTTGTCGCCAGCGCCTGCCACATCTCGCGGCTGGCGTCGTTCATCTGGTTATGCCGCTCAACAATAGTGCGGATATTGGCGAAAAGATCAGCGACATTGGCCATGGCGATCGCGCGATCGATCGCGAAAGCGGAGCTAAAAGAGCCAACATCTCCGCCCACCCCGGTCATGGCGGCATGGACCATCGCCCTGGCCTCAGCTTCTGCCTCTCTTAGTCTGGCCAGCGCCTGGCGGATATTATATATCCTCTCCATTTTGTTCTGGATCAGGGACAATGCCCCTGAATTCAATCCCCACCGGCCGCCCCCGACCTCTTCGATCAGGTTTTGCGAGATCTCGCCGTAGACCTCCGCCTCAGCCTGGTCAAGCCGGTTCGTTGCTGAGTCAGGATCGTTCCTGCGGGTAATTTCCCTCGCGGTTCGATAAGCATTATAGTCGCCAAGGTCGCCATCGCCCTCCTTGCTCCTCTGGTAATTAACAATGACGTCATAAATGCTATTGGTCAGCTGGAGAACCGGGGAAATGATGTAATAAAAGGCGGCAATATCAAAGCGCAAGGCCGCCGTGACGCCGGCGGCCGCCAGGAAAAGATCGACGCCGAATTTGACAAAGGCATCATTGATCTTCTTCCTGGCATCAACGCTCTTGTTATGCGCCTCAACTCTCTGTTCAAGATACTGGGTAAAATAACTCATTGTCTTGAGTGCCCGCTGGAAATTCGCCTGATTGACGGCTTCCGTCAGTTCGCCCGCCTGGCGGCCGGCTATTCCCGTCATCTCCATATGCACCAGGTTGCGCATGTTCTGTTGAGCGGCGGCAACCGTCGCAATGGCTGTCCTGATATAGAAGATGCGCCCAAGAGCGTTCCTAAGTTTTGAGATCTTTGCGCCGTCTATTCCCCAGTAACCTCCGCCCACGCTTGTGTTGATGCCGAGAGAGAGAAGGTCCTGATATATCTGATATTCCAGATTATCCAAACGCGCGTCAACAGAATGAGGGTTGTTCTTTTTCGACACGCCGACATATTCAGGCATGCCATCGTTGCCATAGCTTCCATTCAAATCGCCGTAGACCGCCTGTGCCACCATTTGTCCCAGCAGGCCGGCCAGAGCCGAGCCGATACCTGCTCCGACCATTGCGCCTCTCTCTCCAGCTTTTTCTATTGCCTGTGCGGCCGCTTGCTCTGCCGCAGTCGTCGTCGCATTAGCAGTAGTAGTGGAAGTGGTTTCAGCGGCTCCTTGAGCGGTTGCTTGAGCGGCTGCTTCGCCAGCTCCTTGAGCCGCCGCTTCACCAGCTCCCTGAGCCGCCGCTTCACTAGCTCCCTGAGCCGCCGCTTCACTAGCTCCTTCTGCCGCCGCTTCACTAGCTCCTTCTGCCGCCGCATTGCTGGCACTTTCAGACAATGCTTCGCCGACCCACTGTCCAACAAAATAAAGGCCGACCTGGAGACCAACAGAAATGACAAAACTGTCGATCGCCACCGCCAGTTTTTTGGCCCGGGCGATCTTCAGGTTCTCGGCGTTCTTGAATTCATTGAGCATAAAGACGCGCATCTCCATCTCAAATTGCTTTTGCTTCATGTCCGATTCAAACGCCTTATTGACGAAACCGGAGTTGTCCCGACCGCCAATGCCGGTCATTTCCATATGGACCAGGTTGCGGGTCTTTTGCTTTTCGGCGTAGATCGCCAATATCGCCCGTTTAATGTTCTGGATAGCGACCAGCTTGGCGTGCATTTCGGCGATCGCCTTGGTATTGAGCTGTTTGTAATTTTCATCAGCACGACCGACGATGGCGCCGCCGGGGCTGATCGATTCCCAGGCCTTGGCGAACCACCCCTTTTTCTGCTTTTTTTCCTCGATCATCTTCTCGTCTGTCTGGGCGATGATCTCATCCTCCATGTTCTCAGTCTCATTGATCGTGTCAACGGCGGCGTCACCCGTATTCGCATCCTGTTTGACTTTCCCATCATCGGACGGCAGATCAGGGTTGTACTCTTCAGTCAAAGAATCCGCATAAATCGCTCCGCCCAAGCGGATAGCAGCGCCGGCAAGCCCGATCGCGAGCCCCAGAGGCGGTATAAAGATACCAACGATGATCGCGGCGACCATAAAGACATTTGCAATGATGTTGAAAACCTGGCTGGCTTTGGCTTTTTCGATCTCATTCTGCAGCGTTTTCCTCTGGTTAAAGAGCTGTATCCTGGTCTGGGTCAGGTTGACGGCCAGCTCGAATTTTGTGGTCTGATGCGTCATTTCGCTCTCAAGTAATTGATTGTCCAGTTTGCTTTTCTCCCGGCCGCCGACCCCGGTCATCTCCTGGTGGACAAGATTACGCGTTTCCGCTACCGAATCATTTATGGCGCTCCAGGCGCGCCTGATGTTCTGAATGGCGAAGAACCCTTTTCTCAAAGATTTCAATTCGTCATCGTCAAGCTCAAGGAAATCGTTATCGCCGGAATGAGCGATATCTTCAATCTGGCCGGTGATGTCATTCATCCAACTGTCCAATTGTTCATTGACAGTCCCTGTGCCGCCGTTGCCGTATTCCTTGATTTCCACGCCAGT
Source organism: candidate division WOR-1 bacterium RIFCSPHIGHO2_01_FULL_53_15 (assembly GCA_001772335.1). Lineage (GTDB taxonomy): Bacteria > Margulisbacteria > WOR-1 > O2-12-FULL-45-9 > XYB2-FULL-48-7 > 2-01-FULL-53-15. The sequence goes on from METM01000003.1 coordinate 88,209, forward strand.
AATGGCCAGGAAGGCCTGCTGCATCTTCGACGTCGCGTTGAGATAATTTTCCGCGTCCTTCTCCATTTCCTCAAGCATGTCGATCGTAATCTGTCCGCCTGTAATGAAATCCGCGGTTTTTTCCGGACAGCTGTCGTTCATCTTCTTGGCTTCCTCAACCTCGCGCTCATAAACTTCCTGATTATGTTCTTGCACCTCCTGGAACAACGTGGCAACCGCCATTTCCACTTTCGCCAGCCGGTTCTGCACCATCTTGCCGATGATCGAGGCGGTATCCATCCCCTTATCGGCCACGAACCCGGTCATCTCCTGTTCCACAATGTCGCGGAATTCCTGTTTGGCCTTCATCAGCATCTGCAGGGCGGTGATAAGGGCGGCAAGCATTTGCACTTTTTTGTACCAGGCCTCAAGCCGTTCCGCGTCGACTATCTTGTAGCCATTCGCATCGTAGTAATAAAAGTCATTCGGGTCATAATTTTCTATCGTCGAATCAAGTTCCTTGCCCACCGCGTTCAGGAATTCTTCCTCACTACTGTTGCCGTCCAGCTGATCCAGATAGTTGAATTCCTCGAAATAAGAAAGATCGGCATTATTGTAGTGCTGATTTTGCAGCCATTCTGCCGCCGCCTTGTTGCTGGCAAAACTGCCGATAACCTGACCATCCTTGAAAACCTCAACGGAATAGCTGGGGATGGCATAACCACCGTTCTTACTGGAAACAATTATCAAGTCATTGATATTTACAGTAGCGACGCCTCCGTATTGCTTCGCGTCCTGGCCGATATACGCTCTGGCCTGATCCAAAGACTCAAAAGTATGGGTCTCCCCATCAGGGTCAGTAACCGTATAAGTTACAACTGCCTGTTGGGTCGTAGCTGATCGATATGTTTGAGTCGAAGTTGTTCCGGTTTCAGAGTCATAAGATTCTCCGGTCGTTGTCACCTCGCGGGTCGTCCGAGTCGCATTGACAGTATAAGTGGCATGATTGGAATATCCGGAATCTTTCTTTTGATACTCCTGGAGTTCCCGGGGAGCAGCATCAGGCGCAGTCGCTGGCGCTAGGGCGACTGACTTTTCCTGGACGGGCAAATTTTCCCCTTCGACATACGTCGCGTCAATGTTCTCTGTCATTTTCGCGTAAGTCCTCAGCAAGGTGCGATTCAGCAGATAATTTGAGCCGTCCTCCGGCTGACCCTTTGTGGGGGATAAGGAAAAGGATTGACTCCCGAGTGAGGTTGTTGAGGGCGAAGCTGTCGCGTTGGAAGTCAACTCAACCGAAACCGCGGTTTCTTCGGTCTCGGGCATTTGGTCGACCGCGGGGATATAATTGGGGGCTGCGCCTGCGCCGGCGATCTGATCTTGTTCAGACCGCTCGCTTATTCTCTGAGTTTCGCTCGCTTGATAATTTACACTTACTGTCATATGTTGCTTTGGGGCTTACATAATATTTATCGTATCAAGCGGGGAAAAACTTGCGCAAAATGGGAGGAAAATGAGGCCTATTTTTCGGCTTGTTTAGCTATATTTTTTCGTTCCGATTCGAGTTTTCCCATCAGTTTCTGTTTCGCTTCTTCTAATATTTTATTCGCGTTCTCGATCTTTTCGTTGATCTTCATGATCTCTTTCTCAGCCCTGTACTTTACCCACATATATTTGGCGATCACAAACAAGTTATACACGACAAAAAGTACCGCCGCGGTGATCGAAACCGTGACCCAATCGATCCGACCGAATATTTCCATTATATCCATATTGGTTGATAATATAAACTATTTAAAGTATTTTTTCAATACAATTTTTCCGGAACGCCCTGGCCGCCTTCATTTTTACCATAGGCATGCGGAGTCGGATCATCCTCGCCAGCGATGGCGTTGATAAGCGCCCCGAATAATGTGTATTTCGGGTCCACACTCCATTCGTACCAGTGCGCTTCCCTGGGCTCGCCTGTTTCCGGATCGATCCTGTCAGGCGAAGTCCCGCCCAAAACAGGCGTCTGAAAGATCTTGCTGACTTCACCCTCGGCTTGCTTGAGGGCATCCGGTGTTTTATCGGGCAATCTTTTTTGGGGAACAAGGGACTTATTGAATTCGATAGCCATGATCGCGCCTCCTATTATTGAGTTGCCGGGGCTGGGATCTCGCGATTGATCTTCTCAAGCTCCGCTTCCGCCCAGGCCGGCTCTCTCTCTGCCTTTTCCTGGAATTCCAGCAAGTCAGCAAAGTCCTGCTTGGTCAAGCCCTGCTTCATGACCTTTTCTTTTGCCTTCTCAACGAACTTATGGATGACAAGCTCATCGGTCAATTTGATCTTTTTGGCGTCGCTGAACCCATGGTCATGCCAGCCACTGTTGACGGCCAGCTCATAATAAAGCAGGAACGCAAAATTACGCCAGCTATCATCGCTTAAATTAGAAAAATCGGTCTTGTCCCGGTCAGTATAAGATAACGCCCGGTCAAAAATATGTTTTAACAGTGGGCTATTGGCCAAATCGGCGGCCGTGAAACCTTTTGCCCTGACAGCGGCGGTCAGCTTGCTGAGCGAAACAGGAATGATATTTTCGCTTTTGGCCAGTGTCCTGAGCGTGTCGCCGGTCAATGTCAGAGAGTTTCGGCATTCCTTCAGCGCCGCCAGGAATTCGCTTTCACTGCTGATCACGCCGTCGCCATCGGAGAAAAGCGACCAGAACCCGTCGGTCACTTTGTCGGGGTCCAGCCCCATGAATCTGGCAAATTCATCTTTGGTCATTTTCCCATCAGAGAATATCTCATCAAGCTGAACGTTGAAGGCCAAATCTTTGACATTTGGGCCGCCCATGTACAGAAAGCGCCGCTCCTGCATGGCTTTGCATTCCGCGTAAATATCCATTCGTCTTTGGCTTTTCTCGTCAACAGGCGAGCCGTTGGAATCTGACAGGGCCCCGTTGGTGGTTATTATACGCTTTTGTCCATCAGGAGCATTGATGATCAATTGCGGGGTCTGCTGAGCGCTGAATTCAAGGAATTTCAGGAACTCCGATTCATCGATCTGGCCGTCGCTATTGCCCCCATTCCCGGTATCGTAACTGTTCAATGTTCCTTTTTGTTGGTCAGTCAGCCCAAGCCCATCGATCTCCACACCTTCAACCACAGCGGAACGATTCCCTTTACTTGAAGCAGCAATATTCCGTGCGATGCTCACTAACGATTCAATTGCCATTTATTTTACTCCGTTTATATATAAACACACCTTCACATCTAATTTATCGTTCCAATCTGAGGAAAACTTGCATCAGGAATTGAAAATATTGAAAATCTTATCGATCGCTTCTAGTTCCCGACCAGGAGCAGGTTTAAGCGGCGGGGGAATATTTACCTTAATTTCCCCGGGATGGACTAAAAGGCTCCCCTTAGGCAAAACCTTCTCGCTTCCGCTTATGAAGAGCGGGATTATCGGCGCCCCCCTAGAAACTGACAATTTGACTATGCTCCCAATATTTGTTTTCTTATCAATAAATATTAGCGTGGCATCCTCGCGCATCAATAAATTGTTCAATCCTATGGCCAACCGAAAAGACTCTTCTTTTTTTCTTGGATAACTTATGCTCCCCATTGTCTTAATTATTCTGCCTAAAAAGGCGAGCTTCAGCATTCCCTCATCGGCCACAAAAAATAACCGTCGCGGGAAAATATTGATCAAATAAAGCTGGTCGAGGAGGCCGGGATGATTGGCAACGACGATTAACCTGCCTTTTGCGGGAATGTCATTCTCGCCAGATATGTCTATCCTTATGTTAAATGTGGCGAACAACAAAAGGCAAAGTGAACGGACTAAAGAATAAAAGATCCGGCCCCCGTAGATCGGGACGAGCGCGGTAAGAAATGCCGCGGCCCATAAGAGCACGGCTGATAACTGAAGCAAAGTCCAGAAAAGAGCGGAGATCGCGATATAAAAGATGGCCATAATCAGTCATTATACATCAATAAAGGGGAACGCGGGGGATTAGGCGATGGTCACTTTTTCTTATTAATTTCCGTTATGCTACGCTGGATATTTTCATCGAGCGCGTCAATCTTTCTTTGAATTCTCTCCATTCGACCACTGGCCCGATCAATCAATCTTTTATTTTGGAAAAATTGAATCAAATTCAAAACAATAAATAACAAGCCAAGAGCGACAGTTGCGGCGGCGAACCAATTAATATCATTAAGCAATACCATGGCGATCCTTTATAATAGGTCCCTTCCCGCTTCGGAATAAAGTCCGGATTTATTCATCCCATCAGGAATGTCCAAAACTACATTTTTCAGCTTTTGATCTGATACCGCCTGTTTGATCTCCGTCTTAGCTTGTGAGGTGAAAAGGCCGTCCTGTACGCCGCTGAATGAGATTGAGAAGTAATGGGTCGAATTCTCGCTGTAATCGGCGACTCGATAGTAGGCATAGTCAAATTTGGCGCCGTAGAACTCGATGCCGACCCCGCCCGTCAGGTTATTGACGGTCGAGTAACTGCCGCCGCCGGCCGCCGCGCTGTTCTGGTCAACGCCCAGCCGCAAAGAGACGAAGCTGACCGGCTTGTATTCCGCGCCGCCGTGGAAGAGCAGTCCGCTCGAGGCGCCGGACAACTCCGAATCAAGCGCCAGGACAAGCTGTGGATTGGGCCGCAGGGCGCCGCCGATCTTGATCCGGCTTTCCCCCTTTTCTTTTTCGCCGGTCGACCAACTGATGTTTGAACCGGCATAAGAGAGCGCGTTTTGCGAATTGATACCAAGTGATAGCGAGTTATTGACTTTCCAGAGGAGAGAAAGATCAGTATTATATCCGGTCGCCTGGGCGGATGTTGCCCCGGCAAACGATTGGGCCTGCATCTTGACGCCCACGCCGGCGGAGAGATTTTCATTGAGCTTGCGCCCCAGGGAAAGGTAAGCGACATCCTGACGGTAACTGATCTGGGAAACCGGGATTACCTGGTCCACGCCGCCGACATTTTCCGTTGAGGTGGAGAAACCGGCTCCCGAAGAGGTGGTGAGGTAGCCGACGCCGACCGTGCCTAAAGCCGTCGGCATGGCCGCCCCGACCATCCTGTAATCCACGCTATTTAATATACGCGAGCTAAGCGAGGTAAGCTCCCAATTGGTCTGATAACCCAAGCCGGCCGGGTTAAGGAAAATGGCGTTGCTGTCATCAGCCAGGGCGGTGAAGGCCTTCCCCATCCCTAAGGGCCGGGCGCCGACACCAGCGTTGATAATATCGGTTGAAACCTTTTCGCCAAAAACTCCCGTCGTTAGGATAAAAACCGACAAAACGGCTGCCAAACAGGCATGAATCAATTTGTTCATTTGGTTCCCCCTCACCTGTATAATCGTTTGATGGGGGGAAGAACTTGCATGGGGTTTGGGGTGTGAAGTAACGAGGAACGAGTAACGAGTAACGGGGAAGGGAAAGGAACGGGATACGGGGAACGGGGAACGGGGGGATGGCGCGTTACTCGTTACTCTATTCCATCATTCTATCCCATCATTCCACCCGACTTTCGGTTGAACGAATCAGCCCATTCAATATCCGCCGGATTTGATCGGCTTTTGATAAAAGCCGCGATACGCTCACTTGGTCTAAATAACCGACATCCCTCGAAATCAGAAGATGGTTTTGGCTTTCGCTGACAGAGCCTCTGGCGATATAGTAAAATCTGGCTTTGTCCTTATAAGAAAAGCGGCTAAACCCTTCCGCAATATTTGAGGTTATTGATGCAGCCGATCGGCGCAATTGGCTGATAATCCCATATATTTCCTGCCTGGGAAAAGTTTGAGTGACTTTATAGATCTCAATAACGAATTCGTGCCCGCATTTCCAAACCTCAAGATCAGTAAAATCTTTTATTTTATCGCCTTCCATTTGCTATTTCCTTTTTCGCGTTACTCGTATCTCGTTACTCTATTCCCGTAGCAATTCCATTGCCACGCTCAAACCCGCCCAAACCGGCGAAATCTCGCCAGTTGACCCTTGCCAAACAATTATTAAGTGGTATAATTTGAGGCGCCATACAAAATTTGCGGTGGATCGGCCGAAAGGATTTTGGAGGAGACAGGATCGGTACTTGACCCTGAAAAAAATAAGGAGGCGGAAAGCAATGGTTAAGCGAATGATTTTGGTTGGTTTGGTATCAATGGTGATCGGTGGGCTGGTCTGGGCGGTGCCGTCAAAGATGGTGGTGCAAGGGAGGTACCCCGCTGGCGCAATAACCTCCCTCGGATTTTCAATCGGTGGTTCCGCCTGGAGTGAAACCTATGATTTCAATAATCCCGCAGATACTCCCTTCATAAATAATGGAGTTACGATCGAGACAGCGACCGGGATATTTACTGTGTATATCGGCACAAAGACAGAGGCACAGGGCGGACTGCCGGCAGCTATTTTT
>METM01000004.1 GCA_001772335.1 candidate division WOR-1 bacterium RIFCSPHIGHO2_01_FULL_53_15
ATAAAGGTAGGGTGAAATTTTGAACCAGCCGGTAGTTGTCAGGGCTGAAAAAGTCAAAAAACTCTACCGCATGGGCACCGTTGAAGTCCTGGCTTTGGCGGGAGTTGACCTGACGATCTCCCGCGGGGAGTTTGTTTCGATCATGGGGCCGTCGGGCTGCGGCAAATCAACGCTCATGCACATCCTCGGCTGTCTGGACCGCCCCAGCGAAGGGAAGGTTTTACTGGACGAAGTGAATATCGGCGGCCTCGACGACAACCGGCTGGCCGCGATCCGCAACCGCAAGGTCGGCTTTGTTTTCCAGACCTTCAATCTCCTGCCCAAGCTCAACGCGATCGAGAACGTCGAACTGCCGCTGATCTATGCCGGGACTAATTTCGAGGCGCGCCGGAAAAAAGCCGCCGAACTGCTCGAGATGGTCGGCCTCAAGGAGAGGATGTTCCATAAGCCGTCGGAGCTTTCCGGCGGGCAGAGCCAGCGGGTGGCGATCGCCCGAGCGCTGGCCAACGATCCTTCGATCATCCTGGCGGATGAACCGACCGGCAATCTCGACTCAAAAAGCGGCGAGGAGATCATCTACCTGTTCAATGAACTTAATCAAGCCGGCGCCACGCTGATCATCGTCACTCACGACCAGGAGATCGCCAGCCGCAGCCGGCGCATCGTCCGGCTCAAAGACGGCCTGGTTGTCGCTGATGAAGTCATCCGTCCATGAATCTAATTGACCCGCTCAAGTTAGCCGTTCAATCGCTCTTCGCCAACAAGCTCCGCTCCATCCTGACCACGACGGGCGTTATCATCGGGGTGGCCGCCGTTATCACGCTCGTCTCCATGGGCGAAGGAGCCAAGTCGTACGTGCTGAATCAGGTCAGGGGCTGGGGCGTGGGCGCCAACAGCTTAACGATCCATCCGGGCGAGATTGACCTGGGCCAGGGGATACCGGAATTGACGCTCAAACCCGGCGATATAACGGCTTTGCGCGATCGGGTGAAGAACCTCGAATACCTGGTGCCGGAAAATATCGGCCGCGGCAAGATCAAATACGGCCGCAAAGAATATACGCCTTCTTTCGCGATGGGGATTTCCGCTGATTATCCGCTGGCCTTTAAACAGCGGCCGGTCGACGGCCGCTTCTTTACCCGCGCCGAAGAGCAGGGCAGGAAGCGCGTGGCGGTCATCGGCAAAACCGCAGCCAGGAACCTCTTCGGTGAATTCTCGCCGGTCGGCGAAAAGATCAAGATCAACGGGGTCGGCCTCGAGATCCTGGGCGTGTTGGAGGAAAAGGGCTCGATGCTGACCTATGACATGGACGACATCGTAGTTTTTCCCTCGACTATTTCAAAAGCGGTCATCGGCACTGACCAGATCTGGGAGGTCTTTCTGACCGTCAAAAATGAATCACAGGTCAAGGACGCCATTGATGATGTGACACGGACGCTGACCGGCCGCCACAAAAAGAAAGATTTTCATCTGCACACCCAGCAGGGGATGATCGACATTATCAATAATATCTTGAATGCCCTGACGGCCGTCGTCAGCGCCATCGCCGCGATCTCGCTGCTGGTCGGCGGCATCGGCATCATGAACATCATGCTCGTCTCGGTCACCGAGCGCACGCGGGAGATCGGCATCCGCAAGGCGATCGGCGCGAAAAATAACGACATTTTCCTCCAGTTCGTCGCCGAATCGATCCTCATCACGATGTCGGGGGCGGCGATCGGCGTTGTCATCGGCACCGCTTCCGCCTGGCTCATCATGACCTTATTGAAACTTGACGCGGTCATCGCCTACGGGGCGGCGGCGCTGGCCTGCTTTGTCGCCTTTCTTGTCGGCACGTTCTTTGGGGTCTATCCGGCCATGCGCGCCGCACGCCTCGACCCGGTCGAGGCGTTGAGGTTCGAGGCGTAGGGCAATGATCAGCTTTCTCTTCGAAAGCATCAAACAGGCGCTGCGGTCGCTGGCGTCAAACAAGGTGCGCACGGCGCTGACGATGCTCGGCGTCGTCATCGGCATCTTCTCGGTCATCACGCTGGTCACGATCGGCGAGGGGGCGAAAACTTTTGTCACCGACCAGATATTGAATCTGGGCGCCGGTTATGATTCGTTCATCGTGGTCGCCGGCAAGGACCAGTCGGTCCCGCCCAACCCGAAATTCGTCTACAGCGACATCAATTACATAAAAAACAGAGTTCCGGAGATAAGAGACGTTGTCGCGCTCAGCCCCGGGACCGGCGATGTCTTTTACGGCAAGAAGAAATTTAAGGCCCCGATCATTATCGGGATCACCGCCAATAGTCCGCAGCTCCTCCATATCGAGCCGGTCAAAGGGCGATTCTTTACTCAGGCGGAGGTTGACGGGAGGAAAAAGGTCGCCCTGCTTGGGCCCACGATCGCTAAAGACCTGTTCGGCGGGCTCGATCCGATCGGCGAGCGGATCAAGATACGCGGCAATAAGTATCTTGTCATTGGTGTCACGAAATCGATGGGCAGTATCGGCCCGATCGATGTTGACAAGCGCGTTGTCATCCCCGTCACGACGGCCCAGAATATGATGGGGACGAACAATATCATGCGCTTCAATATTTTCCCAAAAGACCTGGGCAAAATGGATGAGGTTAAGGAAAAAGTCCGGCTCGCCTTTATCCGGCGGCTGGGGAACGACGATTTCCGTTTCATGACCTCAAAAGGACTGCTTGACGCGGTCAACAACATCCTGGGTGCGTTGACCGGCTTTATCTCCGGCATCGCGGCGATCTCGCTTCTTGTCGGCGGTATCGGCATCATGAACATCATGCTCGTGGCGGTCAACGAAAGGGTGAGGGAGATCGGCGTCCGCAAGGCGATCGGCGCCAAGAGCCGCGATATTGTCCTTCAGTTCCTGGTCGAATCGATGCTGATAAGCCTGATCGGCGGGATCCTTGGGATATTCTTTGGCCTGGTCGGCGCCTTCCTCATCATGTGGGCGATCAAAGGGACGCTCATCATCGCCTGGTGGGCTGTCATACTGGCGACGGCCGTTTCAGCAGCGGTCGGGGTATTTTTCGGTGTCTATCCGGCTCTGCGGGCGGCGCGGCTTGATCCGGTTATTGCGCTAAGATACGAGTGATCTTCTCAAGCGCGGCCGTTTTGTCGAACGGCTTGAGGATCAGGCCGTTGAGGCCGAGCTTTTCGCTGCCGAGCTTGACGGTCTCTTCCAAAAGTCCGGTCACGAAGACAACTTTTTGCTGAGGCTTGGTCTCTCTGACCTTGGCCAGGAATTCCAGGCCGTTGAGCTTTGGCATGTTAACGTCGGCGACAACAAGGTCGTAGGAGCCGGCATTTAATTTGTCAAAGGCGGCGCGGCCGTCCTCGACCGTTTCGACCTCGTGGCCGCTCTCTCTTAGCATGCCCGCAATGATGATCCGCATGCTCTCCTGGTCGTCAGCGATTAGGACTTTTGCCATTCTTCGATCGCCTGCTTGACGTTATCGTCAAAATCGACAAAGATCTTTTCGATCACGCCGTCACCGTTGACGCAAAATGTGGTCGGGATGATGAGGATCTGGAAGGTATCAAGCGTTGAGAGTTTTTTGTCGACCAGGATCGGGAAGGGCGGGTCAGTTTCCGCAAGATACGTCTTGAGATCTTTCGACTTCTTATCGAATGAGACCGCCAGTATTTCGAACGCCGGTTTGCGGTTCGAGTAGATATCGGCCAAGGCCCGTAATTCGTCCTGGCACGTCTTGCTCCAGCTGGCGAAAAAGGTGAGGATAACTTTTTTGCCCTTGAACTCGATTAGCGTAAAGGTTTGTCCGCCGACCGAGGGGAGCTCGAGGGCGGGGGCTTCGGCTCCAATTTTCGGCGCGGGTTCGGCGGCTGCCGCAAAGCAGAGGGCCAAACCGGCCAATAGGACGCCGATGATAAGCTTTTTCATTGTCAGAAAAATTATACGCTCCTGTTCACGGTTTTTCAATATATTCTCTGGCCGATTCGGCGGCCAGCGCCCCGTCGGCTGCGGCGGTAACGATCTGGCGCAGGATCTTGGCGCGGACATCGCCGGCCGCAAATATCCCCTCGGCTGAGGTTTTCAACTTATCATCGGTTAAGACATAGCCCTTCTCGTCCAATTTAACGACAGCCTTGAGAAAGCCGGAGTTGGGCTGTGCGCCGATATATATAAAAACGCCGTCGACCGGGATGATCAGCTTCTTGCTGGAGAGGAGGTCCTTGAGCACGACCTCGGAGACGTTCTTATCCCCCTTGATCTCTTCGACGATGGAATGCCAGAAGAAATAGATCTTGGCGTGGCTTCTGGCCCGCTCGCCCAGTATCTTGTCGGCGCGCAATTCATCGCGGCGGTGGACGATCGAGACCTTGGCGGCGTAGCGTGTGAGGAAGAGGGCTTCTTCGATCGCCGAATTGCCGCCGCCGACCACGATGATATTCTTGTCCTTATAAAAAGCGCCGTCGCAGGTCGCGCAGTACGAAACGCCGCGGCCGCGGAACTTTGCCTCGCCGGGGACCCCTAATTTGGCGTTCTCCCAGCCGGTCGCGATGATGACCGCTTTGGCCTTGACGGTTTTATCGTCGATGTCGACGCTCCAGAGTTTCGTGGTATTCTCCTGTTTGAGCCCGATCGCGTTGCCCCAGAGCACCTCAAGGCCGAGTTTATTGGCCTGGTCGGCCATTTTCTGGGCCAGCTCATGGCCGGCGATCCCCTCGGGGTAGCCGGGATAATTCTCGATCTGGAAAGCGGTCGAGGCCTGGCCGCCGAGGATCATTTTTTCGATAATGAGAGTTTTCAATCTGGCCCGGCCGGCGTAAATGGCCGCGGTCAGGCCGGCCGGCCCGCCGCCGATAATGACGAGATCATAGCTCCCCCCGGCCGCCGCTATCTTGGGTTGTAATTTTGGCTTGACCGCTAATTGAACGCTCATTTTTTTTTCACCTCGCCGGCCGGAATGACGACTTTGCTTTTGCCGACCAGGGAAATCTTCCGGTCTTTTAGAGAAACCATCACTTTATCGCCGCTTAATTTGCTTTCTCCCTGCTCGGCGCCGGCTGCGCCGGAGAGAACGACATATTGCTTTTCCGGCAGATAATCGGCGGCCGCGCCCCAGGCGCTGATATCATTGTATGCCAGCCTGACATCGCCGCGCAGTTTGATCTTCTTTTCTCTCTGATAATAACCGGCCAGTCGGGAGCTGACCCGCGCTTCACGCCAGTGGACGATAGGCTCGCCGAAGGCGGTCAGGGAATCCTCTGCGCTGTTGATCTCGAAGCGCTTGGCTTCGAGAGAGACCTGGCTGCCGCCGCGCGGCTCGATGACGACGCGGGGCGAACCGTCGAGAAAAATCTTTTCCTGAGCCGAGAATTTCCAGCTTAGATTATTTGCCCGGAACAGATAGCCAGGGCCGTTGCCCAGCGGTTGGTCGAGATAGATCTCTTTCTTGGCCATGTCCCAGAGCGCGGCCGGCGAGCGGAATTTGAGGACCGGCTTGCCGTTCTTGAAAAATATGCCCCTGGTATTCTTGAGTGTGGCGAGGCCGGTCGATTTGTTGACCACGGCCGATTCGGCTTCTAACTGCCAGAACTTGAGCCCTTCGGTCGATTCTTCAAAACTCACTTTTTTGAACGCGAGATCGGCTCTGGTTTCCTGTTCCTTGAGCGTCCTATAGATGCGCTGGGAAATGTCATCTTTGGGCAGGAAGAGGGCCCAATAGAAAACTCCCAGCGTCAGGGCAACGGCCGCGATGATGAATATAGGCCTCAAATAACTCATCTCAGTAACCCAGAGCTTTTAGACGCAGCGCCTCGACCCTTTCCAGAAAACCGCCCCAACTATTGTTCTTTTTGTAATAGCCCTCGGAAAGGAGGAGATGCAGAGCGGCGACATTGCTGTCGAGCTTTAAGCCGTTCTGGGTGTACTTCATGGCCAGGTCGATGTCGCCGAGCTCGCCGTAGATCAGGGCGATATAGCCGTAGGCCCAGACATTGCCGGGCTCGAGGAGAATAACGTTATCCAGTTCGCGGATCGCGTCTTTTTTCTTGTCGTTAAAATAATAGGCGAAGGCCAGCCGGAAGCGCAGGCGCCAGTCGTTGCGGTTTTCAGTGACTTTCTTTATGTAAAGCTCCAGCCCGTTCTGCTTGTAATTTGGGTCGAGCTCCACGGTTTTCTTGAGGTTATTCCAGCCGTCCGGGATATTATTGGTATAGGCCATGGTGATGGCGAGGTCGAAACGGGCATCGGGGTCGTTGGGGCGGGCCTTGACGGCCGCCTGTTTTTCTTTCAGCTCTTTCGCGAGATCAGGCGTGATCCGCCAGGCGTCTGCGCAGCCGATAACAAACAACAAGCAACTGGCAACAAGCAAAATCTTTCTCACGATTTTTTACCTAAAATTTTTGCAACGATGTTTGTTGTAGACCGGCCCTTGATGGGAGGAATGACGACGACTTTGCCGCCCAGGGATTCAACCAGCTTCTTCTCCGGCAGGTCGGCGACCTTGTAATCGCCGCCTTTGACATGGATGTCGGGCCGGACGAGCTTGATCAGGTTGTCGGGGCGCAGTTCGTGGAAGATCGCCACATAATCGACGCACTCAAGCGAGGCGAGAATCTCGGCCCGCTCAAGCTCATGGATATAAGGGCGGTCCGGGCCTTTGAGCGCGGTGACCGAATCGTCGCTGTTGACGCCGACGATCAGGATGTCGCCCAGTTTTTTCGCTTCACGCAGGTAGCGGACGTGGCCCAGGTGCAGGAGATCGAAACAGCCGTTGGTGAAGACGATCTTTACCCCTTCGGTCTTCAAATTTTTCGCGATCGCCGCCAGGTCGTTGCGGTTCTTGATCTTCTGGGCGACGGGTTCTCTGCCTTCGAGCGCGACCTCCAGTTCGTCGAGCGAACAGGTTGCTGTGCCGATCTTGCCGACGACGATCGAGCCGGCCAGGTTGGCCAGGATGGCGGCTGCCTTCATCGGCGCTCCTGCGGCCAGGGCAAGCGTTAGCGTCGCGATGACGGTGTCGCCGGCGCCTGTGATATCGAACACTTCGCGCGGGATAGCGGGGATATAGGTCGCACCGCTGCCATCAAAAATTGTCATGCCGTCTTTGCCCCGGGTCACAAGGACAAAGCGGGTGCCCGCCGCCTTCAAGATGACCTTGCCGGCCTGGCTTAAGCTTCTGTCGTCAAAGATCACCGTGCGGGAAGATATCGCCGCCTCGCGCAGGTTGGGGGTGATGACGGTCGCCCCCCGGTATTTCGCGTAATCGATCCCTTTCGGATCGATGGCGAGCGGTTTCCTGTATTTTTTGGCCAGTTTGATCAATGCCTGGCTGATCTCTTTTGTGATCGTCCCTTTTTCGTAATCGGAGATGATGATCGCGTCCATCTTGGGGACGAGCTCCTGGAATTTCCTGATAAGTTTTTTGGCGACGGTCGGAGAGATGACGGTCCGGTCTTCGCGGTCGACCCGGACTATATGCTGGGAAGCGGCGATGATCCTCGATTTTAAGATCGTCGGGCGGTTGGCGTCGATCACCAGATCGCCGGTCGAAACATTGTGCCGCTCCAGGGCGCGCACCAGTTTTTCGCCCGAGCTGTCGCGGCCGAGGCTGCCGACGAGATAGGGGACGCCGCCCAGGGCCGCGACATTGGCGGCAACGTTGCCGCAACCGCCGGGGACGTGGGTGATCCGCACGACATCGGCGACCGGCACCGGCGCCTCGGGCGAGATGCGCGAAACCTTGCTCCAGATATGCTCATCGAGCATCAGGTCGCCCAGGACCATGATCTTTTTGCCCGCCAAAAGCGGCAGGTATTTCTTTGCGCTATCCATTAAGTATCCACCTCACGGCTTCGGCGAGATCGTTGGCGATGTGGTCGGGTTTTTCCTTGAGCGCCTTTTCCTCTGCCCGGCCGTGGCCGGTGCGCACGAAGACGGTCTTGAGCCCGGTGCATTGGCCGGTCTCGATATCGGAAGATTTGTCGCCGACCATGAACGAGCCGGCCAGCTCGATCTCTTTTTCTTTGACCGCTTTTTTGATCAAACCGGGGCGGGGCTTGCGGCACTCGCAGATCTGTTTATAGGGATAGACGCCGTGCTCGGGGTGGTGGGGGCAGTAATAGCTGGCGTCAATGTGGCCGCCGCCGCTCAAGACCTGGCGATAAATGGCCTTATCGATCGTCTGGACCATGTTCTCGGAGAGGATGCCGCGCGCCACGCCGGCCTGGTTGCTGATGACGATGACTTTGTAACCCGCCTCGTTAAGTTTCTTGATAGCTTCGATCGAGCCGGGGATGAACTTGATCTCTGCCGGGGATGTAATGTAGCCGGTGTCTTCGATGATCGTGCCGTCGCGGTCGAGGAAGACGGCCTTGCCCTTCTCTTGCATACCGATGCATTATAGCATAAAATTAAATTTATGTACGCCGAGTCATTCGCTAAACTTATAACAGAACTCCAGAAACTCCCCGGCATCGGCCCCAAGTCGTACTTTTTGGGATTTAAATGTTATAATTAATAATGTATGAGAAAAATTGAAGAAATAAAAAAGAAGTTAAGCCAACACAAAGATGAAGTCGAGCGGAAATTCAATGTGTCGGAATTAGGCGTTTTTGGCTCATACGTCAGGGATGAGCAAAATAAAAAAAGCGACGTTGATATTTTAGTTGATTTCAAAGAGCCGATAGGGCTTTTTAAGTTTATGGATTTGGAAGAATTTTTGCATAAGATACTGGGCATTAAAATCGATCTGGTCTCTAAAAAGGCCCTCAAACCCCGTATCGGCGCTCACGTCTTAAAAGAAGTTGTTTTTATATGATTAAACGTGAATACGGTGATTATCTGCAGGATATCTTTGATTCAATAAATGACATTGATAAATTTATTAGTGAAATGAGCTTTGATGAATTTACTCATGATAAAAAAACGTTGAACGCGGTAGTAAGGAGCATCGAGATAATAGGAGAGGCGACAAAGAAGATCCCAAAATCTATCACGGCCAAGTATCATAATATTCCATGGAAGAAAATGGCTGGCATGCGGGATAAGCTTATTCATGAATATTTTGGCGTAGATGTCGGCATCCTCTGGAAAGTCGCCAAAGAAGAAATTCCCCCGCTGAAGACGGAAATTCAGCAAATCCTGAAAACATTCTCCTGATGTACGCCGAGTCATTCGCTAAACTTATAACAGAACTCCAGAAACTCCCCGGCATCGGGCCTAAGTCGGCTCAGCGGCTGGCCTTTCACCTCCTTGGCACGTCAAGGAAGAGCATTGATGAGCTGGCCGCCGCCATGGTCCTGGTCAAGGAACGGATGAGATACTGCTCCGTTTGCTATAACATCACCGATATCGATCCCTGCGCCGTCTGCGCCGATACTTCGCGTGACGACGGGCTCCTCTGTGTCGTGGCCGAGCCCAAAGACCTGGTGGCGATCGAGAGGAGCGGAGTGTATAATGGTAAGTATCACGTCCTGGGCGGGGTCATCTCGCCGCTCGACGGGATCGAGCCGGAGAGCTTGCGGATCAAAGAGCTGATCAACCGGCTGAAGCAGGAGACGATCAGTGAGCTGGTCCTGGCGATCAATCCGACGACCGAGGGTGAGGCGACGAGCTTCTATCTCACCCGCCTGATCAAGCCGTTAGGGGTCAAGCTGACGCGCATCGCCTTCGGCCTGCCGGTGGGAGCGGACATGGATTACGCCGACCCGGCCACGCTATCTAAATCCCTTGAAGGGAGAAGAGAGGTTGTCTAAATGATAAAAGCGTTGAAGGAATACTTCGTCGAATGGTGGATAATAATCGCCCGGCCTATTCTGTTTTACACAAAGTTAAAGGAAGAGAGCTGGAAAGAGCAGAGCCTGACTTTTCTGCTTTTTTCCTCATGGATACTGGCGGCCGCTTTTTCGCTGGCGATCTTCATCGTCCAGTATCTGCCGATCGGCGCCACGCTGGTGACCGGCATTATCGGCTTTAAATTTCTCTTGATCACGCCGGTTATACTCACGCTGGCCTTTGCTTTTTATATGATCACTCTCCTGATCGTGGGCGGCGTATTATCAATATTATTCGGCGCCGCGTTCTACGCGATCGGCTTCATATTACATTATATATACCTGGCTTTTGGCGGCCAGGGGCGCCTCAACCGGATGATCCAGAGCTCGTTTTACAGCAGCGCCGTTGTCCTCTTCCTGGCCCTGCCGGCGGCCTTTGCCGTCGTGACGCGCTACGGCTGGCTGGAGCTCTCCCTGTTCGCGGTCGGCTTCAACATCGTCTATGTTTTTATCGCCGTCTACGTTTACGGCCTCTGGGCGGTCGCGGGGCGCAAGACCTACGGCGTCGCCAAATGGCGGGCGTTCGCCGGCGCGCTTGTTCCCGTCGTCCTGTTATTGATTTTTGGTTTTATTTTTGATAAAATCGGTTTAAGAAAGCTGGAAGCATGGATAGCACCCTTGAAATAAGATGGCACGGACGGGGCGGGCAGGGAGCCAAGACAGCCGCACTACTTCTCGGCGAAGCCGCGATGTCCCTTGGAAAATATATTCAGGCCTTCCCGGAATACGGGCCGGAGCGCATGGGCGCCCCGGTGGCTTCGTTTAACAGAATTTCCGATAAACCGATCACTCTCCACTCCGGCATCACCAATCCCTCGATCGTCCTGGTCCTTGACCACACGCTGATCGACTCGATCGATGTCACCGCCGGCCTGCCGGCGGACGGCAAGCTGATCATCAATACCGCGCTGGCCCCCGCGGATATCCGCAAAGAATTGAAGCTCAAAGGGAGCAGGGTCTTTACGATCGACGCGTCAAAGATCTCAAACGAGACGATCGGCCGGGACATTCCCAACACCCCGATGCTCGGGGCGCTGGTCAAGGTTTCCGGTTTTTTAAAGATAGAAGATGTTCTGAAAGATCTCGAGACAAAACTCAAGAAGAAATTTGCCTCAAAACCCGAGATCGTGGCGGGCAATCTCGACGCGGTCAAGCGCGCCCACGCGGAGGTCATGGCTGAATGAGCGAAGCAAAGAAGCCGGGCTGGCGAGAGTTGCCTGAAGCCGATGTTTTGGCGGCGGGCACGGCGGATAAATTCCACACGGGCGGTTGGCGCTCGGAGCGCCCCCGCTGGATACCCGAAACCTGCATCCAGTGCATGATCTGCTGGATCGCCTGCCCGGACGTCGCCGTCACGACCAAAGACGGCAAAATGACCGGCTTTGATTATGACCACTGCAAGGGCTGCGGCATTTGCGCTTTCGAGTGCCCCACGAAACCTAATTCCATAGTCATGGAGCTGGAGAAAAAATAATGCCAACAGCAGCCAAGACAGGCAATGAAGCGATGGCGGAGGCGATGCGCCAGATCAATCCGGACGTCGTGGCGGCTTATCCGATCACGCCGGCGACCGAGATCGTCATGATCTTTGCTTCATTTGTCGCTGACGGCCTCGTTGATACAGAATATATCCCGGTCGAGTCGGAGCACTCGGCCATGTCGGCCTGCGTCGGGGCCTCGGCCGCGGGCGCGCGGGTCATGACCGGCACCTCTTCCCAGGGCTTGGCCTTGATGTACGAGATACTGCCGATCGCGTCGGCCCTGCGCCTGCCTATTATTATGTCCGACGTCAACCGGGCGCTCTCCGGGCCGATCAATATCCACTGCGACCACAGCGACACGATGGCCGCGCGCGATTTCGGCTGGATCCAGATCTTTTCCGAGAACGCCCAAGAGGCCTATGACAATCTGATCCAGGCGGTGCGGATCGCCGAGCATCCCAAAGTTAAACTGCCGACGATGGTGACGACCGACGGCTTCATCATCAGCCATTGCCTGGAAAAGATTGAAATACTTGAGGATGCCCAAGCAAAGCAGTTTGTCGGAGAGAGAAAAGCGGAAGTTTCGCTCCTCGACGTTGAACATCCGGTGACGCTTGGCGCGCTTGACTTGCCGGACTATTATTTTGAGCACAAGCTGCAGGTGGCGGAGGCGATGCGTCAGGCCAGCCAACATATTCTCGAAATCGCCAAAGAATTCGAGCAGCAGACCGGCCGTAAATACGATCTGATCGAAAATTACAAATTAGACGACGCGGAGATCGCGATCGTCGCCCTCGGCTCGACCGCCGGCACGACCAAGGCGGTGGTCGATGAACTGCGGTCAAAAGGGGTCAAGGCCGGCTTATTGAAGATCCGGGTCTTTCGGCCGTTCCCGGCGGAAGCGCTCGCCAAAGCGCTGGCCAATGTCGCGGCTGTAGCTGTTCTTGACCGCGCCGATTCATACAGCGCCCAGGGTGGCCCGGTCTATACCGAGATCAGTTCCGCTCTTTACGGCAAAACTAAAGCCCCCAAACTTATTAATTATGTTTATGGCCTGGGCGGACGCGACGTGACCATTGATGATATCAGGGGAGTATTTTCTGACCTGCAAAAGATCGATAAAATGCCGACATTCAATTATTTTGGAGTGAGGGAATAATGGCAACGTTAAAAGAACTTGTCCTGCGCGAGAGCCCGATCACCGGCGGCCATCGCGCCTGCGCCGGCTGCGGCTTTCCGCAGATAATCAGGATCGTCCTGATGGCAGCCAAAGACCCGGTTGTCGTCATAGCGGCGACCGGCTGTCTGGAAGTCACGACGACAATTTATCCTTATTCCGCCTGGAATGTCCCGTTTCTCCACAATGCTTTTGAGAACGCGGCGGCGACCGCTTCCGGCGTTGAAGCGGCTTATGAAGCCCTTTTGCGCAAAGGCAAGCTGAAAGGCAAGATCAATGTCGTGGCCTTCGGCGGCGACGGCGGCACGTACGACATCGGCTTCCAGTCGCTCTCCGGCGCCATGGAGCGCGGCCACAATCTGCTTTACGTCTGCTATAACAACGAGGGCTACATGAATACCGGCGTCCAGCGCTCGGGCGCGACCCCGCGCGGCGCCAGCACCACGACCGAGCCGGCCGGCAAAGTCAGGCAGGGGAAGGTCCGCCCGCGCAAAGACCTGACCGCCATCATGGCGGCGCACGACCTGCCCTATGTCGCCCAGGCCAGCGTCGGCTATTACATGGATCTTTTAAAGAAGGCCGAAAAGGCCTTTTCGATCGAAGGGCCGAAATTTCTCAATGTCCTCCAGCCGTGCCGCCTCGGCTGGCCGTACAAACCTGAGTTGACGTTTGAGCTTGGCCGGCTCGCGGTGCAGACGGCGATCTGGCCGCTTTATGAAGTCGAAAACGGCAAGTGGAAGCTGACCATGAAGCCGCGGGAGAAGAAACCGATCACCGAATTCATGAAACATCAGGACCGCTTCCGGCATCTTTTCCGGCCCGGCAACGAAGAACTGCTGGCCGACCTGCAGACCGAAGTCGACCGGAACTGGCAAACCTTATTGGAGAAATGCCTGCCTGCCGGACAGGCAGGCGGTGAAGGAGGAAGCAAATGAACAAGAAACAGCTGGCGGGAAAAGTCGCGGGTAAGTCCGATCTCTCAAAAGCGGAAGCCGAGCGGCTGATCGATACGGTCCTTGACGAGATACTCAACGCCCTGCAAAGCGGCGAAAAAGTCCGCCTGGTCGGCTTCGGTAATTTTGTCGTCAGAAAACGCAAGGGAAGAGTTGGCCGCAACCCCCAGACCGGCGCCGCTATCACGATTGGTGAATCAAAGTCGCCGGCTTTTGTCCCCGGCATCAACCTGAAAAGATCGATCAAGGGCCTGCCGGCCGGCCGGTAGGTAAATGAAGCCACTGCGGGAAACCGGCGAAGAGATCCAAAAACTGCTCTCTGTCCTGCCGCTTGATATCCAAAAGTCCCTCAAAGCTTCGCCCGATTTAGCCACACTGGTCGAAGTAGTGCTGGATCTCGGCCGGCCGGCTGAAGCCCGCTTTGCCAAAAGGACCGCGCTGATCGGCGGCGCCGTCAATCAGGGCGATATCGATTTTGTGACGGCGCGCATCGGCGCCTTTTCCGGCGACAACCGGGCGGGGATCGAGGCGACGCTCCACCGTATCTCCGCCATGCGCAATCGGCCCGGCAAAGTGATCGGCCTGACCTGCCGCGTCGGCCGCGCCATCTACGGCACTAACGACATCATCCAGGATTTTATCGAATCGGGGAAAAATATTCTCTTCATGGGGCCGCCCGGCATCGGCAAGACGACCAAACTGCGCGAGGCCGCGCGCATCCTCTCCGACAAGTTTGACAAGCGCGTGATCGTGGTCGACACCAGCAATGAGATCGCCGGCGACGGCGACATCCCGCATCCCGGCATCGGCAAGGCCCGCCGCATGCAGGTCGCTTCGCCCGAGCTCCAGCACAGGGTCATGATCGAAGCGGTCGAGAACCACATGCCCGAGGTCATTATCGTTGATGAGATCGGGACTGAGGCGGAGGCGCTGGCCTGCCGCACGATCGCCGAGCGCGGCGTCCAGCTGATCGCCACCGCGCACGGCAATTTTCTCGATAATATCGTCAGCAACCCGACGCTCTCCGACCTGGTCGGCGGGGTGCAGTCGGTTATTTTAGGGGACGAAGAGGCCAAGCGGCGGCGCACCCAGAAAGCGATACTCGAGCGCAAAGCTCCGCCGACTTTTGATATCGCCATCGAGATCCGCGAACGCGACATGTTCGCCATCTACCAGGACGCGGCCAAGGCCGTTGACGGCAGCCTGCGCGGCCGGCCGCTTCAGCCGGAGATAAGGGTGCGCACGGCCGGCGGCAAGATTGAGGTCAAGCAGGCAGCGACCAAAACAATGCCGGAGCCGAGCGAAGCGGAGCTGGAAGAAGCCAAAAAAGAAAAAGGGCAGGGGCCGGTCAGGCTCTACCCATTCGGCGTCAACGGCCAGCAGTTGGAGCGCGCTCTGCGGGCCATGCGCCTGCCGGCGGTGATTGCTCCCGGCTTAGACGAAGCTGATCTTGTTTTGACCGTTAAATCCAAAGCGAGGCAGGGGACAAAAATCATGGTCGCGGCGCAGGAGCACAACCTGCCGGTCCACGTCATCAAGAAAAATGTTTCTTCCCAGATCGTCAAATTCCTAAAATTCTATTTTAAGGTCGGCGGGCGGGAAGAGACGGAAGAGATCGCCCTGCGGGAAGTGGCAGACGCCATTATCGAGGTCAAAAACACGAAAAAGTCGATCGATCTTAACCCGCAGAACTCTTACATCAGGCGGCTCCAGCATCAGAAGGTCGATGAGGCGGGGCTTAATTCTGAATCAGCCGGCGAGGAGCCGAAGCGCAGATTACGAATTTACCCCTAGTTTGTACACCAGGTGGTTTTTCCAGTTAATATCGTCTTTTTTTGGGAAATCGGCTCTGTAATGCGCGCCGCGGGATTCGGTCCGGTCAAGCGCCGCCCGGGTGATCAGCTTGGCGACGAGGAGCATATTCTTTAACTCCAGCTCTTCCATCGAGACAGCTGGAAAATCAACTTGTCTTTCAACTTTCTCAAGTTCAGCAAAAGTTTCTTCCAGGTTTTCTTTTGACCTGATTATTCCCGTCCCCTGCCACAGCGCGCTTTTTATCACGAGTTTATAACGTTGAACTTCGACGTCTTTCAAGCGAGGTTTAGCAGGTATGGGGGATGGGGTATGAGGTGTGGGGGATGATTCACTAAATTCTGATCTTGCCGCTAACGCAGCCCGATGGCCGAAAACAAGTCCTTCCAAGAGAGAATTCGAAGCCAGCCGGTTGGCTCCGTGAACGCCGGTCGCGGCGCATTCGCCGGCGGCGTAGAGCCCATCGATATTCGTTCTGCCGTTGATATCGGTCTTGATGCCGCCCATGAAATAATGAGCGGCCGGGGCGACGGGAATATTATCTTTGGTAATGTCGAGGCCGCGCTCAAGGCAGGTCTTGTAGATCATCGGGAACCTCTGTTTGATCTTTTCGGGGGCGATCTGTTTGAGCGAGAGGAAAACATGGTCTTCGCCGGTCTTTTTCATCTCTTCGACGATCGAACGGGCGACGATGTCGCGCGGGGCCAGCTCGTCACCGAAACGTTCGTTCTTATTGTTCAATAAAATACCGCCTTCGCCGCGCACTGCCTCAGAGATCAAGAACCTGGGCAGGGCGACAATGTCTTCAAAACCCTTGATCTGGACAAGCGCCGTCGGGTGGAACTGGACGAATTCCACATCGGTGACTTCGGCTCCGGCTCGGTAGGCCATAGCAACGCCATCGCCGGTGGCGAACTCGGGATTAGTCGTGTGGAGATAGACCTGGCAGACGCCGCCGGTGGCCAAAAGAGTCGATCGAGCCAGAAAGTTTGTTTGTTGGTTGGTTTGTTGGTTGAGGGCGGAGGCCCCTATGCATTGCGCATTTTCCACCAAGAGATCGATCCCCATCATCTGCTGGAGGATCTCGACTTTGCCTTCGGCCACGACCCGTCGGCCGAGCGTTTTTTCGATCTCCCGGCCGGTTTCGTCGCCGGCATGGAGGATCCGTCGGCGCTTGTGCGCTCCCTCAAGCGTCAGGGCGAAGGCGGTGCCGCCCGCTTCGGTTTCCGCCCGGTCGAACTGGGCGCCCATCTCGATCAGCTCTTTGACGCGGTCGACTCCTTCCGTGACGAGGACTTTGACCGCTGCTTCGTCGCAGAGGCCCGCGCCGCCCGCTATGGTATCCTCGAAATGGAATTGGGTCGAATCCCTGATCTGGTCGATGGCGGCGGCGATGCCCCCCTGCGCTTTTTCGGTCGCCGTTTCGCCGATCTTCCCCTTGGTCAGCAGGATGACCCGGCCGTATTGACTGGCCGCGAGCGCCGCCGAGAGCCCAGCGATGCCGCCGCCGAGGATAAAGAAGTCGCATTTTTCAGCCATCAGAAAAACATTATATAACAAAGCGCTTGCGTTTTACAGAGAGGAAGTGTAGAATTGCTCATCAAACGCAAAGGAGGCGAAAAAATATGGGAACAAGAGAACAGGCGCGCGCTAAGTTCATGAAGCCGATGAGGCCGGATGACAAGCTGGCGTTAATTGTCGGGGCCAGCCCCTTGCCGCGGACCCAGGTCGTCAAGAAGCTCTGGGCGTACATCAAAAGGAACGGGCTTCAGGATAAAAAGAACCGGAGAAACATCAACGCCGATGTCAAGCTGAAGCCGGTTTTTGGCGGCAAAGGCACGGTCAACATGTTTCAGATGATCAAGCTGGTCAATAAGCATCTTCATTGATCGGTTTGTGATCCCATCAAAAAGCCTCGGAGTGATCTGGGGCTTTTTTTTGGACATTTGAATTGCGCGCCGCGACGGTTTATAATTATCAATATGAGCGAATGGGGAGTTAGATTCATCGAATTCACGAACCTGAGCCCGGTCTTTAAGGGCGGCTCGGTCGCGCTCGTCGGCTTGGTCGCGCTGTTGTTTGCTTTCTGGATGAACAAGAGATGGAGAGAGCCGCGCAAAGGCGGATTCCTTGTTTTTATCGGCGTCGCGGCTTTTGTGGCGCTTTACGGCTTATTCGTTTTGATTTTTCAGCCGCAATGGTGGAAGTTGCCATATTAGAATATCAGAATATCAGGTTATCAGGAAGTGAATATCAGCGATCAGAAAATCAGATTTCAGATTTTCTGTTATTCTGTTTTTCTGATTCTCCCCATCTGATCTTCTGATAGTCTGATGAGCTGACGCTGGGGGATCGTCTAACGGTAGGACTGCAGACTCTGACTCTGCATATCGGGGTTCAAATCCCTGTCCCCCAGCCAACCCTTAAAACTGTCGAGATTTATAACCAATGCCCTTTTACGTTTATATAATCGAATGCGCCAACAAGGCTCTCTACACCGGGCTAACAAACAATCTTGATAGAAGATTTTATCAGCATCAAACCGGCAAGGGCGCCCGCTACACAAAATACAACCCGGCAATGAGATTAAAATATTATGAGAAACACGGGTCAAAAAAAGAAGCAGCTAAAAGGGAATATCAGATCAAGTGTTGGCCAAGGACAAAAAAGTTGGCTTTGATCATGAAGCAATGCGGGTAAATGTTAAAGTTATGCCGAACGCTCGGCGGAATAAGCTCATCGAAGAAAATGGCCGCTTTAAGGCTTACCTGACCGCTCCGGCGCAGGAAGGGAAAGCCAATTCGGCTCTCATTGAGTTCCTGGCCGATCATTTTGGAACCAAGAGAAGCAAAATAAAGATCATACGCGGTGTAAAGAGCCGGGAGAAGGTCGTGGAGATCGGTTAATGAACAAGAGAGCCGCGATAATTTTCTTCACATGCCTGATGTTGAATTCCTGCGCTTTTGCGGCTGCCTTTGATAAGTTCCCCGTCCTTGAATATCATCTCATCGGCCGGCCGGAGGGGCGCTGGCAGAGGACGCCGGAGAATTTCAGGAAAGATATTGAATGGCTGCATCGGAATAATTATTACCCAATGAACCTGCGCGATCTTTTGGCCGGCTTCAAGGGTTTGCCGAAAGGGAAAACGCCGGTCGTCCTGACATTTGACGATTCCTCGTCCGGCCAGTTCCGTTATCTGCCTGACGGCAGGATCGACCCAGAGAGCGCGGCGGGGATATTAAAGGCCTTTCACGATAAGCGCCCCGACTGGCCGCTCCGGGCGACCTTCTTTCCCCTCATCGAAACGAATGCTCCCGACCGCAACCTTTTCGGCCAGAAAGGGTTGGAGGCGAAGAAACTCCGGCAGTTAGCGGAGTGGGGGATGGAGATCGGCACGCATACTTATTCGCATGATCCGTTTGATAAACTTAGCCCGGCCGGGGCGCGGCGCACGCTCGGGCGCTCGATCAAGAAACTCTCTGAATTAAGCGGAACGAATATCGTCAGTCTGGCTCTGCCGCAAGGGATCTATCCGAATGATATGTCCGTCCTCAAGGGGGAATATCAGGGCCATGCATATGAAATAAAGCTTATGGCCGAAGTCGCCGGCGGGCTAAATCCCATAAATTTTGACCCTTTACATATCAAGCGGATACAGGCAATTGATGAAGAGTGGAGAAAGTTTTTCGGCAGAAAATTATAGGCTCAGCGGATATATGTCGTAAGCCGCTTCTTCATATGGGTGAGCTTTTCTCATTGCGGCCACGACTTTGTTTTGATCTTTCGCGGCGACAATGGCTTCCAATCTCGCCTCTTTGACCCTCTCCAGCCGGCCGATCTTGCCTATGAACGGTTTGGCCCCTTTTAGCGGGCGGAATGTGCCGGTGCCGTTCGTGGAAAACGTACAGCAATCGTAATTTTTGCCGATCCTGCCGGCCCCGGCTTTGCATATAGCAGTCCTAACTTTTTCTAAATGGGCGAGGGGAACGAAGACAATGAATTTAACGAACATAAATAAAATTTGTCTCGGCATCTTTGAATTTTGGGTTCTGCGCGTCTTTTTCGGAAACGATGGCTTTCTTGACTTCTTCAAGCGGCCACTTGATGCCGAGCGCCGGATCGTTCCAGAGGAGCGCCCGCTCGTCGGCCGGGCTGTAAGCGCCCGTACAGGCGTAGATAACGTCCGTGTCGTCCTCGAGGCAGAGAAAGCCGTGCGCGAAACCCGGCGGGAAATAGAGCATCTTGTGGTTTTCGCCGGTCAAAACTTCACCGTACCACTGGCCGAAAGTCGGTGAACCCCGGCGGACATCGACGCCGGCGTCAAAAATTCTGCCGCGGGCACACTTGACGAGTTTGCCCATCGGAGCGGGATTGGTCTGATAATGCAGGCCGCGCACCACGCCTTTTTTTGACCGGCTGTGGTTGTCCTGGACAAAAGCGTCGGTTAAGCCAATTTCCGCAAAGCCATTCTTATTGTAGAATTCCATGAAGAAGCCCCGGTCATCGCCGAAGACCTTCGGTTCGATGATCAATATTTCCGGAATAGGGGAAGGAATCGCTTTAAAATTGCCCATTAAGCTAATTTTACCACAAAGGCCTGCCGGCCGGTAGGCAGGCAGGCACAAAGAACACGAAGGGCACAAGGGGATTGAAACTTAAAGAATAAAACGGTAAACTCATCAGCATGAGCGCGGAAACCGTGGCTTTTATTATTAAGGACGGGCATTTTGAGAGTTTGCTCTACGCGCTCAATTTTGCCAGCATCTCGGCCGTTGCCAATAATAAGGTCAGGATTTTGTTTGTCGGCTGGGCGGCCAGCAAACTGATCAAAGGCAACCTCGAGAAGATCGACCTGCCGAGCTCGCTTGACGAGCAAAAGAGCGAATTTGTCGCGCAATTAAAAAAACACCAAAGCCATGACCTGAAAGAATTGTTGAGTCTTGTCAAATCGGCCGGGGATGTTAAAATATTTGTCTGTACTCTGGCCGCCAGCATCTGGGGGGTGACCCGCGAGAATATGATCCCGGAAGTTGACGACATAATCGGTTCGCCCAATTTCCTGCTCGAACAGGCCAAAGACGCCAGACAGGTTTTAACTTTTTAAATGCATATAGAGATCACACAAGTCCTTTTGACATTGTTCTATATCCTGGTCGCCGCCAAGATCGGCGGCGAGCTGGCCGAGCGCATAAAACAGCCGGCCGTCCTGGGCGAACTGATCGCCGGGGTGATTGTCGGCTCTTCGGTTCTCGGCCTCGTGCGGGAGAGCGGATTCATAAATATCCTGGCCCAGATCGGGGCGATTGTCCTGCTTTTTGAAGCCGGCATAACCTCCGATTACGAATCTTTCATGAAAGTTAAGCTCTGGGCGTTCATCGTCGCCTGCGTCGGCGTGGCTGTCCCGTTCATTCTCGGCTACGTCGTTTCACATTATTTTGGGCTTGGCGTGATCGAGTCGATCTTTGTCGGCGCGACGCTGACCGCCACCAGCGTCGGCATCACGGTGCGGGTTTTTCAGGACCTGGGGAAAGCCAAGGGTAAGGAAGCCCAGATCGTCATTGGCGCTGCTGTGGTTGACGATGTGATCGGCCTCATCATTCTGGCGGCGGTGATCGGCATTACCGCCTCCGGCTCTGTTTCGATCGTCAATGTCGCGCAGATCACCGGATTGGCTGTCGCCTTCCTCGGCGGCGGGATAGTGATCGGCAGTTTTCTGGCTCCCCTGACGCTGAAATTTGTCCACGGGTTACATGTGCGCGGCGTGCTTTTCGTTTTTGCTTTTGCCTTCTGCCTGATCATGGCTTATTTTTCCCAGGCGGTTGGGCTCGCGCCCATCGTCGGGGCTTTTGCTGCCGGGCTGATCCTCTCGCGGACAGACCATCAGGAGCATGTTGCGAGCCAAACACGACCGCTGGCCGATATTTTTGTGCCGGTCTTTTTTATCATGATGGGGGCGGCGGTCAATATCTCTCTTTTCAATCCTTTCGCGCCCGGCAACCATGCGATGCTGATCCTGGCGGGGATGCTCTTCCTGGTCGCTGTTGCCGGCAAGATCGTGAGCGGCTTCGCGGTTTTTGATAAAGTTAATAAATGGGTCATCGGGGTGGGGATGGTACCGCGGGGAGAGGTCGGCTTTATCTTTGCCGCCTACGGGCTTTCAAACAAGATCATTGACCAGCAATTATACACGGCGATCCTGCTCGTCGTCATCCTCACAACGTTCGTCACGCCGCCGATATTGAAATCGCTTCTGTCAAAGCGCGGCTAAAATCTTTAATCGAGGAGCCGGCCTATAGCTGGATGATGTCTTTGCCGGCGTTCTCGAGGGCGAGGAAGAGAAGAAGATAATTCCTTAGCTTGCGGGTGATCAGGAACTTTTCCCGGACATGTTCCCGCCCGTATTCTCCCAGCTTTTTCGCGGCTTGAGGATTATTGATCAGATAACGGATCTGATAGGCGGCTCCTTCGATCGAATGGACCAGCAGCCCGGTGAAATTATGAATAACCTGCAGAGTTATCCCTCCGACCGCCGAAGCCACTACCGGTTTGGCTTTCCATAATGCCTCGGTCACGGTCAGGCCAAAGCCTTCCCGCAAAGACTTTTGCAGCACCACCGTCGAGGCTCTTTGCAGGGCATTGATCTCCAGATCGGCAAAATCCGGCAGCAGCAGGACATGGATATCTTTGTCGTTGCCGGCGGCTTCCTGGACCTCTTTCAAGACCTGGCCGCCTTCGGGGTCGTCGCTCGCCCCGCCGCCGGCCAGGACCAGCTGGCAGTCAATGTGCTTCTTTACCAATTTATATGTTTCGATCACGCCCAGCGGGTCTTTCAGATAATCGAACCTGGAGACCTGGGTGATGATCGGACGTGACCGGTCGAGTTTGTATTTTTGTAAAACGGCGTTTATCTCATGCGCCGACAGTTCGCGGTTTTTCTCGGCTAAGGGATCGATCGCCGGATAAATAAAGTACTGGGGGATCGGCAGCCCTTTGGCGAACCAGGGAGTGGAAAAGATCGAGGCGTCATACTTTTCCACGAATCCTTTCAGGAAATTCCAAACATCCGGCTGGGGATGAGAGGTGTCGATGTGACAGCGCCAGACCCATTTGGCTTTTGAATTTTCTTTGGCCGCGATAAGCCCGGCCGGTTGCGGGTCGTGAATAATAACAACGTCGTCATCGAAACTCATATCGGCGAGGTTGGCCTTATTGGTTTCATTATAAATATTGAGCATCTGTTCGGTGATATCGGTTTTACTGCCATGGAGGGCATTATGAAAAGCCTTGGTCACCCCGAAGAATTCCCCGCTGCCTTTGATCGCTTCCCATTTTGTCTTGATGCCAAGCTCGTTAAAAAGCGGGACGACCCGCGTTAGTATCTCCGCCACTCCGCCGCCGACCGATGTCGCGTTGACCATCCGGAGGCGCCGCCCCCTGACTTTTTCGGCCAGGAGCATCAGTTCGTCAAAATTCTGCGGCCTGATTATCTTGGCGTATTCTTCTATCTTGCTTTTAGCCATTTTAGTATCCGGCCCATGATCGTGTCCTTATTCCCGCAGATCAGGCCGATCATCTGGTCGCGGAGCTGGTCCATCGTATATAAATAGGGGTCGAGCGCTTCGATCTGCCGGGCCAGCCTCTCGTCACCGAAGTTGAATTTGATCCAGTCGGAAAAATCGTTGGATTTGCGGCCAAGCCTCAGGCGGGCCTCAAAAAAGTGGAAGAAAAGCGAACGCAGGCCGACCCGGTGAAGCATGCCGCAAAATTCTTCGAGATCCCAGGCGGCGTACCTGGTCTTCTGGATAATACCTACGTTTTTGCAAAAATAGAACTTATGTCTGGCTTTGAGCCGGCCGCTGTCAGGGTTGGCCTGCAGATAGTTGTCGACGATCTCGGCGATCCGGGCGCGCAGGGATTTGATCTCCGTATAATCTTTGATATTGATATTGGCAAGTTTTTCGGCCAGGACGTTTTCATTCAATTCGTCGCCGACCCAGTGGGCGAAATCGTTGGTGTAAAGCCCCGGCGCGAACTGATACTCGCGGAAAGCGTGATGAACGTGGTAAAAGATCGAAGAATCTTCGATCTCCTTCAAGATCGCCAGAAATTCGTTCAGATCGGCGGCTTTGCGCCCGGTGATCGCGACCAGCTGCGACGAGGTATGAAATTCAAAAGGCGTTTTGGCGATCATTTTAACCAGCTATTTTTTGAGCTTTGCTTTCAGACCATCAACTTCCCGCTCAAGTTCCTTGATCTGTTTGACCATGGCGGGGATATCGGGCAGGTCGGTCTTGTCCTGGGGAAAAGTCACCGCGACGATTTCCTCAAAGTTGGTAAAGCGGTCTTTGTCGGAATCCAGGCCGACTATCTTTGCGAAGTCGTGCCCAGCCTTTTTAAAGTCCTGGGCGAACAAACTTTGTTCCTTCATTTTGCCTTTGACCGGATGACAGATGGCACAGTCGGCCAACTTTGTCCCGGCGGCCTCGAGATAATTCTTTTTGAAGGCCTCAAGATATTTGGGCAGGGCGAAAAGGGTGGGGCTGAAAAGAACAATTATCAAGCCGGCCGCGAATAAAACACGCATTTGATCTCCCTCCTCACGATTTTTTCCGACAGGAATATCTTAGCACCGGCCGACAGAAAGATAAAGAAGGAAGCGATAAACCGCGGCCACATCGCGCAGGCGTTTCGCCGCCAGGGTCTTGCCTCCCGGCCCGACTTTCAAGGCCAGGCCTTTGCCCTTTAAGGCCCGAAAAGCGTCTTCGTCCGTGCGATCGTCCCCGATATAAACCGGGAAATAATCTTTTTGCCCCGGTCGGCCGATCAACCAGTTCACAGCTTTTCCCTTGTCCCAATCAACCGGCGGGCGCAGCTCAAAGACCTTTTTGCCATGGGTGAGCATTAGCCTGTCCTGCCAGGGCTTGACAGCCCGAAAGAAGGCTTTTTTGAAAGCCGGCAGACGCTTGCCCGCAAGGCAACGATAGTGCACGCTCAAGGTCAGGCCTTTGTCCTCAATAAATATCTGCCGATAAGACAAGCCATTCTTGAGCGCTCTCTTGATCTTTTTCAGCAGGAGCGAGAACCGCTTGGCCGCCGGATGGATCCAATACTTACCGCCGGCCTCGATCTCAAAGCCGTGATTACCGACATAAATAATATTTTTAATGCCGACTAGTCTTTTTATGTCCGACAATTTCCTGCCGGATATAATAGCCAGCTTATTTCCCGGCCGGCCGGCAAGTTGCCGCAGGAAATATCTTCTTTTTGGGGAAAGCACAGCCAGTTTTGGATGTTTTCTGATCGGGGTCAGCGTTCCGTCGTAATCCAGCATCAGGAGGCGCTTCACGTTTTTTGCAGGCTGGTCAGGTTGTTGATTATCTTGGCCGCCCAGCGGTAGACATTGTTTTCCGAGACCTGACGGCGCAGATTTTCCATCCTTTTTGTTATTTCCTCAGGCGGCATGGCGCAGGCGAATTTTATGGCGTCGGCGAATTCCTCGATGGAGTAGGGATTGATCTGAACCGCGTCAGTCAGTTCTCTCGCCGCGCCGGTGAATTTGCTAAGGACCAGGACGCCGGAATTATCGCTCTTTGCGGCGACGTATTCTTTGGCCACCAGGTTCATGCCGTCATGCAGGGAGCTGACGACGCAGATATCACCGGCCCGGTAGAATGGCCTGATCTCCTCGGGCGTAAAATATCTTTTCAGGTAAATGATCGGCTGCCAGGCCCCGTCGGAATATTTTTTGTTCTTTTTCTCGACCAGCTGTTCGACCTCGTCCAGCAGTTCGCTGTAGCGTTTGATCCGGGTCCGGCTCGGCGCGGCCAGCTGCAAAAAGACGAATTTCTTTTGGTACTCCGGGTATTTCTCCAGGAACCGGTCGACGGCCAGGATACGCTCGACGAGGCCTTTGGTATAATCGATCCGGTCGACGCCTACGGCGACGATCATATTTTCAAGCCCGAATTCTCTTTTTATTTTTTCAACCTGCGCGTCCGCGCGGCCCGGCGCCGGCTCGCCGGCGAGCCCGGCGATGCTGATCGGGAAGGGCCGCACCAGCGTCTCCTTGGTCGATCTCACGATACTGTTCTTTTCATTATCCACCCGGCATTCCAGCAGGCGGTTGGCCGTCTCCAGGAAATTATTGCAATGATACTGGACATGGAAGCCGATCAGGTCGCAGCCCAGCATGCCGTCGAGTATCTCGGCCTGATACGGGCAGGTGGAAAAGACCTCCGTGTTCGGCCATGGGATGTGCCAGAAGAGAGCGACGGTGGCGTCCGGTCTTTTTTCTTTGATCATTTTGCCCAGCAGGGTGAAGTGATAATCCTGGATGAAGACGAAGGCGTTCCTGGCCGGCAACTCTTCGATAATGCTGTCGGCGAATTTTTGATTGACCGCCTTGTACATTTGCCAGTCGGCTTCCCGGAAGATCGGGCGAGTGAAGGTGATGTGGCAGAGCGGCCACAGCCCTTCATTGGCGAAACCTAAGTAAAACCCGTTCTCTTCTTCTGGGGTGAGCCAGACCCGCTTTAGGATGTAGCGGTTGTCTTCCGGCGGCACGCCGAGCTTGTCCTTGGAGTTGACGAATTGCCGGTCGGCGTTGCCGCTGCCGTGCGCCACCCAGGTGCCGCCGCAGGCGCGCATGATCGGGTCGATCGCCGCCACCAGGCCGCTGGCGGGCCGGACGCATTTTACCTGGCCGGTCTTTTCGTCAAGCACATGCATGAACGGTTCGCGGTTCGAGACGATGACCATTGAGCTGTCGCCGAGCTTGGCCCGCACCAGGTCTTTCAGTTTTTCTTCGGTCCAGATATCTTCCTTCTCCAGCCGGGCTGAAGCATCCTCGGACATTGTCTTTCTGGCCACCCTCAACTTGAGGGCGACATCCTCCACTTCACTGGCCAGCGCCCCCAGTTCGCCTTTTTCTTTCAGCCCGTGCATTTTGCTGGTCTCGCCTTTTTGGAAATGCTTGAACCAATCAGTCAGTCTTTGCACCGGAGCCGTGAACATCCGGCGCAGAATAAATACGGCGATCAGGAGCAGGGAGACTAAGAGGGAAGCAAGCGTGATTATAATGTTACGCCAAAAATCCATCGACCGCGCGAAAACGTACGATGTGTCATAGATCATCTCGACCATACCGAGAATTTTGCCGCGGTCGTCAATGACCGGCAGGATATGGCTATAAACGTATAGCTTTTTGAATTTGCTGAGTTTGTCCCGGGCGGACCTGGTTTTAAGCACGTCTTGGTAATAGGTCTTCTCTTCGTCTTTCCAGTCCTTGAACCTCTCCGTGATCGCGATCAGGTTACCGTCTTTGTCATAAAGCGCCGCCCCCTGGATATTCTTTTTATTCTGGAATTTCCTGACCAGGCGTTCCGCTCCGGGGATATCATTGTTCGAAAGCACGTACCCAGCCGAGAGTTCCACGACTTCCGCGACGGTGGCCGCTTTTCTTTTGAGGTCGTCCATCAATTTTTCTTCTTCCAATCTCACCTGGACGACCGCGAAGATAATGATGACCAGCGATGTGATCATGATCAACGGCAGGGCAAAAGTTAATATTCTTTTCATTTTGTCGTTAAAATTATAGCATGGCTTGCCGCGGCGTGCCGTAAGCGTTATAATTCTGGAAAATGCTGACCATCTGGTTAAATTTTATTGTCTGCGCGCTGGTCATCCTCTACGCCGGCTCGCGGCTTTCGCAATACGGCGACATTATCGCCGAAAAGACCGGCCTGGGCCGCGCCTGGATCGGCGTGGTTCTTCTGGCATCGATCACTTCTCTGCCGGAGCTGGCTAACAATATAAGTTCGATCGTTTATGTCAACTCCCCCGACCTTGCCCTGGGTGACCTGTTCGGCTCGTGCCTTTTCAATATTTTGATCCTGGCTTTTCTCGATCTGATCTACGGGCCAGGGCCGATCCTGCGCGGGGCTGACCAGGGGCACATTCTCTCGGCTGGCTTGAGCATGATCCTGCTGGGGACGGCGGCGATCGGCATCGCGGTCAGCTCCCGATTAGTGATGCCCTCGATCTTTAACGTGGGCGCTTTTTCCCTGCTTATCGCGGCCATTTATCTGATCGGGCAAAGAATGATCTTCCGGTTCGAGAAGAGGAAACAGGCCGAATTCTTGAAAGAGAGAACGCTCAAATATGAAAAAGTTCCGTTCCGTGACGCTCTTCTAAGATTCACCCTTTTCGCGCTGGTCGTGGTCGCCGCCGGCTGGTGGCTGGCCGAGATCGGCGCCCAGATCTCGGCGGCGACCGCCTGGAGCAAGACCTTTGTCGGGAGCATCTTCCTGGCCGCCGCGACCTCACTGCCGGAGATCGTGGTCTCGGCCTTTGCTCTCCGCCTCGGCGCCATCGACATGGCGGTGGGGAATCTCTTCGGCAGCAACGTTTTTAATATTTTCATCATCTTTATCGACGATCTTTTCTATCGTCCCGGGGCGATCCTGGCCAGCGTCTCGCAAAACCACATCTACACCGCCCTGTTCGCCATCGTGCTGACGTGCATCGCGGTGGTCGGATTGATCTTCCGCTCGGAGAAAAAAGTTTTTCGGGGGCTGTCCTGGGATTCAATCGCCATCATCCTGGTTTATTTGATGAGCGTATATATTTTATTTCAGATCAACGGCTTATAAAGATGCATAAACGATTATCCTTTATCAACCGGTTCCTGACGCTGTGGATCTTCCTGGCGATGGCCGGCGGTGTTTTGCTCGGCTATTTCTACCCCGGCGTCGAGGGCTTTATCAATAAGTTCTCGGTCGGCGCCACCAATATCCCGATCGCCATCGGCCTGATCTTAATGATGTTTCCGCCGCTGGCCAAAGTGAAATACGAAGAGCTGAGGGATGTTTTCCGCGACTGGAAAGTCCTCGGCCTCTCGCTGGTCCAGAACTGGATCGTCGGCCCTCTGCTGATGTTCTTGCTGGCGGTCATTTTTCTGCGCGGCTATCACGACTACATGATCGGCCTCATACTTATCGGCATCGCCCGCTGTATCGCCATGGTCATTGTCTGGGATAAGCTTGCCGAAGGCGACAACGAATACGCCGCCGGCCTGGTGGCTTTCAACAGCATTTTTCAGGTCCTCTTTTACAGCGCCTATGCCTGGTTTTTCATCACGGTCATGCCGTCATGGCTGGGTATGGAGGGGATGGCGGTCGATATCAGTATGGGGCAGATCGCGCAGAGCGTATTTATTTATCTGGGCATTCCGTTCCTGGCCGGCATTATGACCAGGGCCGGGTTGGTGAGGGTGAAGGGCCGGGCCTGGTATGACAGCAAGTTCATCCCGGCGATCAACCCGATCACCTTGATCTCCCTGCTTTTCACGATCATCGTCATGTTTAGCTTGAAAGGAAATTTGATTCTGCTCATTCCTCTCGACGTGCTGATCATCGCCGTCCCTCTGCTTTTCTATTTTGTCATCATGTTCTTGGTCAGCTTTCTCATGGGTCGGCTGATCGGCGCCAATTACGCCAAAACCGCGACGCTCTCCTTTACCGCCGCCAGCAACAATTTTGAGCTGGCCATCGCGGTGGCGGTTGCCGTCTTTGGGCTGAATTCGGGGATGGCTTTTGCCGCGGTGATCGGCCCGCTGGTTGAAGTGCCGGTCCTCATCTCGCTGGTCAATGTTTCGCTGTTTTTTAAGAAGCGATTCTTTGTTTAATCTTTGTTCGTATTCTGCTTCAACAGTTGAATTTCTCTATATATTCTGATATTCTTAATTTTGGATTTTGAAGTTTGATGTTTGAAGTTGGGATTTCTCGCGCAGCGAGCATGGCCCCATTGTCTAACGGTTAGGACGCGGCCCTCTCAAGGCCGAGGCCGGGGTTCGATTCCCCGTGGGGCTATTTTTTATGAAATATTTTTTTGTCGGCGGTTTTATCCTCGCCTTCTTTTTGCACGCTTTAATTCCGGCATATGGTTCCCCCAACAAGCTCGAGCTCAAGGTTCCTTTTCTCTGCCAGGCGCCGTTTGGGGATTGGCGACAGCCGTGGCAGGACGCGTGCGAAGAAGCGGCGATCCATGATTGGACCGGCAGTAAGAAGACGATCACTCAAGGGCGGAAGGCGATGCTGGTTTTCCTCTATAAGCCATTTAATGCTCCCTGAACTGTTCCTCGATCGTATTTCAGATTAAAAGCGCTTGCATTCACTGTCTTATAAACAAAGTGCCTCTTTCTGAAACAGAAGAGATCCCAGGGATGGAGCTTGTGGCCGGTCAGGTCGGCCAGCAGGATCACGAACGGCAGGGAGATAGGGACCTGGAAAAAGACGGGGATCCTGAAATATCGGCAGGTTTGGCGGATAAACTGGCTGGCCGTGATCGCGGGGTTGCCGAGGACAAGCTCTTTTTCTTTGGTTTCATTCTCCAATAGATAATACGTGATCCTTGCGATATCCGCGGCGTGGATAAAGTGGAACTTCGCATCGACGGTAAAGAACCTGATCAGCCAGAGCCATTTCTTTGCCTCAATGATGCCGGTCGAAGCGTGGGAATAGGGGTGGAGTTTGTCGCCCCCCAGGACCCAGGTCGGGAAAAGGGTGATCATCTTAGGATAGATCGGCAGTTCGGGCAGTTTTTTGTGCAACAGATACTTGCCACGCACATAATGGGTTCCCAGCGTCTCCGCTTCTGGCACCGGTCGATTATTTTCTCCGAGAATGCTGGCGGTCGAGAAATAGATGACTTTCTGGCAGCGGACAGGGTCGATCAGGTTGAACAATTCTAACGAATAATCGAGGTTGCCTTCATGGCCGGCCCAGTCGGCCGCCGCGTGAATGACGATGTCCATCTCTTTAATGATGTCAGCATATTTTGAGATATTCTTGAGGTCATCTTCGATCAAGTGAACATTATCGTATGATCCTGGGCTGAAGAGAAGCTTTGACGGGTCTCTCACTAAAAGATAGAGATCATAATCCGGGTTGGCAATGAGGAGATCGAAAAGGTAGTGGCCGACACAGCCGCCGATCCCGGTGACGAATATCTTCTTCATCCGGTCAGAGCTTCTCGATGACTGCCTGGTAGAGCAGGGGGAGCATGATCTCGTGATGGCCGGTCAGGGCGAATGCTTGGCTGCCGGGGCGCGAGAGGACGTTCTGCCGCGGGCGGTAGTGCTGGATCATATCCATATTAATTGTGGTGAAATTCTTGATCTTATTGCCCAGGTTGCGCGCCACCGTCAGCGCTTTCAGGAAAACTTCGGGGAGAAGAACGGCCGAGCCGAGATTGAGATAGACGCCGCCTTCGAGATCGCCGAGCACGGAACAGAGCAGACGAAAATCGGTAAAAGATGCCTTGCCCAGAGCTTCTGCGTCCACGTGGGGCGACATGTGGATCGTGTCGGTCCCGATCGCGACGTGAACGGTTACCGGCGTGCCTAACTTTGCGCCGGTTGCCATGATGCTTAGGTTTTGATGCGGAGCCTTGGTTTGCAAAAGTTTTTTGCCCAATAATTGCCCCATCCCTGATCCACTGATATCCTGATTACCTGCTTCCTGATCCCCTGATCCTCGGATCGCCTGATTCATGTCACGCATAGTTTCCTCGACCATCCCAAACATTCCCGTTTCCAAGCCTTCAGCCACGTCTTCTGATGTCCTGCCCAACGTCGCGATCTCAAAATCGTGGATCGAGCCGGCGCCGTTCAACGCCACGCAGGTGACGATCCCTTTCTTCATCAGATCGATGATTATAGGGTTGAGGCCGACCTTAATGACATGAGCCCCCATGCCGATCACGACCGGCCGTTTCTTTTTATAGGCTTTGGCTATCGCCTCAACCGAACCGCGCAATGAATCGGCCGCTAAAAAATGCGGCAGGGAAGAGTAGAACTTTTCAAACGAGGCGCCCTTACCGGCCGGTCTGGCGAAAGAAGCGAGTTCGACTTTGGTTGAGCGTTCGTGGGCGGAATATGTCTTGATCTTATTGAGGTCGACGGGCTTGTATTTCCCCATTACTTGCCGAAGAGCTCCTGTTCGATCAGCGAGCAGAGGATGTGGCCGATCGTGATGTGGCACTCCTGCACGCGCGGGGTGTTCTTTGACGGCACGGCGATCGCGATCTCGGCGATTGCCGCGATCCTGCCGCCGCTGCCGACCAACCCGATCGTTTTGCAGCCGAGCTGTTTGGCCTTTTCCAGGCCCGCAATGACATTCTTTGAATTGCCCGAAGTCGAGAGGCCAAAGGCGATGTCGCCCTTTTGGGCCAGCCCTTCGATCTGGCGGGAGAAGATATTATCAAAAGTGTAATCGTTGCCGATGGCGGTGATGATCGAGGTGTCGGTCGTCAGCGCTATAGCGGGCAGGGACTTCCTCTCCATCTGGAACCGGCTGATCAGTTCAGCCGCCAGGTGCTGGGAGTCGGCCGCCGAGCCGCCGTTGCCGAAAAAGAGGACTTTGTTCCCGTTCTTCAGCGCGCCGATCATCGCCCGGGCCGCTTTTTCTATCTGCGGCACGAGCGATTTTATGACCTGCTGTTTGACCTCAATGCTTTCTTTCAAGTTTGCCGCGATCCTGTTCTGCATGGGGTCATTTTAACATAATTGAATTTCTCTTTCAAAGATGATATAATATATACCCATAATGCTTACGTTCCTGGCAACCTTCCTGATCGCCCTGGTTCTAACCATTCTTATTACCCCGATGGTGCGCAGTTTTGCCCCCGAAATCGGCGCGATCGACCGGCCTTCCGAAAGAAAGGTCCACACCAAAAATACGCCGAGAACCGGCGGGATCGCCATCTTTTTCGGTTTCTCGGTGGCCGTCCTCTTCGGTCTGCTCCTCGGCGGCGTGCACGGCATGAAGATCAATCCCAATCCGATTCTCGGCATTCTGTTAGGCGGCTCGATCGTCCTCCTGGTCGGCCTGCTTGATGATATCCGCGGGCTGAAGCCGCTGGTCAAGCTCTTCTGGCAGCTGGTCGGCTCAGGAGTCGCCATCTATTTTGGCGTCGAGATCTCTTTCGTCACCAACCCGATCAGCGGCGTCCTGCCGCTCGGGTTCTTCGCCATACCACTGACCCTTTTGTGGCTGGTCGGGATGACGAACGCTGTCAATCTGATCGACGGCCTGGACGGGCTGGCTTCGGGCGTTATTCTGATCGCCGCCGGCATGTTATTTCTTGTCGCCCTGCGCACGCATCAGCCGGGCGCGGCGCTCCTCATGCTGGCGTTAGCGGGAACGGCGCTCGGTTTCCTGCGCTACAACTTTTTCCCGGCTTCGATATTTTTAGGCGATTCCGGCAGTTACTTCCTGGGTTTTGTGCTGGCGGCTTCCGCCATTGTCGGTGTTTTCAAAACGACGCTAGTCGTTGCCCTGTTTGTGCCCCTGCTCATCCTGGCGGTGCCAATCTTTGACACGACTTTTGCCGTTTTCCGGCGCCTAAAGAGCGGGAAAAATCTATTTTCCGCGGACGACAAACACATCCATCATCTGCTGCTGCGGGCGGGCTTGAGCCAGCAGCAGGCGGTCCTTTCAATCTATGCCGCCTGTTTTTTCCTGGGCATCCTGGCTCTTTTTATGTCATTGCCGAAATAAAAATATGGTGAATAGAAAAAGAATAATGTTCGTGTTCGGCACCAGGCCGGAGGCCATCAAGATGGCGCCGGTCATCAAAGAGGTCGAAAAATATCCCGACATGCTTGAGCCGGTCGTCGTCGTCACCGGCCAGCACCGCCAGCTGCTCGACCAGGTCATGCGTATCTTCGATCTCGACCCTGATTACGACCTCGGCATCATGGAAGAGAACCAGACGATCGGGAATATCGTCACCAAATCCCTGCAGGGACTTGAAGAGATAATCCTGCGCGAGAAGCCGGACATGCTCCTGGTCCAGGGCGATACCTCGACCGCTTTTGCCGCGGCGCTGGCCGCATTCTACTACCGGATCCCGCTCGGCCATGTCGAGGCCGGCCTGCGCACTTTCGACAAGTGGCGGCCCTATCCGGAAGAGATGAACCGCAAGCTGATCTCCGACCTGGCCGACCTCCATTTCCCGCCGACCCGGATCTCGGCCGCCAATTTGTTAGCCGAGAACATACCGAAAGAGAAAATTTACCTGACCGGCAACACCGTGATCGACGCTCTGCTTTCGGTCGCCAAAAGGAATTTCTCGCTGGAAAAAGCGGGGATCAAGCTGGGCAAAGGAAAGAAAACCGTTCTGGTCACCGCCCACCGGCGCGAGAGCTTCGGCCAGCCCCTGCGCAATATCTGCGCGGCGATCAAACGGCTGGCCGAGAAATACCGCCGCGAGATCGAGTTCGTCATCCCCGTCCACCGGAACCCGATGGTCAGGAACGCGGTCAATGAGCTGCTGGAGAGCGTCGACAATGTCGAGCTGATCGAGCCGCTCGATTACGAGGCGTTCGTCCATCTGATGAAGGCCTCGTACATTATTCTGACCGATTCCGGCGGGGTGCAGGAAGAAGCGCCCTCGCTCGGCAAGCCGGTCCTCGTCATGAGGGAAAAGACCGAGCGGCCCGACGCGGTGGAGGCGGGGACGGTCAAGCTGGTCGGCCTGGATGAGAATGTGATTTTTAACGAGGCCGACCGACTATTGTCCGACCGCGCGGCCTATGAGGCGATGTCGAAAGCGGTCAACCCGTACGGCGACGGCCTGGCCAGTGAGCGAATTGTAGGAGTTCTTTTGCATTATTTTGGAGCGAGCGATCAGCGGCCGGAGGATTTTAATGTTAAAACTGTTAGTTAAAGGGGCCAAACCCCTGCGCGGCGAAGTCATGGTCTCCGGCGCCAAGAACGCCGCCCTGCCGATCCTGGCGGCGACGATCATGGTGCCCGGGCGATCGGTCATCCGCAATATCCCGAACCTCCTCGACGTGGTGACTATTATTCGGGTCCTGCGGGCGCTCGGCATTAAAGCCGAGTATTCGCAGTCCGCGCCCAATACCGTCAACATCTGGAACTACCAGGTCAAGCATGTGGCTCCTTATGAGCTGGTGACGAAGATGCGCGCCTCGTTCTTCGTCATCGGGCCGATCCTGGCGGTCAAAGGGCTGGCCAAGATACCCCTGCCGGGCGGCTGTGCCATCGGCTCGCGGCCGGTCGATATTCACATTAAGGGCTTGGAAGCGCTCGGCGCCAGGGTCGAGCTGGAACACGGCTTTGTCATTGCCCGAGCGTCTAAATTGCGGGGCGCCAAGGTCTATTTTGATTTTCCTTCCGTCGGGGCGACCGAATCGGTCATGATGGCGGCGGCGCTGGCTGAAGGGGAAACATCGATCGGCAACGCAGCGCGCGAGCCGGAGGTTGTCGATCTGGCCAACTTCCTGATCAAAGCCGGGGCGAAGATCGAGGGCGCCGGCACTGAAGAGATCAGGGTCGTTGGGGTTGAGAAACTTTCGCCGGTCGAATATTCGATCATACCCGACCGGATCGAAGCGGGGACGCTGATGATGGCGGCGGCGATCACAAAGGGCGATCTCAAGATCAGGGGCGTCATCGCGGAACATATTGAAGCGACGATAAGAAAACTTCAGGAGACGGGCATTCAGGTCGGCATTGACGGCGAGACTGTCAACATCAAGAACGACGATGGTTTCAAGGCCAGCGATGTCAAAACTCTGCCTTATCCGGGCTTTCCGACCGACATGCAGCCCCAGTTCACTTCGCTCCTTTCGCTGGCCAACGGAACGTCTGTCGTTTCAGAAAGCGTTTTTGAGAACCGCTTCATGCACCTGCCGGAACTGCGGCGCATGGGCGCCGATATCAAGCTTGAGGGGCAGAGCGCGATCGTCAACGGCGTGGCCAAGCTTTCCGGGGCGCCGGTCCGGGTCACCGACCTGCGGGCCGGGGCGGCCCTGCTTTTAGCGGGACTGGCGGCGGAAGGGGAGACCCTGATCGAAGACCGCGATCATCACCTCAATCGCGGCTACGAGCGCCTGGTCGAAAAGTTCAACGCGTTGGGAGCCGATATAAAAAAGGCGTGAGAAAACTGGTCAAGAAGATTCTGGCGGCTGAAAAGGCGAAGGGGAGGATCGATGTTTCATTCGTTGATGACGACGAGATCAGGCGGCTGAATAAGCAATTCAGAAGGAAAAACAAGCCGACCGATGTCCTTTCGTTCAATTATGATGCGGGAAAGATCATTGGTGATGTTATAATTTCTCGGGAGACAACGGAGAAGAACGCGAAAAAGTTCGGCGTCACCTTGAAAGAAGAAGTAAAACGGCTGGTCATTCACGGGACGCTCCACGTTCTGGGTTACGATCACGGGAGGCAAATGAGGCATGCCGAAGAAGTTTATTCGCAGTTTTAAATACGCGCGGGCCGGGATGAAGCATATCGTCACCACCCAGCGCAATATCCGGATTCATCTGGTCGCCGGGCTCTTGGCGGTTTTAGCGGCGTTCTGGCTGAGAGTTTCAACTGTCGAAGTGGCGATCCTCGCTCTAACCATCTCATTCGTCATCGTGGCCGAGATGGTCAACACGGCGATCGAAGAGACGATCAACCTGGCCCAGCCGGGCGAACATCCGCTGGCGGGCATGATCAAGAATATCGCGGCGGCGGCTGTCCTGACGGCGGCTTTCGCCTCGCTCATTGTCGGCGCCTTGATCTTTATACCGAGGTTAATTGAATTATGGCCGAAATAATCATCCTGATAGTTTTATTCCTTCTTTCCGCCATTTCTTCCGCGGCGGAAACTTCGATGACGACGATCGGCCGGCCGCGCATCGCCCACCTGGTGGAACTCAAAAAGCCATGGGCGAAGCTCCTGCGCAAACTGCACGAAAATCCCGCCAAACTGCTGACAACCATATTGATCACCAATAACATTGTCAATATCAGCGCTTCGGTTTTAACGACCACTATGGTCTCCGGATTCTTCGAGAGGATGGGCCTGGGCGGGGTCGGCGAGATCATCGGTTTTACCATCGGCATTGTCACGCTTATTACGCTGGTCTTTGGCGAGATCACGCCTAAGACAATCGCGATCCGAAATGCCGAGGCCATCGCGCTCTGGCTCTCGCCGGTCATGCTGGTCCTTGAATGGCTGCTCAACCCGCTCGCCTGGCTGATCTCTTATATCAGCGCGCCTCTCGTCTACCTCTTTGGCGGACGCATCACGAAGAAGGGCCCATTTGTTTCCGAAGAAGAGATCAAGATGCTGCTCTTGATCGGGGAAAAAGAGGGTATCTTTGAGAAAGAAGAGCGGGAGATGATCAGCTCGGTCTTTAAATTCGGCGACCTGACGGTCAAAGAGGTCATGACGCCAAGGGAAAAGATGGCCTGCGTCGAGAACGACGAGACGGTCGAGAATGCTATAATTAAGATCAAGGAGTCGGGGCATTCTCGCCTGCCGGTCTACGATAAGAATATCGACAACATTGTCGGGGTCGTCTATGCCAAAGACCTGCTTGAGAAAAGCGGCGGCGAGAAGGTGAACGACCATCTGCGGCAGGCGCTCTTCATTCCCGGCATCAAGAAGGTCAGCGACCTGCTCGAGCAGATGCAGGCCGAGTACAAGCACTTGGCGGTCGTGGTGGATGAATTCGGGCATACGCTCGGCTTGGTCACGCTGGAAGACCTGGTCGAAGAGATCGTGGGCGAGATCCATGACGAATATGAGAGAAGGAAATAGAAATGGCGGCTAAATATGTTTTTGTCACCGGCGGCGTTGTCAGTTCCCTGGGTAAGGGGATCACGGCGGCTTCGCTGGGGTGCCTGTTGAAATCGCGCGGCATCTCCGTCAGTATCCAGAAACTCGACCCCTACATCAACGTTGACCCAGGCACGATGAATCCGTACCAGCACGGCGAGGTCTTTGTGACGGAGGACGGGGCGGAGACCGATCTTGACCTGGGCCATTACGAGCGCTTCATCGACGTCAACCTCGGCAAGGCGAACAACGTGACGACCGGCATGGTCTACTGGAATGTCATTACGCGAGAGCGGCGCGGCGACTATCTGGGCGGCACCGTCCAGGTCGTGCCGCACATTACCAATGAGATCAAGGACCGGATCCGGCTGGTAACCAAAGAAGAGAAATTCGATGTTGTCATCTGCGAGATCGGGGGCACTGTCGGCGACATCGAGGGCCTGCCGTTCCTCGAGGCCATCCGCCAGTTCCGCAAGGAAGTCGGCCGCGACAACTGCGTCAACATCCACGTGACGCTGATCCCGTTTCTCGAGACGACCCACGAGTTCAAGACCAAGCCGACCCAGCACAGCGTGCAGAAACTGCGCGAGATCGGCATCCAGCCGGATATCATCATCTGCCGCTCGCGCGAGCCGGTCAGCCCGGAGATGAGAGAAAAAATCTCCCTCTTTTGCGATGTGGCCAAAGAGGCGGTCATCGGCCTGGCCGACGCGCCGCTCCTCTATGACGTCCCCCTGGCGCTCGAAAAAGAAAATCTCGATGACATTGTCGTTAAATATCTTGACCTGCCGGCCAAGACCAGGGGGGACTTGAGCGCCTGGGCCAAGATGACCGAGGAGATGAAAAATCCGGAGAAGAAGATCACGATCGCCATGGTCGGCAAATATACTGAGCTAAAAGATTCGTACATCTCCATCGTCGAGTCGCTCAAGCACGGCGGCATCGCCAACCGCGCCGAGATTGAGTTCAAGTGGGTCAGCGCCGAAAAACTTGAGGAAGAAGAGAATCTCGATCAGGTTTTCCGCGACGTACAGGGGATACTTATTCCCGGCGGCTTCGGCAGCCGCGGCATCGAAGGCAAGATCAAGGCCATCCGGTTCGCGCGGGAAAATCGTGTCCCGTTCTTCGGTCTCTGTCTGGGGATGCAGACGGCGGTCATTGAATTCGCCAGGAACATCTGCAAGATGAAGGGCGCCAATTCCTCGGAATTTGATCCCGACACGAAATATTCGGTCATCGACCTGATCCCGGAGCAGAAGGGGATCTCGGAAAAAGGCGGC
This sequence comes from candidate division WOR-1 bacterium RIFCSPHIGHO2_01_FULL_53_15, assembly GCA_001772335.1. Classification (GTDB taxonomy): domain Bacteria; phylum Margulisbacteria; class WOR-1; order O2-12-FULL-45-9; family XYB2-FULL-48-7; genus 2-01-FULL-53-15. The sequence continues at coordinate 38,156 of METM01000004.1, forward strand.
ACGATGCGCCTGGGCGCTTATCCCTGCAAAGTGAAAAAGGGGACGCTGCTGCATACGGCCTATGGCGCGGACGAGGTCTCCGAGCGACACCGCCACCGCTACGAACTGAACAACGATTTCAGAAAAGAGTTAGGCGAAAACGGCATGGTCTTTTCGGGTGTTTATCAGGCAGCCGACCTGGTCGAGGTGGTCGAGGTGCCGGATCATCCCTGGTTTTTGGCGGTGCAGTACCATCCGGAGTTCAAATCGCGGCCCAACCGTCCGCATCCTTTGTTCAGGGATTTTGTTAAAGCCGCCGCTCTGCGGCTCGAAGTGCAAGTGGAGCTATTTAAAACTCAGGCTTAATTTTTTTTGTCTGCGAGCCAAGATAGCTGATCTTATTCCCTGCGCGAATCTCTCTTCTCAGTTTTTCGCGTTTAACTAAATATATTCTGACGCCGATCGTGGTTGTTTCTGTAAAGACAGCTTCCAGGATATTGTCTTTATCATCCGGCTTGCATAATGCTTCAAGTTTAACCGCTTCTCTCTTTTTTTTCATCCTGATCGGCTGAACTGAAGCATCAAGGGCGCCGGCCTTCATGATCTCGGCGATCGCCCGGTCATAATGCCGGGGATCCATGTCGTCGATATTCGTTTCGATCTGGAGAATGGCATCGTGCTCAGTCGGGATCTGCGCTTCGCCGATAAAGACGCGCAGGAGGTTGGGGATCGGCAGGTTGAGCGAGCCGGCGCCGTAGCCGATCGCCTCGACGCTCAACTTTGGCAGGTCGCCGAAGCTGTCGGCGAGAGTGGTGATGATCGCGGCGCCGGTCGGCGTTACCATTTCCCCTTTAATGCCGTTGCTGTATATTGGCGCTCCCTTCAGCAGTTCGGCGGCGGCGGGGGAAGGATTGGGAAGGAGTCCGTGGGCGTGGACGATTTTGCCTTTGCCGCTAGGCAGGGGTGAGCAAAAGATCATCTCAATGCCTAACTTTTCGAAGCCGATGCAGGCGCCGACGATATCAATGATCGCGTCGATCGCGCCGACTTCGTGGAAATGGACTCTATTGGCGGGAACACCGTGAATTTTAGCTTCCGCGGCGGCTAAACGACGGAATATCTTGCCGCTCAGAGTCTTTACGTTCTTAGAAAGCCGGCTTCTATTGATTATTTTGAGTATATCTTTCAAACTGCGCTGTTTGTCCTCGCCTCTAAGCGCGACGTTAAAATAAGTGCCGGTAATGCCGTGTTTTTTTGTGCCCGTAACGCGTAACGCGTAACGCGTAATGCGAAGTTTCCCGAGTTCTCTAATTAAGTAGGATTTGTCCAGGCCAGCGTCAAGAAGGGCCCCAATGATCATATTTCCGGAAAGGCCGGAAGGAGCGTCGAAGTAGGCTACGCGCATGATCTTATAATGGAAAAGGCCATGACCGCCGCCCCAAAGCCGTTGTCGATATTGACGACTGCCACGCCGGGGGCGCAGGAGTTCATCATGGTCAGAAGCGCCGACAGGCCCTTGAAACTCGCGCCATAGCCGACGCTGGTCGGCACCGCGATGATCGGCTTGTCGATCAGCCCGCCGATAACGGAGGGGAGGGCGCCTTCCATGCCGGCGGCGACGATGACGACTTTCGCTTTCTTTATCCGGTCAAGATTATGGACCAGCCGGTGTATCCCTGCCACGCCGACGTCAAACAACCGGTCGACTTTCAGCCCAAGAAATTCAGCCGTCACGGCCGCTTCTTCGGCAACGGGGTGGTCGGCGGTGCCTGCGGTGACAATAGCGATCCTGCGTTCTGCTATCTGCTTTCTGCTGTCGGCTTTCTTCTTCACCGTAACAATCCTCGCCGCCTCGTGATATTTTGCCTTCTTCAAAACTTTATTCACCGCCAAGTAAGCTTTCCTGTCGGCTCTGGTGGCCAGGACGTTCTGGCCTTTGTCGGCGATACTCTTGGCGATCTTGGCGATCTGAAGCGGCGTTTTTCCTTCACAATAGATGACTTCAGGAAAGCCCTTACGCAGGTGGCGGTGATGATCGACCTTGGCGAAGCCGAGGTCTTCGTAGGATTTGTTTTTCCCCATAAAATAATTATACCACTAAGACCTGCCCCGATGGAATTGGGGCGCCAGGACAGGAGGGGTTACGAAAAACATTATTCTATAGGCAAGTTAAATATTCTAACCGCGTTATGAAAGAAGATCGCCTCGATCTCTTCTGGTGTGAGCAGGGTAATCAGGCGGCTGAAGCCGGCGATGGAATTTTCCAATGACATGTATGGGAAATCAGTTCCCCACATTATTCTCTCAGAGCCAAGTGCCATGACAATCTCCTTCATTACTTCCGGGGTTTGGATCAATGGGTGGCAGTAAGCCAAATCAAAAAAGACATGTTCCCTCTCGGCCAAATGTTTAGTGGTTTCGCGCCACTGCCAGCCGCCAAGATGAGCGGCAACCTGCCTGAGTTTGGGAAACATTTCATTAATCCTTGCCAGTTTGGGAGGGGTCGCATTGTATACGCGATCATCCAGCGTTACCCCGCCGCAGTGCCAGAAGATTGTCCAGCCATGAACATTTAACAATTCGTAAAAGGGGAGCCATTGCTCATCAATTGGGTCAAATTTTTGGAATTTCCAGCCCATCGAGTCAGCCATGGGGTGGAGTTTCACGCCCAAGAATCCAAAACTCCTGATCCGCTCGAGCTCAGCGGCAATGATATTGAACGGCAGGTGGGGGTTGATCGCCGCCAGGGAAAAGACTCTGCCCGGATTGTTATCCATCAGCTCTTTTGCCCAATCATTCATCCGGGCAACTTGTTCGGGGGTCTTGTCATAATTGGCTACCGGTAAATTAACCGATGCCACCAGATTGAATCGTTCTGCCGCCTGAAAATAGCCAGTGGTGGAGGGATCCGCCGGCCTTTCTATCCTCAGACTTTCCGCTGCCGCCGAACCATCTCTTAGAAATGCGGTTAGTTTTCCTGCCGCTTTCATCGGATGGTGGTGGGTATGACAATCTATGATTCTGATGTTTCTCGCACCGATGCGCACACCCAACTCCTTCACAATTGAATTTTGCTGTTACTCCCCATTTATTTTCTGCAATTAAACCTGTTAATTTCACAGCAATTTTTGCAATTTTGCAATTTGGGGCAAAAGCTGAACGCTACATTCAACCAGCAATTGCACCACTTAGCACCTCTTGCGGCGTAGAATAATTTAAGCACTTTC
>METM01000005.1 GCA_001772335.1 candidate division WOR-1 bacterium RIFCSPHIGHO2_01_FULL_53_15
TGAGCGAAAATCCTTTGTGCAGGATGGCTTCTTTGATCTGTCTTTTCAAGAGCGGCAGGTTGGCGGAATAACCGCGAGCAATATGGGTGGCGCCGGCGGCCAGTATCAGCTCGAGCGGATTGATAGGCCTCTCGAGGTTCCCACTGGGGATCGAGCGCGACTTAAAGCCCTGCGGCGAAGTCGGCGTGACCTGTCCCGTCGTCAGGGCATAGACGCGGTTGTCATGAACGATCAGCGTAATATCAATATTTCTTTTGGCCGCAAAGATCAAATGCTCGATCCCCTCGCCATAAGCATCGCCGTCACCGGAAAAGACAATGACCTTAGTTTTCGGGTTGGCCAGCTTGATCCCTTCGGCGGGAGGTAGCGGCCGCCCGTGGAGTGAATAGAAACTGTTTACATTAATATAGTCGAGCATTTTGGCGTGCTGGCCGATCCCCCCGACCAGGACAACATCGTCAAGCGAAGCCCCCTCGCCCTGCAGCTCGGCGAGGACCGCTTTGACCGCGTTCAGGATGGCGAAATTGCCGCAGCCCGGGCACCAGTCGTTGCGCGCGTGCGTTTCTATATCCATTTTTTTAATTCACCTTCAAGCTCATCCAGATCGAAAGGCCGGCCGTCATATTTTAATGCCATCTCGTCAACGCTAAAGCCGTTCAACTTGAGCAATTTGGCCAGTTGGCCCGTCGCGTTGTTCTCGACGCAGATCAGTTTTTTGACATCTTTGACCGCCGATTCAAATTGTTTAACGGGGAACGGCGAGAGGACAAGCGGCTGAATGACTTTCAAACCAAGTTTTTGCGCCGCCTCGACGCAGACCCCCTTATTCGAGCCCCAGCAGAGGATCGCGGTCGCGGCTTTCGCGTCTCCGTAAATTTTTACGGTTTCATATTTTTCAAGCTCTTGAGCAAGCTGTTTTCCTTTGAGCAGGCGTTTCTCGGCCATTTGTTTTGTATTAGCCGCGTCCTCGGTCGTTAGCCCCTTCGCATCATGCTCATAACTATTGATCTTGACAACCACCTCCTTGTCCCCGGGGAAAGCCCGTTTCGGCAGCGCCGCTTCTTTGACCACCTTGATCGACGAAAGATCAAAGTTAAAGCCCCCCTCGGCCATCGTCTTGTCGGTCAAAATAAAAGCGGGGATCTGGAATTGCCAGGCCAGGTTGAGGGCGACGGCGCCCCAGTAGTACGCTTCTTCCGGATCGCCGGGTGCGACGATAAACCTGGTGAATTCTCCCTGCCCGGCGTTGAGGACAAAATGAAGCTCGGTCTGCCCTGTGTAGGTTGGGAGACCTGTGCTCGGACCGGTCCTCTGCCCTACAATAATAACGATCGGCAATTCGGCCATGCCGGCAAAGCTCACTCCTTCGGTCATCAGGCAGAAGCCGCCGCCGGAAGTCCCCACCGCCGCTTTCGTCCCAGCGTAAGAAAAGCCCAGCGCCGTCAGCATCACGCCGATCTCGCTCTCCGGCTGGAGGACTTTCAGGGAAAATTCTTCGGCCTGCTCGGCCATAAAATGTAAAATAGTCGAGGCAGGGGTCATCGGATAGGCAACATAGGCCTGCAAACCGGCCGCGATAAGCCCCAGACTCAGCGCTTCATTCCCCGTCAGGATAGGCAGCGGCGGCTGATCGAATTTTTCTATCTTTTTCTTTTCGGCCGCGGCCTCAAAACCGCGTCGGGCGACTTTCAGGTTGATCTCAAGCTCTTTTGGCATATTCTGACGCAGGACTTGTTCGAGCGCCGCCCAGCCAATGCCGGCGGCTTTAGCAAACGCACCCAGCAGACAAGTGTTGCGGGTTATTTCGGCCGCCCCTTCTTCTTTGACGATGCCCCCTATCGGCAAGCCCAGCCCATCTGTTTTGACCGCAGCGGAATCAAAGATCACGACGCCGTTCTTATTTAGTTTATTTTTGTGTAAATCGACCGTATCTTGATTTAGAGCCAACAGAAAATCGACATTATTGCGGTGGGCATTGATCCGAACTTTTGAAGCGCGGATGATCGAAAACGTATGGCCGCCCCTGATGAGAGAAGGATAATCACGGTAAATATATACTCTGTAGCCGAGCCGGCCAAACAGCCGCGCGAGAACAACGCCGGCTTTGTCGATCCCGTAACCGGCCTGGCCGCCGATCAGGACCGAGAACTCACTCATGACGTGATAAATACCGGAAAGCCGCCAGTGCGGCTTTGGAACCCTCGCCGGCCGCGATGATGATCTGTTTTTCGGGCACATCGGTTACATCGCCCGCCGCGAAGAGACCGGAGACCGAGGTCTCGGCCGCGCAATTGACCATGATCTCCCCCAGCTCGTTCTTTTTCGCGAGATCAATAAACTCCGAGTTGGGGGTCAGGCCGATCTCGACAAAGACCCCTTCGACCGGGATCGGCCGGCTCTGGCCGGCCGTCTCAACCTTGATCCCTTTCACGAATTGATCGCCGAAGATCTCCGTCACCTTCGAATTGTTCAGTATTTCGACCTTGGGCGAAGCGGCCGCTTTCTCTTTCATGACCGGGTCGCCGGCCAGCTTGTCGGCGATACTGATCAGATATATTTTTGGCGAGAGATTCATCAACTGCAGGACGGCGTCGAGCGCGGAGTTCCCCCCGCCGATCACCGCCGTGACTTTGCCTCGGAAAAGCGGCGCGTCGCAGGTGGCGCAGTAGGTCAATCCATGATTTTTGTATTCTACTTCCCCGGGGACATTCAGTAAGCGCGGCCGCTTGCCGGAAGCGATGATCAGCGTTTTTGCAGCCAGGGTTTCGGACTTCGCCGTGACGACTTTAAATAAATTGCCGTCCCGCTCGACTTTCGCGACGGTCTCGCCTTCGCGCAGGTCAAAGACGTACTGTTTGAGGTGCTGACGGAACTTTTCCGCCAGCTCCGGGCCGGTGATGAACTGGTAGCCGGTGTAATTCTCGATATCGCCCGAGAGGGCCGCCTGCCCGCCGATATCCTGGCTGATGACGGAGAAATCGAGCTGTTTTCTCGCCGCGTAGACCGCCGCCGTGATGCCGGCCGGCCCCGCGCCGACGATGATCAAATCTCTCACGGCCTAATTCTATACAATTTCAGGTTGTCTTTCAACTGCCCAAACAATATGCGGTGTTTTGACCTCACCGGCGATCTGTGCGAAAATTAGCTTATGGCAAAAAGAATCGACCTGATCATGTTCGATTTCGACGGCACCCTCGCCGATTCTCTTCCCGCCGCGATCAAGGCCATCCGGCAGATGCTCTCCGAGCTCGGCTATCCGGCGAAGACGGAAAGCGAGATCGGCCGCCATGTCGGTTTCGGGGAAATTCCTCTCGTCGCCGGCGCGATCGGCACGCAGGCTGAGAGCAAGATTAAAGCGGCGCAAGCGGTTTATTACAAACATAATCTTGAAAACATCAAGAATGTTGAGCTCTATCCTCACGTCAAAGAGGCGCTTGAGTTTTTCAAGGACAAGACAAAGATCATAATCTCCAACAAGCGCGACGAATTTATCCATGCCATATTGAAGATCCGCGGCGTCGATCACTATTTTAAAGAAGTGATCGGCGGCGATTCTTCCGCCTGCCTCAAGCCCGATCCCTGCGTCATCAATGAGGCACTGAAAAGATACAAAGTTAAACCGGACAACGCCCTCCTCGTTGGCGACATGACGATCGATATCGAGACCGGCAGGAACGCCAAAGTCCTGACCTGCGCCGTCACCTACGGGTTCGAGCCGGCGGAAAAGTTGAAACAGTGCCGGCCCGACTTTCTTATTAATGATATTTTAGAGCTTAAAGAGTTCATTCGCTGATGTTAACCATCCGCCGTATAACGAAGAAAGACGAGCCGAGTGTTCTCGGGCTCATCAAAGAGCTCGATCTCACCTACCCGACCCAGAAACTCGACAATTTTTGGGTCGTCGAAGAGAACAGAGAGATCATCGGCCTTGCCGACCTGAAAGAATTTGACGATTTCTGGCTTTTAAGCTCCGTCGGCGTTGACAAAAAACATCAGCACAGGGGCGTCGCCTCTCTATTATTGAAAGAACTGATCAAGGACCTGAAGAAAGACGTTTATCTCTATACGATAACCCCGGAGTTCTTCAGCCGTCTGGGTTTTCAGATCGTGCCGCGGCCTTCAGATCTGCCGGCCAGAGAGATATTTAATTGCGCTGAATGCCGGCCGCAGCATTGCGTCTGCATGGTGAAAAGGCCATGATACCAATATTTCCGTCCTTCAAGCCGCTTGAAATCAGCCAGCGCGCCGAGATCGCCGAACATCTCGCCGCGACGCCGCGCGATATTTGCGAGCTCTGCGTCGGCAACCTCTTTATCTGGCAGGATTTTGACCGTCCGCGGGTCACCCTCATCAACGAAAATGTCTGCGTCACGATCAATCCGCCTAACGAGCCTCCCTATTACCTGGAGCCCTTCGGCGCCAACAAGCTGACAGAGACCGTCGACATCTGTCTCAGGCACGCCGGCCGGATCTCGCGCGCTTCGGAGATGTTCATCGCGCTGCTGCCGCCCGGCGCTTACAAGATCAACTCCTTGAGGAGCCACTTCGACTACATTTATTTAACCAAAGACCTGGCTGAGCTGAAAGGCAAAAAATACGACGGCAAGCGCAATCACATTAAAAAATTCAGAGGGCGGCATCCCGGCTACGAGTATCTCCCACTGGGCAACGGCATGAAAAAAGAGGCGCTCGCGCTGTTCGAAAAATGGTTCGTCAGCCGCGAAGAATCAAGATATTTTCCCCGGCTGGCGCACACCGCGCAAAAAGGCGCCTTAACGACCGCTTTTACATATTTCAAGGAGTTAGGACTTTTTGGCGGCACGCTGATGGTTGGCGGGAAATTGAGCGGTTTCACGATCGGGAGCGCGATCCGCGACGACCTCGTCTCGATTCACTTCGCCTACGGCGATCCCTCAATGCGGGGCATCTCGCAGACACTCTTCTATGAGGCCTTCAACAAAACCTACGGCGCTTTTAAATACGCCGACCTTGAGCAGGACCTGGGAATACCGGGCTTAAGGAAAATGAAGCTGTCGTATTATCCTATGAAGCTAGAGAAGAAGTACGAGATCACTCTTTGACCTTCCTGACGTAAGCGAAAAACTCACCATTCTTTTCCTCAACTCCTAAGAACTCCTGGCCGGTCGCCTTGCACCAGGCCGGCAGGTCGGCCTTGATCCCCTCGTCGGTCGCCGTCACCTCGAGTATCTGGCCGATTTTCAACTCTTTGATCTTTTGCGACGTAGAAATAATGGGCATCGGACAAAGCAGTCCGAAACAATCTAAAGTTACATCGGCCTTCATATATCCTCCTTGTCCCGAGCGAACGAAGTGAGTCGAGGGGCGTTAAATGAAATAACTGATCTTGCCTTCCCTGACTAACTGAAGAAAAGTCGCCGCGCCGGCAAAGTCGTCGATCCCATCGATAAAATCGTCCTTCTGGAAACCCATAAAGCTGAACGTCGTCGTGCAGGCGATCATTTTGACGCCCAGGTCTTTACTCATTCTGACAAATTCCTCGATCGAGGGGATCTTTGACTGTTTCATCATGATCTTCATCATCATCGGGCCGAGGCCCAACATGTTGAACTTGGAGAGCGGCAGGCGGTCGGCGCCGCCCATGTTCATAAAGTTCATCATTTTTTGCAAAATATTCCTGCCGCTGGTCAGTTTTTTCTTGCGCAGGACGTTCAATCCCCAAAAAGTGAAGAACATGTTGACTTCCATTCCCATTGAGGCCGACGTCGTCGCCAGAATAAAAGCCGCCAGTACTTTATCCAGATCACCCGAGAAAACCACAATGTTGAATTTTTCTTTATCCATCAGCCAACTCCTTTCCTCACCCCTTTCTTCGCCTTCGGCGAATTCATTCCCCTCTCCATCGAAGATGGAGAGGGGGGAACGGTTCGCGTCAGCGGGTGAGGGGCGACATTTGACGCAGGCGCTCGACGATCGGCGGGAATTTCTCGAGGAAAACATCAATGTCTTTTTCCTCATTATCTTTGCCCAAGGAAAGAACGATCGAGCCGTGGACATCCTCGGGGCTGACGCCGATCGCCACCACCACATGCGAGGCCTTGAGGGCCTTCGAAACGCAGGCCGAGCCGGTCGAGATCGCGATCCCTTCCATATTGAGGAACATCGACATCGACTCTCCCTCGATATATTTGACATAGCCGCTGGCGTGGCCGGGCAGGCGCTGGGTCGGATGACCCGTGACAAAATAGTCCCGAATGATCTCTGGAATTCTTTTCAGGAGTTTGTCACGCAATGGTATCAGCTTCTTTGCGTTGGCATCCATTTCCAATTTAGCCAGCTCGGCCGCTATCCCCATGCCGACGATTCCCGGAATATTGTGCGTGCCGGCTCTCTTCCCCTCTTCCTGCGTGCCGCCAAGGATTAAGGGCAGTATCCGCGTCCCTTTCTTCAAATATAGCGCCGCCACCCCGGTCGGTCCGTAGAAAAGGTTGGCCGAAAGGGTTAGAGCATCAACTCCCAGTTCAGCGACATTAATTGGGATCGATCCTGCCGTCTGCACCGCGTCGACATGAAAAACCGCCTTGCCTTTAACCTTTTCGGCTATTTCCCTGATCGGTTCGATCGTCCCGATCTCATTGCTGGCGTGCGTTAGAGTAATGAGCGTTGTCTCCGGCATAATTGCGGCGGCCACCGACTCTGGACTTACAACTCCGAACTTATCAACCGGCAGATATGTAACTTTGCAGCCTTCTTTCTCCAGCTCCTTTAAAGGGTAAAGAACTGAAAAATGCTCAATCGATGAAGTGATGATGTGTTTGCCTTTTTTTTCATTTGTTTTGGCAATCCCTTTGATCGCGAGATTATTCGATTCCGAGCCGCAGGAGGTAAAAATTATCTCGCCCGGCTTGGCGCCGATGAGATCGGCCGTCTTTTGCCGCGCCTCTTCGATCGCCGCGGCGCTTTTGGCCCCATAGTCGTGGAAGTTGAGCGGATTGCCGAATGTTTCGCGCAGGTGTGGGAGCATCGCCTCGACAACACGCGGATCAACCGGCGTGTTGGCCATGTGGTCAAAATATAAGCTCATTTGGATTAAATTATAGCACGGCGCTTGAAGAACTTCTCGATCTCAACGGCGACAAAAACCACGGACGATAGCCCGAGCGCGATCAGCAATTCGTCCGGGCTGAGAGCTTCGGTCTTAAAGATCGGGTTGAGAAATGGGACGTAGATGGTCGCCATCTGAAGACCAAAAGTCAAAAGCAACGCGCCGAAAAGATACAAATTGGAGAACAGGCCGATCTTAAACAACGACTGCTTTTCCGAGCGGATAGCCAAGACGTGCCCCATCTGGCTCAAACACAGGACAGTAAAGACCATCGTTTGCCAGTGCGTGTGACCGGCCTTGATCGCCCACGCCTGGGTCAGGAGTGACGCGAAGCCCATCAGCAAGCCGACCCAAATTATATGAATGCCAAGTCCGTGCGCAAAAATATTCTCGCGCGGATGCCGCGGCGGCCTGCTCATTATTCCCGGCTCCGACCGTTCCGCCGCCAGCGCCAACCCCGGCAGGCCGTCGGTCACGAGATTTATCCAGAGTATGTGGATAGGCAGCAACGGTATTGGCAAGCCCAAGAAAGGCGCCAGGAAGATCGTCCAGATCTCGCCTGAATTACTTGTCATTGTGTACTTGATGAACTTGCGTATATTGTCAAAGATCCGTCTCCCTTCTTTGACGGCCTTAACGATCGTGGCAAAGTTATCGTCGAGCAGGATCATATGAGAGGCCTCTTTGGCTACATCGGTCCCGGTGATCCCCATGGCGATGCCGATATCGGCCCTCTTCAAGGCGGGCGCGTCGTTGACCCCGTCGCCGGTCATGGCGACAAATTGCCCTTTGTCCTGCAGGGCTTTAACGATCTTTAATTTTTGGTCCGGCGCGACACGCGCGTAAACTCTGATGTACTCCACCCTTTCTTCAAATTCGGAGAGTGACAACTTTTCCAGCTCCCGGCCGGTGATGATCGCTTTGACGTCGTCATCAATGATGCCGAGCCGCTGGGCGATCGCCCGGGCCGTGATCGGGTGGTCGCCGGTGATCATCACCGGCCTGATCCCCGCGCTCTGGCACAAACCGACCGCTTCTTTGGCTTCTTCCCTGGGTGGGTCCATCAGGCCGACCAGGCCCAGGATAGCCAGATCAATCTCGATCTTTTCGGGCGAAAGATCGGCCGGTAACGATTCCCATTCCCGCATGGCGATGCCAAGGACACGCAGCCCATCGGACGACATCCTCTCGTTGACGCGGGAGATATCCGCGCTGTCGACCGCCACCGCCCTGTCGAGCAGGATGTCAATGGCGCCTTTAGTGAAAGATACATACTTGCCACCCGGCGATTTGTGGAAAGTGGTCATGCATTTTCTGTCCGCGTCGAACGGGATTTCCGCCTCTCTGGGCAGATCCTTTTCGAGCGATCTCTTGTCAAATCCCTTGTCTTTGGCGAACCGCAGGAGGGCCGCTTCGGTCGGGTCGCCGATGATATTGCCGGCCGCGTCTTCCTGCGCGTCGTTATTGAGAGCCAGCGCGGTCAAAAACTGCCGGTCTGTCCCCTGCCCCAAAATAAAAGTTTCCTCAACAGTCATTTTATTTAAAGTCAATGTTCCCGTCTTATCGGAACATATATATGTAACGGAGCCGAGTGTTTCGACCGCCGGCAGTTTCCTAATGAGAGCGTTCTGCTGGATCAGTTTTTTGGCGCCCAGCGCGAGGGAGATAGTGACAACGGCGGGGAGCGCCTCGGGAATGGCCGCGACTGCCAGCGAGATGGCCGTGAGCAGCATGAGAATCGGCGGCTCGCCGCGCAAAATGCCGACGCCGAAAACAACGCCGCAGATGGCAAAGACCGCGTAGGTTAGGACCTGGCCGAATTTCGCCAGCCGTTTCTGCAGGGGGGTCTTGACCTCTTCTTCCTCCTGCAGCATGGCGGCAATCTGCCCGAGTTCGGTCTCCATCCCGGTCGTCACAACAACGCCGGCGCCTCGGCCGTAGGTGACGAATGTCCCTTTGTAAGCCAAATTTTTCCGATCGCCAATGGGCAGGTGTTCGTCATGGAGGACGCCGGTCTGCTTTTCGACCGGCACCGACTCACCCGTCAGGGCCGCTTCTTCGGCCTGCAGGCGGGCGGCTTCGAAGAGGCGCAGATCGGCGGGGACGACCCTGCCCGTCTCAAGCAGGACGACATCGCCGGGGACCAGTTGGGAAGCCGGCAGAGTTGCCGGATGGCCGTCGCGCAGAACGGTCGCGGCCGGCGCCGCCATCTTCTTCAAGGCCGCCATCGCCTTTTCGGCCCGGTATTCCTGGATAAAACCGATGACCGCGTTGATCACGACAATGACGATAATGGCCAGGGTATCGGTCAGTTCGCCGATAAAGCCGGAGATGAGCGCGGCGGCAATAAGGACCATGATCATGAAGTCCTTGAACTGGTCAAGGAACATCGCGAGGGCGGTCTTCTTTTTCTTTTCCGTTAATTCATTGGGGCCGTATTCCTGCAGCCGCTTTTCCGCTTCAGCCGAAGCAAGCCCCGTCTTTGACGTGCTTAATTCACCGATCGTTTCATCGATGCTTTTCTGATGCCAGCGCATTAATATATTATAGCAGGCGCGGCTTGAATCTTCTCATGAGGAGCGAATTCGTGACCACCGAAACGGAGCTGAACGCCATGGCCGCCCCGGCGATGATCGGGTTGAGCAGAAAACCGGTGAACGGATACAGGATGCCGGCTGCCACCGGGATTCCTATTATATTGTAGATGAACGCCCAGAATAAATTCTGTTTGATCTTCCTCATTGAATAAGCGCTCAGGTCGATCGCCGTCACCACATCGCGCAGGTCCTCTTTGACGAGAATGATCTCTCCCGTCTCGATCGCAACGTCGGTCCCCGAGCCGATAGCGATGCCAATGTCGGCCTGGGCGAGAGCCGGCGCGTCATTGATGCCGTCGCCGACCATGGCGACCTTTTTACCTTCCGCCTGCAAAGCTTTGATCTTCTCGGCTTTCTCTTGCGGCAGGACCTCGGCCAGCACCCGCTCGATGCCAACTTGTCTGCCAATCGCTTCGCCGGTCCGGCGGTTGTCCCCGGTGATCATGATGACTTCCCGGCCGAGACGGCGCAGTTCTTTGACCGCTTCCTTCGAAAACTCTTTCAGCGTGTCAGCCACAGCGACCAGGCCGAGCAGCTGGTTGTTTTTGGCCAGGAGCATAACCGTTTTCCCTTGCCCTTCCAGTTCCTGGATCTTATTTTCGAGATCCCTGAAAGAAATGTTCTTATCCTGCATCAACTTCCTGTTACCGAAAAGGATCGTTTCTCCCTTGAAGATCGCCTCGACCCCTTTGCCGGAGATCGAATTGAATTTCTCCGGTTCGGGCGCGTCCTCGGCCTTCTGTAAAATCGCTTCTGCCAACGGATGCTCAGATCTTTTTTCCGCGACTGCCGCGAAACGAATGATCCCCCCCTCGCCAACGATATCGGTCACTTCCGGCTTACCCTTGGTTAACGTGCCCGTTTTGTCAAAGACGATAATGTCCAGCTCGCTCGCTTTCTGCAGGGCCGCCGCGTTCTTGATCAGGATGCCGTGCTCGGCCCCCAGGCCGGTGCCGATCATGACGGCAGTCGGCGTGGCCAGCCCGATCGCGCACGGGCAGGCGATGATCATAACCGCGATCGCCGCGGTCAGCGCAAAGATAAAGCTCTGCCCGGCTAACAGCCAAACAACAAAGGCGGTTATGGCGATAATGACAACGGCCGGCACGAAATAGGCGGAGATCAGGTCCGCCAGCGCCTGGATCGGGGCTTTACTCCCTTGGGCTTCTTCGACGAATTTTATGACCTGGGCCAGGAAAGTGTCCTTGCCGATCTTTTCGGCCCTGAATTTGAACGAGCCGGTCTTGTTGATCGTGGCACCGATGACCTTGTCGCCTAGCTTTTTTTCGACCGGGATGCTCTCGCCGGTCACCATCGACTCATCCACGCTGGAGTGGCCGTCGGTGATCGTGCCGTCGACCGGCACTTTGCCGCCCGGCTTGACGACGACGATGTCGCCGATCTGGACTTCTTCAATGCGGATCTCGATCTCCCGCCCGTCCCGCTCAACCAGGGCGGTTTTGGCCTGCAGGCCGATCAATTTCTTAATTGCTTCGGAAGTTTTCCCCTTGGCAACTGCTTCAAGATACTTACCCAGCAGGATGAAAGTGATCAGGATACCGGCCACTTCGTAGTAGAGGTTATCGACGCTGTAAGCAGCGCTCCCCGACCAGATCGCGATCGAGACGAACAAACTGTAAAGATAGGCCGCCCCGACGCCGATGGCTACCAGCGTGTCCATGTTCGCCGTCCTGGTCTTGACGAGTGAGAGAATGCCGCGCGTGAAGAAGATACTGCCGAAAAACATGATCGGCGTGGCCAGAAGCAATTCGATCACCGCGGCATGGCGCATAAAGAACGGCGGCATCGGAAAACCAAATACGACCATCAGCATGTAATAAAGGAGGGGCAAACTCAAGATCAGCGAGCCGAGGAATCTCGTCCATAAATTGCGGATCTCTTTTTCGCGCGCCTGCTTTTCAACATCGAGGGTTACTTCTTCCTCTTCGAGCGGGGTATAACCTTCCTCTTCGATGACTTTCTTTATCTCGGACGGTGTGACTTTCGAAGGATCATACTTGATCTCCGCCCGCTCATTGACGCGCAGGTCTTTTGAAATAATTCCCGGCAGACTGCCGACCGCCCCCCCCACCGTCCCAACGCAGTGCGGATTGTCCATGCCAATGACCTTAAGTTTAAGAATTTCTTCTCGCCCCTTGACCTTTGACCCTTGACCCTTAATAACCGAATATCCCGTCGCCTTAATGACTTTTTCGATGGCCGACACATCGGTTACGGCTGGATCGTATTCAACAGTCGCCTTTTCCGAAGCGAAATTGACATTGGCCGAAATTACTCCCTTAAAGCTCTTGAGGGCGTTTTCAATCGCGCTGACGCAGGCGGCACAGTCCATCCCTGAAATAGAAATTATTATTTTCTCGCTTTTCCCTTTGCTGATGACGGCGATCGGGTGCGCGGGCTCCGCCTCTGTTCCGCCCAGGAATTTATCGAGGCAGGACTTGCTGCAGAAATAATAGGTCTGGCCGTCCCTTTGCGCCGAAAATTTTGACTTCTCGGTGTCGACCTCCATTTTACAGATCGGATCAATGACAATAGCCATTTTGCTTAGCGCCTTCTGGAAAAACCATCAAATCGAGAATTCACCCTCTGGTTTTCGCCTTTCACTTTTTTCTCCGAAAAACTTCATCAAGAATAATCAGCGTTTTTCTAACATCCAGGACCAAAGCCCGGGCGGCTTCTTCTGCTCCTTTTATCGCCTTTATGTCCTCATCAACGCGCATTTTATCTTCAAGGCCTTTCCCGATAAACTGGTTTAAAAATTCATCCCGGGCAATCGCTGGATCTTCCCGGTGTTCAAATACCACAACCTTCAATACCTTTCCCCTGGTGTCGACTGCCACCCCCACCTCCATTTTTCCCCGCGAAGTAACGGTATCGACAAACCAGGCCGTCGCATACGGCGCTATCTTCATTTTTTCGCCGGTCTGCATCATCTGTTCGTGCTCTGCCGCGGTCATTTCCGGCATTTTGTAAGCGATATAAAAGGAGGGGACGGCATCCTCCCTTCTAAGTTTCACTCCTAATTTTTTCTCGATCGCCAAAATCTGTCCCCGGGAAAGGGTAATGTTTTTCTGAATAATTTTTGCGGCGCCGGGAAACAGAGCAGCTAACTTTTTCCCCGGCCAAACCACATCATGCGCCAAAAGCAAACCCGGCAAACTGATT
>METM01000006.1 GCA_001772335.1 candidate division WOR-1 bacterium RIFCSPHIGHO2_01_FULL_53_15
TTAACGGCGGCGGCTCATGTTTTCTTGAAGTCGGCGGCGGCCGGGCCGGGTTGGCTTTCGGAAATTTTTACGGGGTTCCCGACCCGAAAGTCACGATGCTTTTTCCTTTAAAGCTCTGGCACTGGGCAAAGATCATTTTTGAAAAATGGTGGTTCTGGCGATGGTTTTGAATTATCATATCGGGAGATGATAAAAATGGAAAAGATAACTATCATAATCAATGACGCGCCTTATGGGACTGAAAAGCCTTGGAACGCATTAAGGCTGGCGAAAGCCTTGATCGCCATCAAGCAGGAAGTGAATATTTTCTTGATGGGCGATGCCGTGAGCTTAGCCAAAGCCGGACAACAGACGCCGACCGGCTATTACAATTTGGCGCAGATGCTGGCGGAATTGATCGCTTTGGGGGTCGAGGTGAGGGCATGCGGCACGTGCATTCATGCCCGAGGGCTGAAAGAAGAAGAGCTGGTTGAAGGAGTAATTGTTGGCAAAATGCTGGATCTGGCCCGCTGGACGACCGAAAGCGCGAAAGTCATTAATTTTTGATGAAATATTAGTCACGGCTTCTCACCGCCCCGGCGAAATTTCCCGCGCCGCTTGACAGCGGCTATTTAAAGTAGTACAATTTCTTAAAAAGTAAAACCAAAAAATGGAGGCAATTTTATGATGACGACCAAACTGTCGCAAAAGGGGCAGATCGTGATCCCGATCGAGTTGAGGGAGAGATACAATATGGGGCCGGGGACGAAACTAGAGCTGATGGACATCGGGGGGGAGATCGTCATCTTCCCGATTACCGTTAAAAGCCCGATCGATGAGGCAAAGGGATTTTTGAGGGGCGGCCGGTCGACGAGAGAGTTGATGAAAGCCGTCAGGGGAGAGGAAAAGCGTTTTGAGCGCGCGAAAAAATAAACAGCGGTTCGTCCTTGATACTTTCGCGGTCCTGACCTATTTGAAAGAGGAGCCGGGCTGGCAGCGGGTCAGAGATTTACTCTGGGACGCTTTCAAAAGGGAAACCGCCGTATTCCTGAATTTCGTGAATCTGGGCGAATTATACTATATCGTTTACCGGGAATATGGCGCGTTGACCGCCGACAAAGCGCTGGCCATGATAAAGCTCTGGCCTCTGCAATTCGTCAGCGTCCGAGAGGATATCGCGATCGTTGCCGGCAGAATGAAAGCCGAGAACCGGATAGCCTATGCCGACGCTTATGTCGCGGCGACCGCATTGATTAAAAAAGCGGCGGTCGTGACGGGAGACAGGGAATTTCAGGCCCTGGAAGAAATAATGGACATTAATTGGCTGCCAAGAAATCGCTAATCTGAGTTGAAAAATATTATGGGACTGCGTGCGAAACACTTGAATATTACTCCAAAAGTTCATCCCACCGCCTTCATTGCCCCTGGGGCGCAGCTTGTCGGCGCGGTTACGATCGGGGCGGGCTCAAGCGTCTGGTATAACAGCGTCCTGCGCGCCGATATTAACAAAATTACTGTCGGCCGGAATGTCAATATTCAGGACGGCTGTCTCCTGCATCTTGAAGACGATTGCGGCATTAAAATTGAAGACAATGTGACGGTCGGCCACGGGGTGATCCTTCATGCCTGTACTATTAAGAAAGGAGCTCTCATCGGCATGGGGGCGATCGTTCTGAACGGCGCGGTGATCGGAAAAGGGGCGGTGGTGGCGGCGGGGGCTTTGGTTGCGCCGGGGACAAAGGTGCCCAAGGGGGTGCTCGTCATGGGGATGCCGGCTAAAGTCGTCAGGAAGTTGAAACCAGCCGAGATCAAAAAGAACCTCTATTGGGCGAAGAAATACAGCGAGCTGGCCAGGGAAAACTAGCGCAGGTCTAAGTAATCGGAAGAGTGAAATAAAATTTAGAGCCTTTCCCCAACCCCGCACTTTCCGCCCAGAGCTTACCGCCGTGGGCTTCGATGATTTCCCTGGCGATGGGTAAGCCCAACCCCAGCCCGCCGGCTACGCGAGTGTTTGAGCTGTCCACTTGATAAAACTTTTCAAATATCTTTTCCAGGTTTTCCCTTGCGAGGCCAAGGCCGTTGTCGGCGGTCTCAACCTGAAGGATATCTTCTGCCGGTCCGGATACCCGGGTTTTAACGGTAACCGTGCCGCCTTTGGGCGTAAACTTCAGCGCGTTGCCGAGCAGGTTTTCCATGACCCTGACCAATTGTGTCTCGTCCCCCGATATTACCGGCAATTTTTCATCCTGATCGAACTTTACCGTTATCTGTTTTGAAATAAACTGCTCCATAAGCCATTCAACCGTTTGGCGTACGATTTGATTGAGTTGTATCGGCTCTTTTTTTAGTTCAGAAAATTTTCCGTATTCCAGGCGGGAAACATTCAGAATACTGTCGATCATGGCCAGGAGGTGGTCGCTCTGTTTCAAGATAACGGACAGGGCATTGGCCTGCTCCCCGGTGAGTTCGCCCAATTTTTTATCCAGCAGGAGAGTCAGATAGCCCTTGATCGGCGTCACTGGGGTGCGCAGTTCGTGCGAAACAATAGACAAGAACTCTGTTTTCATGCGGTCTTTTCTCTTTAACTCTTCTGCTGTTTCGATCAGCTTTTTATTCTGGGCATCGATCCGTCTTGAACCCTCAAGCACGATCCCAAAAAGCACGAGAAATAAAAGCGAAAATCCAACGGCGATAGTGGTCCAAATAAGATTTTGGGCGCGAGCGATGTCAAGATAAAGCGGATCAAGATTTTGATAGATTTCAAAAACTGCCCGAGTCTTACCCCCGGGCCCAAATTGAATAGGGACGTACAGTTCGAGCAATCTTTTGAACTTGCGTTCAAATTGATGCTCTGTTTTTTTTAGTTCGCTTAACTCGGACTCAATTTTGCCCTCTAATGCTTCATTGAGCTCCTCATTATCGAGGAATTGTTTGCCTATCAACCGCTCATCATCTGACCAGACAACGATCTTCTCACTGTTCCAGATCTTGATCCGTTCAACGTCCGGGGGCAGGCTGAGGTGCCTGATCTTTTTTGAAAATGCCTTTAATGCGTGGCCGGTTTCAGGTGCGGTCAATTCGCCCGGCAATAATTCATTTTTAACTTCTTTCGAAATGAGAGCGGCAGTCAGCTGTTTTGATCTTTCCAACGAATCGTTTTCGAGCAAGGAGGTGACGATCGCCCCGAAAATGAAAGCAAAAACAATCAGGGCGAGGAGGCATAAAAGGCCGAATCTCTGAAGCAATGAAAGCTTTCCCATAGGCGTTCTATTATATACAATGTCGCGGTCAATTAGTCAAGCCGGGTTTATTGCCGAGTGGACAACTCTCTGAATTTTTGCTAAAATATTTTTGACAATGGTTGACTTTGTAATATTTTTCACAGTCGGAGTTCTTTTTGTCATCGGCGCTTTCGTCGCTTCGTGGTTGATCGCCCCCCACAAGCCGTCGGCGGCCAAGCTCTCGACCTATGAGTGCGGCGAGGAGCCGGTCGGCGGCTCCTGGATCCAGTTCAACCCAAGATATTATCTCTTCGCTCTCGCTTTCGTTATTTTCGACGTCGAAATTCTCTTCCTCGCGCCGACACTGCTCGTCATGAGGTCATTCGGTTTTGTTGCTTTTATTGAAATATTCATTTTCCTTTTCATCCTGATCCTTGGCCTTTCTTATATCTGGCGGAAAGGGGCGCTTGAGTGGATGTAGCCAAAGACCTCTTCCGCTACCTGGAGAAGATACCCGGCGGACAGCTGATTATCACCTCGACCGACGCCATTTTCAATTGGGGCCGCGCCAACTCCCTCTGGTACATGCTCTTCGGCCTCAAGTGCTGTGCCATCGAAGGGATCATGGCGGCCGGCGCTTCGCGCTTTGACCTTGACCGCTTCGGCATGATCTTCCGTGCTTCGCCGCGCCAGTCGGACTTGATGATCGTGGCCGGCACCGTCACCGCCAAGATGGCGCCGCGCCTCAAGAAGCTCTACGAGCAGATGTCTGAGCCGCGCTATGTATTAGCGATGGGAAGCTGCGCCATCACCGGCGGCGCTTTCTACTACGATTCTTATTCGGCGGTCAAGGGGGTCGATAACCTGATCCCGGTCGACGTCTACGTCCCCGGCTGCCCGCCGCGCCCCGAAGCGGTGATCGAGGGCTTCATGAAACTGCAGGCAAAGATCAAGAAGGAAAGCATTTTAAAACGATGAGCGAAGAGAAAAAAATAGCGGCGGCTGAACTTCTGATCGAGTGCAGAAAGCTCCAGGCGACCTACGATTATCTGCCGTTCATGACGGCGATCGACTATCCCGAAAAGAACATAATCGAGCTGGTCTATCGCCTGCAGTCAACGGCGACGAACGAAACCCTGATGCTCAAGGTCGAACTGCCGCGCGACAAAGCCGAGGTCTCTTCCCTTATCTCGGTCTGGCCGGCGGCTGACTGGCACGAGCGGGAAGTTTATGATATGTTCGGCGTCAAATTCATTGGACATCCTGACCTGCGGCGGATACTTCTGCCGCCCGATTGGCAGGGGTATCCTCTGCTGAAAGATTATACCGACCCGAACATGATCAAAAAACCGGTGACGATCTGATGAGCGAACTGCGCACGGAAGAATATCATTTGAGCATGGGGCCCCAGCACCCGTCGACCCACGGAGTGCTCCGGCTCATCCTTAAGCTTGACGGCGAAGTGATCAAGGAGGCGATCCCCGACATGGGCTACCTCCATCGCGGCGTCGAGAAGATGATGGAGAACCGCGTCTATATCCAGATCATCCCGTTCGTCGACCGGCTCGATTATTTAGCGGCGATGAACAACAACTTAGCGGTGGTCCTGCCGGTTGAAAAATTGGCCAATATAACGCCGCCGCCGCGCGCCGAATATATCCGCGTCATCATGTGCGAGCTTAACCGGATCGCCAGCCACCTGGTCTGGCTGGGGACGTTCGCGCTCGACCTCGGAGCGGTCACCCCGTTCCTTTATTGCTTCCGCGAACGCGAGCCGATCATGGATCTTTTTGAGATGGCGGTCGGCTCCCGCCTTACATATAATTATATCCGCTACGGCGGTGTGGCCAGCGACATCAGTGACGAATTTATCCGCGACACGAAGGCGTTCTTAAGTTACTTTCGGCCACGGATCGACGAGTACGAAGCGCTCCTGACCGAGAACCCGATCTTCCTCCAGCGGACAAAAAATGTCGGCATTATCGAAGCCAAGCAAGCAGTCGCCTACGGCATCAGCGGGCCGATGCTCCGCGCTTCGGGGGTGAGGCGCGACCTGCGCCGGGCTCTTCCATATTCCGTCTACGACAAATTTACGTTCGATATCCCGACCGGGACCGTCGGCGACTGCTGGGACCGCTACATCGTGAGGATCAGGGAGATGCGCGAGTCGGTCAAGATCGTCGAGCAGGCGCTCGCGGGCCTGCCGGCCGGCGGTTTCAAGATCAAAGTCCCGCTCAATCTCAAGCCGCTGGCGGGGGAGGCCTATGTGCCGACCGAGTCGCCGCGCGGCGAGCTCGGCTTCTACTTTGTCAGCCACGGGACTAACAAGCCGTACCGGATGAAATGCCGCGCCCCGTCATTCTGCAACATGAACATCCTCCAGGAAATGCTCAAGGGCTGGAAGATCGCCGATGTCGTGGCGGTGCTCGGGACAGTTGACGTCATGCTGGGCGAGGTCGACAGATGAGGATTTGGAAAAGAGGAATCCCCATACTGAAGTATGGGGAATTAGAGAAGGATTATTCCCCACACTTTAGTGTGGGGTTTAGAAATATAAAAAGATGTTATTAGATTTATTAATTATCCTGATCAAATCGGCGGTGGCGCTGGCGTTCATCAGCTTAACCGCCATGTTCCTCGTTTGGATGGAGCGAAAAGTGAGCGCCCACTTCCAGATGCGCTACGGGCCGATGAGGGTGGGCTGGCACGGCAGTTTGCAATTGGGCGCCGATGCGCTCAAACTCTTAATGAAAGAAGATATCATCCCCAAGCTGGTCGACCGCTGGGTCTTTATCGCGGCGCCGGTCGTCGTCTTTGTCGCCGCTTTCCTGGCTTACCTTGTTATCCCATTCTCGCCTGTATTATATGTAAAGGACCTCAATATCGGCCTTTTATATGTTTTCGGGGTCTCCAGCTTGACGGCGCTCTCCATCATGATGGCTGGTTGGTCGTCCAATAATAAGTACGCATTGCTTGGCGGTTTCCGCTCGGTCGCCCAGATCATCAGCTACGAGATCCCGATCCTTATCTCGGTCCTGCCGGTCATCATGCTCTCCGGTTCGTTCAGTTTGATCGGTATCACCGAAGCGCAAAGGGCATTCCCGTATATTCTGATCCAGCCGGTCGCCTTCTTCATCTATCTTATCGCCGCCACCGCCGAGGTCAACCGAACGCCGTTCGACCTGCCGGAAGCGGAATCAGAGCTTGTCGCCGGCTACAACGTCGAATACAGCGGGATGAAGTTCGTCATGTTCTTCTTTGCCGAATACGTCAACATGTTCACCGTCTGCGCGCTGGCGACGATCCTCTTCCTGGGCGGCTGGCAGGGGCCGATACTCCCGCCCTTTGTCTGGTTCCTCATCAAGACCTATGTTCTCCTCTTTGTCCTGATGTGGTGGCGCTGGACATTCCCGCGCCTGCGGATTGACCAGATGATGAGCTTCTGCTGGAAGCTTCTTTTGCCGCTCGCGCTGGCGAATCTTCTGGTCACCGGTCTCGTTATGGTTTTAATTAAATGAAACAATTCTTTTTGGGGATATATAATCTTTTACTGGGGATGAAGGTGACGCTCGAGCAGATCGTCAAGAAACCGATCACCCTGCAGTACCCGAGCGAGAAGCGTCAGCCGTACCCGGCTTTCCGCGGCAACTTGCGCTTGCACCGCGACAAATGCACCTCGTGCATGATCTGCGTCAATTATTGCCCCAACAACTGCATCTATATTAAATATCATGTCGGCGAGGACAAAAAGCGCAAGCTGGAAAGTTATACCGTCGACATGGGGCTGTGCATGTACTGCGGCATCTGCGTTGATGTCTGCCCGTTCTCGGCCAATTACTGGGACCAGAGCTACGAAAACAGCGTCTATGACCGCAAACAGCTGATCGAGAGGAAAGACATCTAATGATATACGTTCTGGCGGCCATACTCCTGATTTCGGCGTTCCTGACGGTGACGCTGAAAAACATCTTTCACTGCGCGCTGGCCCTGGCGGTCGCGCTGCTGACGCTGGCCGGTTTCTATTTCTATCTTGACGCGCCCTTCGTCGGCGTCATGCAGCTCATCATATATGTAGGCGCGATCATGATCCTGATCATTTTTGCCATCATGCTGACGACCCGGGTGGGCGACCGGCTGTTGTCGGCCGCCAACCACCAGGTTATGCCTTCGCTTTTAGCGGTAATTGTCTTTGTCCTGTTCGGGATCGCGGCGATCAGGAAACTTGATCTTGTTGCCAAGGCCGGTAAGATGTCCGATCCGATCGCCGGGCTTGGCCGCGAGCTCTTGACAACCTATCTTTTGCCGTTTGAAGTGATTTCTCTGCTTCTATTGGCGGCGCTTGTCGGCGCCGTCGTCATTGCGAGGAAGGACTAATGGATATCCTGGCCATAAGTTTAATTCTCTTCGGGCTCGGTTTGTTCGGGGCGCTGACGCGCAAGAACGCCGTCGCCATCCTCATGTCGATCGAGCTGATGCTCAACGCCGTCAACCTCAATTTTGTCTATTTTTCGAGGACGCTGATCGATCTCTCGGGCCAGATATTTACGCTCTTTATCATCGCAGCGGCGGCGGCCGAGGCGGCGATCGGGCTGGCGATCATTCTCAATCTCTACCGCGAGTTCGGGGATATCGATGTTGAAAAGGCTGCGTTATTAAAATGGTAATTTTAATTCCATTGCTCCCGGCGCTGGCTTTTGCCGCGCTTGTCTTCTTCGGTTGGCAGCTGAAGGAGAGGGCGCCGTATGTTTCGATCGCGGCGCTGGCCGGCTCGTTCCTCCTCTCACTCCTGGCGGCGATCGAGGTCTTCCAGGGCACGACGATCGAAGTGAGCGCCGCCTGGCTGCCGATAGTCGCTTTCAGTTTCCGCATCGATCTCATCTCGGCCTGGATGCTCCTGCTCGTGACCGGCGTCGGCCTCATGATCCAGATATATTCGATCGGGTATATGAAGGGCGACCCGCGCTTTGCCCGCTTCTTTGCTTATCTCTCGCTCTTTTGCGCCGCCATGCTGGGCGTGGTCCTGGCCAATAACCTGCTTTTGCTCTATATCTTCTGGGAGCTGGTCGGCCTCGGCTCATATCTTTTGATCGGCTTCTGGTTCGAGAAGCCCTCGGCCGCCGCGGCCTGCAAAAAAGCGTTTATTTTCACCCGGGCGGGGGACATCGGTTTCTTCCTTGGTATCCTGCTCCTATTCCTCTCCCTCGGCGCGATCGATTTTCAAACGATCTTCAGCCAGGCGCACACTTTATCTGTGCCGCTCGTCACTGCCATAACTCTGCTCATCTTCTGCGGCGCGATCGGCAAATCGGCCCAGTTTCCGCTCCACGTCTGGCTGCCCGACGCGATGGAGGGCCCGACCCCTGTTTCCGCCCTCATCCACGCGGCGACGATGGTGGCGGCCGGCGTCTATATGGTGGCGCGGCTCTTTCCGTTATTTGAACTGGCACCGCTGACCTTAACGATCATTGGCTATCTCGGGATTGGCACGGCGCTCATGGCCTGTCTTATCGCGGTGACGCAGACCGATATCAAAAAGATCATGGCATATTCGACGATCTCCCAGCTCGGCTTCATGATGTTAGCGATGGGCGCCAACGCGCCGGAGGCGGGGATGTTCCATCTCCTGACCCACGGCTTCTTCAAGGCGCTTCTCTTTTTAGGGGCCGGCTCGATCATCCATGCCGTTCACTCGAACGAAATGTCCGAGATGGGGGGCCTGGCCAAAGCCATGCCGATCACTTTCGCGACAACCATGATCGGTGCGCTGGCGCTGACCGGCATTCCGCCGTTCTCCGGCTTCTTCAGCAAGGACGAGATCCTCGCCGCCGCCTATCACAATCTCCCCGTCGCTTTCTGGCTGGCGGTCGCGGCGGTGTTTCTGACCGCGTTCTACGTCTTTCGCATGATCTTTAAGATCTTCCCGGGCCAGGTCAAAGGGCATCCCCACGAATCGCCCCGCGTCATGACCGTGCCGCTCATCATCCTGGCGGTCTTCGCGTTTGGCTTCGGCTTTTTCAATCCCTTCGCCGGCGGCCATCATGAAGAAGCGGCGCCACTCCTGGTTTTTGCTTCGTCGTTGGGGATGGCGACGCTTGGCATTTTCACGGCCTGGCTCCTTTACGGCGCGAAGGTCGTGTCGCTCGCCGGCTGGCATAACAATTTTCTCTATAAATTCGTCGCCAACAAGTTCTATCTCGACGAATTCTTTATCTATGTCTTCGGCTGGACGGCGACGGCGGTCAGCCAGGGGCTCGCGATCTTCGACCAGCTCGTTATCGACGGCATCGTCAATCTGGTCGGCCGGGTGGGGTGGATCTTTGCTTTCGTCAATTCATTCTTTGACATCTATATCGTCGATGGGCTGGTCAATCTCTTGGCCAAAATTTCCGCGCTCTTCGGTGAGGCCCTGCGCCGAGCGCAGACCGGGCTTGTCCAGAATTATCTTTTGTTCGTCGTTGTGGGGATAGTATTAGTTTTATTAATTAGGAGATAAAAACTCACCCCCTCTTTCCCCCTCTCTTAAAAAGAGAGGGGGAGGGTTAACCTGAAGTTAGCAGGGGGTGAGTTGTAGGAAATAAGGAGGTAAATTGATGCTTTCGACAATAATTTTCGCGCCGCTGGTGGGGATACTGGTGCTGCTCTTTACCCCGCGCGACAAAGCGGCTTTCATTAAGGTTTTTGCTACGGCCGTCTCCGCCGTCCCGCTGGCGCTGACCGGAATCCTCTGGTACTTGTTCGACCGCGGGGCCGCCGGCTTCCAATTCCAGGAGGTCTTCCAATGGCTGCCGACCCTCGGCATCAAATATCATTTGGGGATCGACGGCATCAGCCTGCCGATGCTGGTCCTCACGGCGCTTTTAACCACCTTATCTCTCATCTATTCCTGGATCATCAAGGAGCGGCCGAAGGAATACTTTATCCTCTTCCTGCTCCTTGAGATCGGCATGCTCGGCGTTTTTTCGGCGCTCGATCTTTTCCTTTTCTACATTTTCTGGGAGGTCAGTTTGGTGCCGATGTATTTTCTGATCGGCGTCTGGGGCGGGGCGCGCAAGGAATACGCGGCGATCAAATTTTTCCTCTACACTTTGGCCGGCAGTTTGGCGATGTTGTTGTCCATTTTAATCTTGTACTTTAACGCCTCGCCGCATAGTTTTGATCTCCTTGAGCTTTCAAAGATTGCTGACCCGCGCCTGGGCGCGCTTGTCTTCCTCGGCTTCTTCCTGGCTTTTGCCATTAAAGTCCCGATGTTCCCGTTCCACACCTGGCTCCCCGACGCGCACGTCGAGGCCCCGACAGCCGGCTCGGTCATCCTGGCCGGCGTCCTGCTGAAGATGGGCAGTTACGGCTTCTTAAGATTCTCCATGCCTCTTTTACCGGAATCTTGCAAATATTTCGCCGTGCCGATCGCCATTCTGGCGCTGATCAGCATCATTTACGGAGCATTCGTCTCGATGGCGCAAAAAGACCTCAAGAAACTGATCGCCTACAGTTCGGTCAACCACATGGGCTATGTCATGTTGGGGATCGCCGCGGCGATGGCGGCTTCGACCAATCTTGTCGCTCGCTCAACGGCGGTCTCGGGCGCCATCATGCAGATGGTCAGCCACGGCCTCATCACCGGCGGCCTCTTCTTGCTCGTCGGCGTTATCTATGAAAGGACCCACACCCGCCAGCTCTCCGACTACGGCGGTCTCGCCGCCAAAGTCCCGGTCTATGCCGGGCTCTTCAGCTTTTTCGCCTTCGGCTCGCTCGGCCTGCCGGCGCTCTCCGGTTTTATCAGCGAGTTCCTGATCTTTGTCGGCTCGTTCCCGATTTTTCCCGTCGTGACGGGACTGGCGCTCCTCGGCGTGCTGGTGACGGCGGCGCTAATCCTTTACACGATCGAGAAGATGCTTTTGGGGCCGGCCCTGCCGAAGTTCAACCTCCTGCAAGATGCTGACGGCCGCGAGATCTTCTGTCTGGCCGTCCTTGGCGTCCTGATCCTTTTCCTCGGCATCTATCCTGTGCCATTGCTGGACGTGATGGGTAAAGCGGTTTCAATGTTAGTGGGGGGAGTGTAGGGGAATGATCTTCTTGCCTGAACTGATACTCCTCGGCCTGGCGCTCCTGATCTTAACTTATGATTTTGTTAAGATCATACCCTCACGCCGACTGCTGGTCGCCGTCACTCTGGGCGGCCTGGCTTTGAGCTTCCTTTCCGTCTTCCTGCCGTTCCTGACGGAGAGCGCTTCAGCCGGCAGTTTTCTGTCCAATATGTATCTGGTCGATAGTTTTTCGATCATATTTAAAACATTGTTCCTGCTCGTCGGCTTGCTTGTAGTCGTCCTCAATTACGATTTCTTCGCCTCGGCGGTCAAAAAGCATGAGGGGGAGTTCTACTTCCTGCTGTTAACCTCTCTCCTCGGCCTTATCCTGATGGTCTCGTCGCCCAATCTCCTGATGATATATTTGGGGATGGAGACGGTCAGCTTCACATCATATCTTTTGGTCGGCTGGCAAAAGTCGGTCCAGCGCAGCAGCGAGGCGTCGCTCAAATATTTTCTCTTCGGCGCGCTGGCTTCGGCCATTTTTCTCTACGGGGTTTCGTTCTTCTACGGTCTAAACGGCACGCTCGATCTTAGCCGCGTCGCCGCCATGAACATCGTTTCGCCGGCCGGATTCCTCTCGATCCTGCTCATTCTCTTCGGCTTCGGCTTTAAGATCGCCATGGCGCCGATGCAGTTCTGGTGCCCCGACGTTTACGAGGGGGCGCCGACCCCGATCACCGCTTATTTGTCCGTCGCCCCCAAGGCGGCCGGCTTTGCCGTCATCCTCCGCCTGCTGACGCTGTTAAATATCGACTTGGTGACGCTCTTAGCGCTCCTTTCAGCGGTGACGATGACGATCGGCAACTTAGCGGCCCTGCGCCAGAGAAACATTAAGCGCCTCTTAGCTTACTCGAGCATCGCCCAGGCCGGCTATATCCTGATCGGCCTGGTTTCGCCCGAGCTTGGCTATTCGGCGGTTATTTTCTACCTTATCGTCTATACTCTCGCCAACCTGGGCGCTTTCGCCGCGGTCATTTATCTGGCTGAAAAACTGGGGAGCGAAGATATTGAGAGTTACTCCGGTTTTGCCCGCCGCTCGCCGGTCATGGCCTTTGCCTTTGCCGTCTTTTTCCTCTCGCTCATCGGCATCCCGCCGCTGGCCGGCTTTATCGGCAAGTTTCTGCTCTTTAAGGCGGCGGTAGGGGCGGGCTTTCTCTGGCTGGCGATAGTCGGCGTCGTCAACAGTGTCGTCTCGGTCTATTATTATATGAACGTCATGCAGATCATGTATTTCCGCAACGGCGACGAATCGGCCGTCAAGATCCCCGCTTTCATTTCCCTGGCTATCTGGGTCTGTCTGGCCGGCGTGGTGGCGTTGGGAGTTTTCCCGAATATACTGTTTTAATTTGCTAGCTAACAGCCCTCACTCGATTTTCGTAGTGATATAATTGATCGTCAACGGCCCTCTCCCGGAGGGAGAGGGGTTGGGTGGCCCCATTTATTTTCGTTTATGAAAGAAATCAAAAAGATATTCGCGCGAACCCTGAGAAAAGATCAAACTAAAGCGGAGAAGATCGTCTGGGAACTCCTGCGCAAGCGCAAATTCAAGAATCTAAAGTTTCGGAGACAGCACGTAATCGAGGGTTTTGTCCTTGACTTTTACTGCCATGAACTCCGTTTGGGCATTGAAGTCGACGGAGGAATTCATCTAAAGCGAAGAGATTATGATCGGTTAAGGCAGGAAGTGATCGAGTCCGAAGGGATTATGATAATCAGGATCCGAAACAAAGAATTGATCGGGACAAGAAAAATGGCTTTACAAAAGCTTGAAGAGATAATTGTCCATCGATCAGTCCCTCTCCCTCTGGGAGAGGGCAGAGAAGAAAAAATAATGGATAGTCGAAAAATTGGGTGAGGGCTGAGGTTGTTTTTGCCGCTCAGCCTCCCCTTGTTAGCCCCTAACCCCTGTTATATAATAAGTCGCAGTTATGAAAACCCACACCGATTATCTCTATCTCAATACGAAGAACAAGAAAGAGATCGTTAATATCACCGATGAGGTGGCCGAAATAGTCGGCAAATCGGGCGTGAAAGAAGGTATTGTTCTTGTCTCGGCCATGCACATAACGGCGGCGGTCTTTATCAACGACGAGGAGCCGGGGATCAAGCGTGACCTTCTTGAGTGGGCGGAGAAGCTCGCTCCCTTCAACCCCAACTATCATCACCACCAGACCGGCGAATCAAACGGTGATGCGCATCTCAAATCGATTCTCTTCCATCACGAGGTGACGATCCCGATCACCAATGGCCAACTCGATTTTGGCCCCTGGCAGCAGGTCTTTTACGGCGAATTCGACGGGCAGCGGAAAAAGCGGGTGGTGGTCAAGGTGATGGGTGAATAGTTAAGATTGGTCGAGAGGTTGTGTTTTTTGGCCATCTGACAAATAATTGTCTCTTGACACGATATAACATATAAGCTATATTTAGTCACTATAAATATAACATATAGGTTATATTTACGCAGGAGGTTAGAATATGTCAAAAATTGCCAAGAAATTAAAAGAGAACCAGCTTTCTAAGGCGACCCAAAAAGGGACTTTGATCCCGGTTGAGAAATTGGGCCAAAGGCTGAAAGATTATCGTGAAGCGTTGGGGATGACCCAGGCGCAACTGGCGAAAAGATTGAAGGTCAGGCAGCCGGTCATTTCCCGGATCGAAGAAGATGCCGCGTCGAGCAGTTTAAAGACGATCGTCCGGATCGCCGGGGTGCTGGAATGCGATTTTTTGGGCGCTCTTGTTTCACGCCGGTCAGTGGCAGATAAGGTTAGGTGGCAGGCGGAGCGGGCGGCGAAAAAAGTGATCTCGAGGACCTATGCCAACATGGCGATGGAAAAACAGGCGCCTTCCCGAGAAGCGTATGCCGCTCAACTGGCACGGCTGATCGAGGAATTATCGACTAAGCCGGGTCCGGAGCTCTGGGAAGAATAATGCCTCTTTTTGAGCCGGTTGACGGAGCGACCCCGATCGAGGACGCTTCCGACCTTATCCCCACCCATATCTCAACCAGGGCCGAACTTAACGAGTGGGAAGCGGCAAATATCCTGAAAGCCGCGCGCCGGTATTTGGCCGGGAAAAAACCGCCGGTGATCACGGTGGAATGGCTGAAAAAAGTCCACCGGGCGATGTTTGACGAGACCTGGCGGTGGGCCGGCGGATTAAGAAAGAGGAACATTAATCTGGGAGCTGATTGGCATAATATTCAGGATGAATTAAAGCGTTTGGCCGATGATATCAAATATTGGGATGAAAAGAATAATTTGAATTTATTAGAGAGAAGTGTCCGGATCCATCATCGCCTGGTTATGACCCATCCTTTTATTGACGGCAATGGGCGCCACGCCCGTTTAATCGCGGATATTTTTCTTGCTGCTCATAATGAAAAACTGCCGGAATGGCCGGAAGCGGGATTGATCGAAAGGACCGATGTCAGAAAAAGATATATTCAAGCTTTGCAGTCGGCCGACAAGAGAGATTATATCCCTTTGGAAAAGTTTACCAGGAAGTTGATTGGTTGATGTTGATTTATCTTGTCCGCCACGGCGAAGCGGTCGCCGAAGAAGTTGATCCCGCGCGGCCTTTGACGGAAAAGGGCAGGGCCGAGGTTGAAGCGACGGCGCATGAGTTGAAGGCGGAAGGGGCACGGATCGACGAGATCTGGCATTCTACCAAACTTCGCGCCAAGCAGACGGCCGAGATCATTGCCCGGGTCCTGAATGTTTCTAAGGTAATCGAAAAAGACGGCCTCAAGCCCAACGACCCCGTCGCCCCGATCGTCAAGCTCATCCGTCAAAGCGGCAAAACAATACTAATCGCCGGGCATTTGCCTTTCCTTCCCAAATTAGTTCAATTGCTTAAGCCGGATTTGGGGAAAATTGAATTGAAGACGGGTGGGGTGGTGAGGGTTTCTTTTTAATGTTTTTTTCTCCCACCGCCATCTTTGGGTGTCAACTGGGGGAGGGGATCAGGTCATCAGGATATCAGTAGGCAGGGAATCAGGGGATCAGGATATCAGCGAGGAGCGAGCCGGGACTTGAAACCTGATGTCCTGCATGCCCACCGCCATCTTTGGGTGTCAATGGCGGGGAAGGAACTAGGAACTGAGGATTGGGCATTGGGGGGCAGTGACGCCTTACGTAAAATGCAAAAAAATAGTATAATTCACTCATGAATGTTGGCAATGATTTGAAGTTAAGCGATTATGACAAGATCATAACGCCTTTTTGCTTTCTTGATGAAACCGGTCTTTTAAATTCAGAAAGGGATCGTTTCTTTTCCATCGGAATGGTCAAGTGTTCACGCCCTTATGAAATGCTTACGGAAATCGAAAAGATTCGGCACCGGCAAAATTATACAGAAGAAGCAAAATGGCAAAAAATATTCCCCAATAATTTGCCGATTTATAAGATGATGCTGGATGTTTTCTTTTCCTGCGCAAAAGCGGATTTGGAGATCAGATATTGCATGATGATCGTTGATAAGAAAGGCGGATATTTTAAGAAGCATTATCATGATGATCCATTTCAGGCTTATGAGGACTTCAGCATCCAATTGTTAAAGGGGAATGTCGCGCAGAATGAAATATTGTCGGTTATTGCCGATGAGTCCCCCGTGCCGAACGAGTCGCAGTATGAAAACAATGTTAAAAAAACAATCAACGATAATTTTGGCCGGCTCGCTATCCATGGCGTATGCAAGGTCGATTCGAAGGGCAATGACCTTTTACAGATCGTGGATT
>METM01000007.1:0-5631 GCA_001772335.1 candidate division WOR-1 bacterium RIFCSPHIGHO2_01_FULL_53_15
CTGGACATTCATCCAACCCGGCCCGATATCATATTCGGCCGCGCTTCTTCCCTGCCATTCCCGGACGCTTCCTTTGATATCGTTTTTTCAAAATTCTTGATGGATCTGCTCCCCCTCGTCGAAATAAAAGCTTACGCGAGAGAAGCTTTTCGGGCGCTTGTGCCGGGCGGTAAATTTATTTATTTTGGACTTATGATTGAGGCGGACGCGAATTTTCTTCTCACGACAGCCCGCCAGGCCGGTTTCGATAGAACCTACGCGGATGAAATACTGACCACTTTTGTTATGAATAAACCTAAAAACTGAAGAATTTCTTGCCCCCGTATGGATCGGCTTTTGGCTGAGGCGCCGGCGGCCGGGTCGGCGCAACCGGTTTGACCGGCGCGGCAACGGCCGCTTTTGGCGCCGGCACGGTCGGGAACATCGGCTGTTGGATCGCCGTCGTCGCCGGCCTGGCTCCTAATTCTTTCTCATTCGACAGGTAGACCATGTCGTGCTGTCTGGCATATTCCTTGACCTTGATGCCGATATCGTCGCCCTTCTTGACCTTTGCCACGCTCTCATGCTCGATCTGGATCGAATCGACTCGCTGGACAAAATCGGTCGTGTGGCCTTTGATGTGAATGATGTCGCCGACCTTGAAAGGGGCTTTGACGCTGATCGCCGCGACGGAAATCTTGTCAAAGAAGTGCTCCACCCTGCCCAAAACTTTTTCCTTTGGCGCTTTTACGGCTTGGATCTTTGACTTTGCCTTGACTTTGGTTTTCTTAACGGCTTTAGCCGGTTTCATTTTTATTGCTTTCTTTGTTGACTTCTTCGCGATAACCTTTTTGGCTTTTTTCTTTTTCTTTGGCATCTGGCTCACCTCTTACCATCAATTCTATCAAATACCGTCAACTTTTCAATGCTTTAACTCACCCCCTACCCCCTCTCTTAAAAAGAGAGGGGGTGAGAGTGCTATGCGTCAGCGGGGGTGAGTTTTATCATGTAAGGGTTTTTATCAAATCTTCCCGCCCCAGCTGTTTCAGGGCTTTCACCACCAACCGGTAATTCTTTTCCAGCTTCGGTTGAAGCAGAGCGCGCTGGAAGCTCCTCTCCTCCCCTTTCGGCACATGGACAGATCTTCCCGTAAAAGGATCTAGGCCGGTGTAATACATGCAGGTGGCGACCGTCATCGGCGTGGGCAGAAAATTCTGCACCTGCTCGACGCGGATGTGGTGTTCTTTCATGAACAATGCAAGCTCAAGAGCGTGCTCGAGGGTGCTGCCGGGATGCGATGAAATAAAATACGGAATCAGGAATTGTTTTTTTCCGTGCCGGCGGCTAAGTTTTTCAAACTTTTCCTGAAAATCGAGAAAAGTTTTGACTCTCGGTTTGCCCATCATCAAAAGGACTTCCTCGCAGATGTGCTCCGGCGCGATGCTCAATTGTCCGCCGACGTGGTGCTGGACAAGCTCAGCCATATATTCCGGGTCGGTCAGCGCCAGGTCATAGCGGATACCCGAGCCGATGAAAAGTTTTTTTACCCCCGGTATCTCCCTCACCTCTTTGAGTAATTTGAGGGAGGGCTTTTGGGAAGCATTTAAATTCCGACAAACCGTCGGATAGATACAGCTGATCCGAGTGCAGCCGCCATCTTTCGAGCAGGTCATCTCATACATGTTCGAGGTCGGCCCGCCGACGTCCAGGATGTTGCCGGTGAACCCTGGCTGTTTGATCAGGATGTCTTTGACTTCTTTTTTGATCGACGGCAGGCTCCGGCTGACGATATATTTGCCCTGATGCTGGCCGATGGAGCAGAACGAACAGCCGCCGAAACAACCGCGATGAGAGAGGGTCGAAAACTTCACGAAATCCCAGGCGGGAATGGGTTTGAGGTATGAGGTATGGGGAGCGCGGGCAAATGGCAGTTCAAAGAGCGCGTCCAATTCCTTCGAAGTCAGATTCTCCGGCGGAAAAACAACGAGATATCGTCCCTGGCACGGCTGGATGATAATGCGCGGTTTTTTTAATCTGCCTTCAATGTCGTGCAGTTTGAACGCTTCGGCAAACTTCTTCTTATCAGTCAAAACTTCTTCGTATGACGGCAATATCAGCGCGTCTTTGTAGCCAGAAATGTCTTTAACAATGATCGCCGTGTTTGGAATTTGAACATTTGGTAATTGTGATTTGTTTAGTATTTCGTATTTAGTATTTAGAATTTCTGCAACCCGAAGTATCCCTTTCTCTCCCATCCCATAGTTCAAAAAGTCCGCCTTCGCATCGAAGAGTAGCGGTCTCCGCACCTTGTCATCCCAATAATCGTAATGAGCGAAACGGCGTAAACTGGCTTCTACCCCGCCAATAACGACCGGAACACCGGGAAACAACGCTTTGAGTTTGTTAGTGTAAACGATTGACGCCCTATCCGGCCTTCTGCCGCCTTCATTCCCGGGCGAATACATGTCGTTGCGCCGGATCTTTTTGTCGGAAGTGTAATTGCCGACCATCGAATCCATGTTGCCGGCGGTGACGGCAAAGAAGAGGCGCGGCTTGCCAAGTTTTTGAAGATCATCATCGCTTTTCCAGTCCGGCTGGGCGATGATCCCGACGGAAAAGCCGCGGCTTTCGAGATAGCGGCCGATCAGCGCCGCGCCGAAGCTCGGGTGGTCGATATAGGCGTCGCCGGTCACAAGAATGATGTCAAGCTGTTCGATTTTGCGCTTTTTGAGGTCGGCTTTATCTACCGGAAGGAATTTCCCCTCTCCCTCCGGGAGAGGGGGGACGGTTTGCGCCAGCGGGTGAGGGTTAGGCATTGATGTTGAGGATCTTCGCTTTGGGGAAGCCGTTAAAAGTGGTCGCGGAACCGTTGGTGTAAGCGCCGCAGTTCTTGACGAAAAGAAGCTCGCCGATCGCCAGCTCCGGCAGCATCTCGGCGGTCGAAACGGTATCGAGCGCGTCGCAGGTCGGGCCGACCACCGCGCTGAGTTTTTTGTCGCCCCGTTTGAACGCGTTGAAATGATACGGTATATGGTCAAAGATCACGCCGGAAAGCGTCCCGTAGACGCCGTCGTTGATGTAATAGACCCATTTGTCGTCGCGGAATGATTTGCCGACCACTTCGACGATCAGCGTCGCCGCCGTCGCGACAATGAACCGGCCCGGTTCGGCCAG
This sequence comes from candidate division WOR-1 bacterium RIFCSPHIGHO2_01_FULL_53_15, assembly GCA_001772335.1. Lineage (GTDB taxonomy): Bacteria > Margulisbacteria > WOR-1 > O2-12-FULL-45-9 > XYB2-FULL-48-7 > 2-01-FULL-53-15. The sequence goes on from METM01000007.1 coordinate 3,154, forward strand.
GATCTGGATGCTCTTCGGAAAGAGCCGGTCGATCTCTTTGCGCAGCTTATCAGCCAGGCCCTCAAAATCAGGGACACTCCCGTCATAAGGGACCGGGAAACCGCCGCCGATATTGAGCAGGCGCATTTTATGTCCGCGCTTCCGGACCTCTTTAAATATTTCGGCTGAAGCTTCCAGGGCATTGAGATAATTATCGATATTACAGCACTGGCTGCCGACGTGAAAGCTGAGCCCCTCCACCGTCAGGCCAAGGTCGAATGACCTGTCGATCAGGTTCGCCGCGTCCCCCGGCTCGACCCCAAACTTGCTCGATAATTCCACCACCGAACCGACATTTTGGACCCTGAGCCGGCAGACCAGGCCGGCATCGGGACAATGCTGTTTTATCTTCTCCAGTTCATAAGCATTATCAAAAGTCATCAAAGTGTTGTAGCCGGTGATCTGCTGCAAGGTCGCCACCGGCTTGATGGTGTTGGCGACGATGATCTTGTCCCAGATAAAATCGTTCAGCTTATGACCGCGCAGGTCTTTTTTCGGGATATTTTCGAGCACCGTCTGGTATTCCTGGAGGGAAGCGACGTCAAAACCGCTCTTGAAGTGATGGAGGGTTTGAATGATCATCGGTTCGGGATTGGCTTTCATGGCAAAATAGAGTTGGACCCGGGGGAGATGTTTGCGCAGTTTCAGAAAGTTCGCCCGGATAATATCGTGGTCGATGATCAGGAGCGGCGTTCCCTCCCGCGCGGCCAGCCGCTGCAGCTTTGCCCGGTTTATCACTTTATCAGAAAGGTCGTGAACTGCCAGGCATCCTCGGGTTTGGGGATCGGCAGATCAAACTTGGTGAATTTTGCGTTCAAGTTCTTGAGCGGCGTCCAGTCGACCGCCCTGGAGACGAACGGCTTGATATAAGGCATTGAGATCTTAAGGATCTCCTCGTGATCGAGATCGTCCGGCAGGAGAAAGCCGCGGCGCGGGTTCTTGATCATCCAGATCGAGGCCGCCACAACCGAGATCGCCACCTGCATAGTCGTCGCCTGCTGATGGGGGACCATTTTTCGCGAGGTGTGGATATCAAGAAGCGAGCCGCACCACCAGGAGTTGAAGTCATGGCCCATGAGGAGAACGCCGAGCTGGTCTTCACCGCTGATGATCTCATCAGCCATGATCCTTTGCTTTTCCTGCATCTTGAACTGGCGCATCTCAAGCTCGTGCAAAGAATTGATGGCGCAGTCGGATGGGCAATAGGCGTAGTGGACAGTCGGCCGGTAGACGGCCTTGCCCCCTTCCCAGACCGTCAGCCGGTCGGAGAGGCTGAACGCCTCGCCGTGGCGGATGACCATGCCGGTGATCTCGCCGCAGGGGACCCACGAGCGGACCCAGGTCTTCATGCCGAGCGAGCGCAGGCAGATCTGGTTGCGCGGACCCGTCTCGTGGAAGAACGCGCCTTGCGGCACATATTTCTCATGGGTTCCCCAGCCGAGCTCCGCCGGCGCGACTCCCTCTTCATAAAATCCCTCGATCGACCAGGTGTTGACGAATTCATTGACCTGTTTGGGCCGATCAGTGATTTGCGTGTCTCGTTCCGAAATATGAATGACCTTCGTCCCGGTCAGCATTGCGAGGCGGGCAAAGTCCTTGGCCGCCAGATAATCCTTCAATTGCGGCACTCTCGCGTCTTTCGGTTTTTCCGCGATGATCTTTTTTGAAATATCGAGGAGAGCGTGCTTGGTAAAGTGTGAAACGAGGCCGGGATTAGCGCCATGGTCGACGACCATTGATGTTCCGCGGTTATCCCCCCACTCCTCGAGCATCTTGCGGATCTCCATGTGGCGGGCGTAGAGGGTATATTTCGTCGGGTCGTTGCGCTGTTCGTCCTTATAAGGGTCCCATTCCTCGACGGAAGTGTTGACGTAGAGGACTTCGTTCTCGCGGCACCATGAAGTGATCGCGCGGCAGTCGATATTCCAGGCCAGGTCGATGATCAGATCGCCGGGGCCAACATATTTGGCCAGCCGTGTCTTATAATTTTTTTCGGTCACCCGGTCATTGACGTATTTGACGCCTTTTTTCAAAGAATCCTTAACGCGCTTGCGGTTATCGACAAAATCCATGATCGTAATATTTTTGGCCGGGACGTCGATCAGCTGGAGCACGATCGGGATCGCGCACTGCGAGACCGAGCCGCAGCCGATGATAAGGATTTTGCCGCCGAATTTGACCTGTTTTTTCATGCTACCCCCGAATAATAACAAAACCTTGGTCTTTTGGCAAATGACCATTCGAACTTGACAATCCCAAAACCATACTGCTACAATATAGTTAACATTTTTGTTAATTTTTATGGATGACTTATTATTAAGTGAATTGTCGGCCAGCTTAAAGATCGCTTCCCTTAATATCTTGAGGGAAGAGGCGGAAATGCTCATTCTTTATGTCCTGGCCGAAAGCCCGCTCGCCGGAAAAATGATATTTTACGGC
>METM01000007.1:5654-18462 GCA_001772335.1 candidate division WOR-1 bacterium RIFCSPHIGHO2_01_FULL_53_15
CGCCCTGCGGCTGGCCTATAACTGCCCCCGTTTCTCCGAAGACCTGGACTTCCTGATGGTCAAGCCGATAAAGGAAAAGGAGCTTGAGCCGGCGCTGGAGAAAGCCATTGAGCGCAACCCGGGGCTGTCCCTGGTTGAAATTAAAGATAAAAGGAACACCCTCTTCGCCCTGCTAAAGCTGCGGGATCCTTTTCTCAAACATCCGCTCTCCATCAAGATCGAGATCGCAAAAAGAAAAAACGGGATCAAAAAAGAATTCCGCCCTCTCTCTTCCCCTTGCTCGCCGCTCCAACCGGCCCTCTATACCGCGACGCTTGATTCCCTGGAAAAAGCTAAATTAAGGGCTTTAAAAGAAAGGGGGAGCCCGCGCGACTGGTTTGACGCTTATTATATCGCGGCGCTGCTGCGCCGGCCTTTCCATAGTCCGGCCAAATTCACGGCAGATAAAGTTGAATTTAAAAGGGAGTTAAAAAGATTCTTGCCGCGGGACAAATGGCCAATGATCGATGAGGTATTGAAAAAAGCATGATCGGCGCGCGCATCATCCAATTAATGGAAAAATCGGCCAAGAATTATTTTTCTTTAGCTGACCTGGCCAACTATTTGAACGCGGCCAGGCCTTCGCTTAAAGTCGTTCTTTCACGCTTAATAAAACAAAATAAGATAATCAGGCTGACCCGGGGTTATTACGCTTTGCCGCGCAAGATGCCAGATATTGAACAGCTCGCGGTGGAAATAAAATATCCGGCTTACATCTCATTGGAGTCAGCTTTATCGATCCATGGGATATTAAGCCAGGCGCCGTCCCGGCTCACCCTGGTGACGCCAAAAAGAAGCGCCTCGCTCGAGGCCGGTGGAAGCATGCTTGAGTATACTCATATCCAACCGCGCCTATTTTGGGGATTTAAGATCATCAAACATACCCAGATCGCCCGTCCTGAAAAAGCTTTGCTGGACGAGCTTTATTTGATAGGATTAAAGAAAAGGTCGCTGGACCTGCGGGAAATTGACACAAAAAGGATAAACCGGAAACTGATCAAGAATTGGCTGAAGTCATTTCCGCCCAGCACACGCAAATTAGCCGAACAATTGCGGCTTGTTTAGCACGCGCCCGTAGTCCCGATGTTCCGCCTTGCGCCCGTAGCTCAACTGGATAGAGTACCTGGCTTCGAACCAGATGGTTGGAGGTTCAAATCCTCCCGGGCGCAAACTTTAATTCGGGTTCGTTTACCCCGATCGCGAATAGCGCATCGGGGACTCTTGCCGGGCGTAATTTGCTTGCCATAAAAATGAATGTTATAATAGTTTAAAAGGAGAAAAACAATATGGCTAAGACTTTATTCAACAAAAAGATTATTTTAAAACTTCCGATCATCGACATTGAAAAACCCTACAAGCTTGTTAAGCCTATTGTGATGATCCCGGAAGAAGAATACCGGGAAATGCTTGAAGACATTGAGGATTTGCGCAGCGCGCTCAAAGCCGAAGAAGAACATCTGAACGAAGGCGGCCGACTATTCTCTGATTATGACAAACACCGCCGAAACAAAAAGCGATAAATACACTGTCAAAATCGCTTCGCGCCGGGTTGAAAAAGAGCTTGATACTCTGCCACAAAAAGAATACAACCGTATATCCGCAAAAATTAAAGCTTTATCTAACGATCCCCGGCCGCAAGGCGTAAAGAAAATTGGCGATCGGGTTCATCGCATACGCATCGGCGATTACAGGGTCATTTTTAGTGTTTTTGACAAAGAGAAATTGATCCTTATTAACAAAGTCGCGCTGCGCTCTGAAAAGACCTACAAGAATTTCTAACCCTGCTGACTATCCCCTGCTGGGCGCAGATATTATTGCAGGTTCTCCCGCCCTCAATAACTTAACTCCCCACCGCAAGCGGTGGGGTATCTTTAGCCTTAATTCTTCTCCAACTTAGGCTGCGAAACCCCAGACTAAAGTCTGGGGAATATTCCACACGCTTTAGTGTGTGGTTTCCGCACTCTCTCTTATCGCCCCTTTCCCCTTTCGGCCACCATAAGGTAACCCACGCCGCAAGCGGCGGGGATTTCTTTCATTAATAATTCTATAATAGTGGAACGGCGGGATCCCGACTTGCCGGGCGCAGATTTATCAGCGATAAATCTCTTTGCGATGGCCGACAGCAAAAATCGTCACGATTTTTGCTGCGTCATCAATCTGATAAAGAATTCTGCAATTGCCCACTCTCAAACGATAACTGTGCTCACTACCGCTAAGTTTTATTGATTGGCTTGGGCGAGGATTTGCGGCAAGCGATCTTATTTTGCGGGAAAGATGAGGGATAATATTTTTGTCTAACCTGCTTATTTCTTTTTCCGCCGGTTATTTGAGTTCGATTCTATAAGCGGCCAGCTTTCTTTAATTTCCTTTCCACTTTTTCCCAGGGCACCGCCGGTTCATTTTTTCGATCAGCAATAACGGCCAAATCTTCCAGATCTTCCAACAATTCCTCGTAAGTCCGAACATCCAAAACAACCGCTTCTTTACGGCCTTTTTCATCCGTTAAAAACTTTTCTTTCAATTTAAGATTCATTTAGCCACCTCCATAAGATTAATTATACCACAAAAAAACCTCCCCACCGTTTCCGATGGGGAGGCCAGCCCGATTTAACTGGGCTTTGAATTTTTAGCCGCGAAAGTACCAGTTCCGAGATAAAAACCGATCCAGCCACGCCCGTAATCTGGCTAAAATGCCAATCGGCTGGAACAGTCGATCGGATATGTTGTAGCGGCTGACATTCTGTCCCTTGACCTGCCCGTAAAATTCACTGTCGCGCCGCATAGCCGCCGGGTTGTCCGTTTTCGTGGCAAACGACGGGTCAAATGGAAATCGTTCGCATAGAAATAGCCGCAGTGGCTTGAAGAGCGTGCCATTCTCAATCGGCTTGCCGCTCATAGAAAGAGCCGTATTATATCCTTCTGTTTCTGCTTTACCTTTTTGTAAAGCTTCTGCTTTACCTTTTTGTAAAGCGGTATCAACGAACGACCCGTATTCCCCACTTATTCGTTCCGAATCTATATATATATATTTACTACGCAAATCTATATATTTACGGACTGAATGATAAAGGTGCCTGCCAACCGCTAAAGGATTGCCATCCAAAGCAATCCTTTTGATCCCATGCGCTGCCCTCACAAATGTTGGAACATGTCTCTCTAATCTTGCTGTCATTGTCATTCCCATTTTACTCATCTCCTTTTAATATTTCCCCATTCTCACCGCGGACTCATATTTATTGATTGAAAGTCCTCTCACCTCCCTGATCATCATTTTCCTCTTCAAGATAGATGATCGGCTCCGAGAAATTGAACGCCCTGATGACGCCGAGCGTTTGGGCGATCTCTTCGTCGCTCGCGCCCGCCTCTTCGAGCACTTTCCGAATAATAAGGGCTTTGTTCGGCTTTTCCAGGGACAGCATTTGTTTTTTCATGATTTAAATCTCCCGCCAACTATTTATCGCCCAAATTTCATTGTCATTTCAGCAACGATTATTTAGTAAATTTACGAACCGGCTGTTTTTAGCGTCGCTTCAATATATTTCTAAACATTCAATGATGATAAATCGCCTAATTTTAGGCAAACATTTACCTAATAGCTTGAAATTTCTCCGCCATATTGACGATAATAATGTAGGATAAACCGATGAATCGTAAAAATGTCCGAATTAAAGATATCGCCAGAAAACTTGGGATCTCGGTCGCGACCGTTTCCCAGGCGCTCAACCACCCCAAAGAGGTCAACCGCAAGACCCGGCAGGAGATACTCTCCCTATGCGAAGAAATGGGTTACAGCCGGCCAATCAAAGGGAGGAAGAGAACTTACCATATCGCCGTCATTTCACGCGATACTTATAATTTTGCCAATGATTTTTACGCCAAGGTCTGCGAACACCTGCTCGAATATTCAAAAAAGCAGAAATACAACCTGATCTTTGAGTCATGGCCGGATGAGCAGGATACTCTCCCCTGGTCGGTCTCGCGCCAGCGTATCGACGGCGTGATCATCCTCGGCAATATCTTGCGGGAAAAAGCCCTGCTGATCAAACAACAGCAGCTGCCTCTTGTCCTTTGCGGCCATCCCCTGCCCGATATCGAACTGCATACCGTGCTTCCCGACGGTAAGTCAGGCAGTTACCAGGCCTGCAAGCACTTGATCGAGCTGGGGCATAAGCGTATCGCTACAATTTCGGGCGGCGCGATCTTTGATCCGGTCTCCAGGGATCGGATAGAAGGTTACCGCTATGCGTTAATTGAATCCGGGCTGGAGGTAATTGAGGAGTATATCGTCGTCGCCGATTTCCGGCTTTATACTCATGCTGATAAAGCGCTGGAAAAACTGCTCGCCCTGAAGGAGCCGCCGACCGCGATCGTCTGCGCCAGCGACCCGATCGCATATAAGGCCCACGAAACATTGCTCGCCAAGAATATTTCAGTCCCGCAGGAGGTTTCGATAACCGGCTTTGATAATTTCGCATTGCCGGAATACGCCAAAAGTGTATTGCCGAAATTAACCACCGTCGAAGTTGACACAAAGGAACTGGCAAAATATACTCTGGATATTCTTTTTGAATTGATGGAAGAACCGGCCAAGATCGCCTGGCGCTACACCCTGCCGGTCTCGCTCGTCATCGGCAATACGACCGCCAAACCTAAGAAATGATCTCTTTCAGCTTCCTTAACGCCCGCCCCCGATGGCTGATCCGGTTCTTCTCGGCCGGCGCCATTTCGGCAAAGGTCTGGCGGTAGCCAGTGGGGATAAAGACGGGATCGTAGCCAAAGCCGCTGTGGCCGCGCATTTTATCCGCGATTTTGCCGTGCACAATGCCTTTGACGACTCTGATCCCGCCGTTCGGAAAGGCAATCGCGATGGCGCAGACAAAGCTGGCGTTGCGATTGCGGCAGTCCTTCATCAATCTCAACAGCTTGCCGCAGAGGTTCTTCGGCGTGGGCGGATCGGCAAAACGCGCCGAGCGGACCCCGGGGCTGCCGCCGAGACAATCGACCATCAGCCCGGAATCATCGGCGACGCCGATCTGGCCGGGTTTGAGTTTTATCGCCTTAACTTTCTTGATCGCGTTGGCTTCAAATGTCTTGCCGTTTTCTTTAACCCATATCCCGTTACCCGTTACTCGTCTCCCTTTTAGCATCTGCCCAATCTCCCTTAATTTATGCTCATTCGTCGTCGCGACAATTATCTCACTTGCCATCGATCAGCTCCAAATATTTGCGCGCATCATTATGGCCGGGATTGACCTCAAGCGTCATCTGCCATAGCCGTCTGGCCTCGCGTAGCTTTCCCTGCCGCGCGTAAAGCAAGCCCAGGTTAAAGAGCGCGTTGTCGTAGAGCGGATTTATCTTAAGTTCTTTCAAATATTCGGCCTCCGCTTCTTTAAGCTTCCCCATATTCATATAGATGAGCCCAAGATTATTGTGCGTCAGCGGCTCCGCAGGATTTAAGGCCAGCGCCCTCTTATATTCTCTCTCCGCCTTCTCCATTTCGCCATCCAAAAAATACATCGCGCCGAGATTATTGTGATTAAACGCATAATTGGGGGAGGTCTCGGCCGCGTTCTTCCAAAAACTCAGACGATTCCGAAAATTCTCCTCGTGGCGAAACGTGATCGCTGAAAAAACGAGCAGGACAATGCCGGCCGCGGCAAGATGCGCGGGCTTCTTCGTGTCAAACGTCTTGATAAGATCGATCTCCAGGCAGACCAGAATAAAGCCGATCAAAGACAGGTAAATCCTGTGTTCGGAAAAATCGGCGACCGCTGAAGCAGATCGGATAAATGAAGGCAAGAGGAAAAGCAGTAGCCAGGCGATTCCAAAAATAATAAATCCCGGCCGTTTGTTTTTTGAGAATAAAAGGCCGGCGCCGGCAAGCGCGATGGCAACAAGCCCCCAGATGAGCGGCAGATCGCGCAGAATGGGCAGAACTGAAAGATTGACCGGGAAAACGATCTTGCCGATATAAGGCAAGACGGCAAGCAAATTAGTTGCGAGCGATCTAACAACGTCAAAATCGGCCGCGCCGATGGACGCGCCCAGGACAGAGCGCCTGAGCAAGAACCACGGCACAATAACAAGTCCCCAGCCGGCGGCCAAGCGGAGCATGCCCTGTAGCCGGGCTCGAAACAAATAGGCATATAAAATAATTATTATAGGAAGAACCACGGCCGTTTCTTTGGTCAAGAGCGCGGCCAAAAAGAAAAACAGATGCCCCAGAAGATACGGCCATCTCCGTTCTTTGATGTAAGTTAGAAAGCAAAGAAAAGAGGCAAGGACAAAGACGGCCAAGAGCGAATCGTTCCTGCCCGGCAGCCAGGCCGCCGCCTGGGCCAGCACGGGGTGGACGGTAAAAAACAATGAGGCTAGGAGGGACAACTCTCGCCTAAACTGCAGTTTCATTAACAAAGCAAAAACCAGGCAAGCCGCCAAGAGATGGAGAAGTAGATTCGTCAAATGATAAAAGAATGGCGCCGATCCGCCCAGCCGCGCATCGAACATGAAAGAGAGGGTCAATAATGGACGGTAATACGAGCCGCCGGATGGCTGGTGAAAAACATCTTCGGTAAAAGCGCGCGGCAAATTAGAGAGATCAGTTAAGAACTCCTGGCGCTGAAGAATAAGGACATTGTCGTCAAGATAAGTGTAGCCGAAAAATATGACCGGAAAATAGAGCGCGAAACCAACTATGGCGATCAGAACATAGGGAAGAAACGACCTAGCGTTCATACTTTAGAGCTTTTTTGCCAATGTCCTTTCGGTAATGCATCCCTTGAAAATGGATAAGATCAACCGCCCGGTAGGCCTTATCGATCGCGAATTTAATCGAATCGCCTAGCGCCGTCACGCCCAAAACACGGCCGCCCGCCGTCACGATATCGGGCCCGGCGTTGCAGGCCGACGACACACAGCCGGTTCCAGCGTGAAAAACAACAACGCCATCGAGCTGGTCGATCTTTTCGATCCCCCTGATCGGCACTCCCTTTTCGTATTTGCCCGGATAGCCGCCGGCTGTCAATACGACGCAAACCGCCGCCCGCTCATCCCATTCGATTTCCCTATCATCTAGTTTGCCATCGATCACCGCTTCAAAGATCGGCACGATATCGCTTTTCATTCTCATGAGGATCGGCTGGGTTTCTGGATCGCCGAAACGTGCGTTGAATTCCAAAACTTTCGGCCCCTGCTTGGTGACCATAATGCCGGCATAGAGGACGCCTTTATACTCGATACCCTCCTGCCGCAGGCCGGCCACAAACGGCCGCAGGACTTCCACATCGATCTGTTCCATTAGGCGGTCGGTCACGACCGGCGCCGGCGAATAGGCCCCCATGCCGCCGGTGTTGGGTCCTTCATCATTGTCAAAGACGCGCTTGTGGTCCTGCGACGAAGCCAGCGGCACAATTGACTTGCCGTCGGTAAAAGCGATGATCGAGGCCTCTTCGCCGACCAGGCGCTCCTCAATGACGACTTTTTCACCGGCCGAACCGAACTCCATCTTCTCCATGATCAGCTTGACCGCGTCGATCGCTTCCTGCTTTGTCTTGGCGACAATGACCCCTTTGCCGGCAGCCAGACCGTCGGCCTTGACGACGATTGGCGCCCCCATCTCATTGATATAGTCGATCGCCTCTTTTGGCCTGGTGAAGATCCCCGACTGCGCCGTCGGAATATTGTATTTCGTCATGATCTGCTTGGCAAAGACCTTGCTCCCCTCGATCTGCGCCCCCTCCTGCCGCGGACCAAAGACACGCAGGCCTTCTTTTTCAAATAGGTTAACAATGCCGGCCACTAACGGCGCTTCGGGGCCGACGACGGTCAGATCTATCTTCTTTTCCCGGGCAAATTTTAAAAGTGATTGAATGTCATCGGATTTGATCGAAACGTTCTCTGCCAGCTGCGCTGTGCCGGCATTGCCCGGCGCGCAGTAGATCTTGTCCACTTTCGGGCTTTGCGCGATCTTCCAGACCAGGGCGTGCTCGCGGCCGCCCGAGCCGACGACCAGTATTTTCATCATATTACCTCCGTTTAAACTCACCTCCGGCTAGCTCCGCTCGCCACCTCCTCTCTTGAAAAGAGAGGAGGTCTAAGGAATTTGAATAATAATTATTCAGATACTCCCCTTCTCTTTTTAAGAGAAGGGGCCGGGGGATGAGTTATTCTCCTTGATATCGATCAATGATAATTGGGCTTTCTCAAAGCCGTTATATTCGTTGCTCTCAAGATTAAAGGCAATGTCGTAATAATTCCCCACACTTAAGTGTGGGGAATTAAGGTCCCCCATCCCAAACCCGATCGCCTCAAGATCGATCCCATCTTTATTGAACCAGGCCTTCAGGTGCTTGCCGGTCTTGCCGACTTTCTTGAAATCTGAAAGGGAGAGGCCGCACATCATGAAGCTGGGAGCCGGATTGCCCTCGCCGTGCGGCGCCAGAACATCCAATGACTTGATCAGATTCAGTGAGATCTGCGCGGGCAGCAGCTCGGCGTCTATCTCGATCTTCGGAACAAGATCTTCCGGCTTGATCCTCTCGTCAACTTCGGCTTTGAGCCGATCTCTGAACACCGGGATATTTTCGGCCACGATCTCAAAGCCGGCCGCGCCTTCGTGCCCGCCAAAATTGACGAACAGGTCGCGGCAGGTGTTCAATAAACCGAAAATATTGAGGCCCTCGACCGAGCGGGCCGAGCCTCTGCCCACCCCGTCGCTCACCCCGATGAGGACTGTCGGCCGGGCAAAGGCCTCGACGACCTGCGAGGCGACGATGCCGATAACGCCGGGATGCCAATCGCGCCCTGAAAGAAGGATCAATTTATTCTCTTCAACAAAAGCATCGGTCAGAGAAGAAAAGACCGCTGCCTTGATCGAACTGCCAAGTTCCTGCCGCCGGACATTGATCCGCCCAAGTTCGCGCGCCAGCTCACCCGCCTGCCGGGGATCGTCAGAGAGAAGCAGTTCGACCGATTTCGAGGCGTGTTCAAGCCGGCCCGCCGCGTTGATGCGGGGGGCCAGGCCAAAATAAATGTGGTTGACCGAAATCTTGCCGGAGAGCGAGGCCGCTTCGGCCAGATGTTTGACGCCAAGCCGCTTCCTCTGGCCGATCAGGTTGAGCCCGCCGACCGCGATGATCCGGTTCTCGCGGGTCAGCGGCACGACATCGGAAATCGTCCCTAACGCGGCCAGGTCAAGCAGTGATGTAAGATACGCGCTTTCATTTGTGCCGGCCGCCCGCAAAAGAGCCCAGGCAAATTTGAAGGCAACACCCGCCCCGGCGAGATGCTTAGAGGGGTGATCGCCCACTATCTGCTTGGGATTGACGATGGCAAAAGCCGCCGGCAGTTTATCCGGCAGGTTGTGGTGATCGGTTACGACGACATCGAGCCCGAGTTTATTCGCTTCTGCGACCTCGGCGACGCTCGAAATGCCGCAATCGACCGTCACGATCAGTTTCGCGCCCGCCTCGGCGATCTTCCTGACCGAATCGACCGACAGACCGTAGCCCTCGCCATAGCGGTGAGGAATATAGTAAGAAACATCGAGGCCGAGGAATTTGAGGGCGTGGACAAGGATGACCGTCCCGCTCACTCCGTCGACATCATAGTCGCCATAGACGACGACTTTTTCGCCGCGCTCGCGCGCGAGGAGGACGCGCTTGGCCGCGGCTTCGATGTTGGGGATCTCGAAAGGATCCTTTAACTGCGCCAATTTCGGGCTTAAAAAGCTGGCCGCCTCGGCCGGGACGGCGAGGCCGCGATTGACGAGGATCTGCGCGATCAGGGGATTAATTTTCAAGGCCGACTGAAGTTCAGCGGATTTTTCTTTTTGCGGGGGGGAGATCGTCCAGTTTTTCACAAGTTCAGTATATCGTAAAACAGGCGCGCTTTCAAACCTATGCTATAATTCCACAGTGAGGCAATTCTGCGTCATTATTTCCGCCTTGCTTCTGGCCGGCGTCTCTTTGGCCGGAGAAATCAACTTGCTTGATCCCGCCTGGGGCTGGCGCTCGCCAAATCCGGGCGTCAAAATTGAATTTTCCGCTGCCGGCCTGACCGTCAGCGGAACCCTAACCTCAACAGGCATCGTCAACCGCCGCCCGCTTAATTTTTCAACGCGTGATTTTGACCTGTTAGCGATCAAAATGAAAACCAGCAAAGAGGGGATGGGTGAGCTCTCCTGGGCATCGGACAAAACCCCGTTCTCTTTCCGTAACAGTTATCCTTTTTATCTGCGCCGGCCCGGCGCCTACCACACATATTACGTCAACTTGGCCGCTTATGACCGCGACCGATCAAAGATAACTCTTTTATTATTATTCCCCTTTTCCGGGCCGGGCGCCGCCGAGATCGCGGAACTTAAATTGGTTAAGGGTTCGCTTTATGAAAAGATTTTCGCCGGCTGGCAGGAATTTTTCGGGCCGAACGGCCGGGAACAGGATTTTTTCAATTTTCTCGTCGTGCGCAGTCCCCGCCTCTTCGGCCGGACCTTAAATTATTACGTCAATTTTTTCCTGGCGCTTTTTTTGGCGGTCGTCGTCATATTGAGGAAGCGATGGGATTTGAGCCGCGTTTTCCTGCTGACCCTCCTCGCGGCCTGGGCGGCGGTCGAGCTCAACTATCTCGGTGAAAATCTGGCGGCGGTCCGGCGGCAGGCGCGTTTCCTGGGCAAGAGCCTCGAAGAAAAAAGGGCCCTGGTCAACCCGGGCGATTTTTACGCTTTCTTGAAGTTTGCCGACAGCCAACTGCCGGCCGGCGCCGCCTTTGACATCCGCGCGGCCGGCCTCTATAACGGCCGGAACGCCAACTATTACCTTTATCCAAAAAGATTCAAAGCCGGCGCCCCCTATCTGCTAATTTACGATGTTAAACCGGACCAAAAGACACGGCGCGGCTATCGGCCGTGGCAGATCTTTCGGCCGGGAGCGTATATTCTAAAATCATGATCGCCATAGCGTTACTGCTCCCATTTTTGCTCGGCCTCTCCGTAGTTGCCGCCCTGTTAGGGCGGCGGGCCGGTTTTTTTAGCTTTATTGAGAAACTGGCGCTGGCCTTTGTCGTCGGCTGGGGCGCTCACGCCCTGGTCATGTTTTTTCTCTCGCTGGCCGGAGCGCCGTTGACTTTTTTCAATATTTTCCTGGCCGAAGCCCTCTTGATCGCCGGCGGCCTGCCAATACTTTTCCGGAACGCCGGACAGTGGCGGCCGGGTAAATTGCCCTCTTTCACGTTTTTGGCGCTCCTGCCCGCCGCGCTCATCGCCGTCAAACTTGCGTCCGTTGTCTGGGCCGCGTTCAGCCGGCCGGTGATCGATCCCGACATCCTCGGCTGTTACGCGCTGGGGGCAAAAATGATCTTCCTCAACAAAACGATCCTCTTAAACGGCCCCTGGGCTGACAAGCCGCTTATGCCTTTTCTCTGGCAGGCCTGGCCGTCTATCGGACTCGATTTCTGGAACGATACCCTGCTCACCCTGCCCAACCCCCTGCTGTTCTTAAGTTTCCTGATCATTTTCTACTCCGCGCTCGCCAGGCATTTTAAGCGCTGGTACGCCCTGCTCTCAACTTTGCTGCTGGCGACCATGCCCCTGCTGGTTTTCCACGCCGGCACGGCTTACACCGATTGGCCGCAGGCGCTCTATTACTCGGCGGGAACTTTTTATCTGTTTCTGTTCATGAAGGAATTCAGGGGCGACCGTGAGGCCGCGGCCGGCTCGCTTTTGGCCGGCGCGGCGCTGCTTGGGCTGACGGTCTGGGCAAAAAAATCTGGCTTGTATTACGCGGCCATCGATCTCGCCGCGCTCCTTATTTTCTTAAGTTTCGCCGGCGCGGAGATCAAAAAAACCGATTGGCGGCTGTTTTTTCAGTCGGCCGTCATTTTCCTGGCCATCGCGGCGCCCTGGCTGTTATTCAACCAACTCTCGACCTTTCGGGGTTATTACGTTGAGGTCGCGTCACAGAATTATATTGATCTTGAGACCGCCGGTCCGCGGCCGCAGACGCTGCCGGCGCTCAGCGCTCTCTATCGCAACACTTTCCTCGAAGACAACTGGCACCTGCTCGGCCTGTTGTTTGCCGCCGCGCTCGTTCTCTATCCCAAAAAAGCCCTGGCCGGCCCGCGCCTTTATTTATTGCTGATCATCGCGCTTCAGCTAACCGCGCTCTTTGTTTTGTTCAGGTTTACCAATCTCTATCGCTTTGTTCATGACGAAACCCTGCTCAACCGGCTGACCCTTCATTTCGCGCCCGTCATACTCTTTTTCTGCGCGCAGATACTCGGCGAAAATTTTAGTAAGTCGTGTAAGACGAATGGTTGATCCAGACCCGGCCGTTGGCCGAGTCATACAACCAGCCGCCCGCCCCGGTGGCCGTGCTGGGATCTGACCCGGCGACCACGCCGCTGGAATTGACGTACGGCTCTCTCGGGACCTGGCTGTCGGCAAACATACCAGCCGTAATGTTCGCCGGGTAACCAGCGCTCCCGCTAACCGCGTTGCTGGCGTACTGAATAGAGAGCGCCGCGCGGATGCCGCCCAGCGAGCCCTTGGCGGCGGCTTCCTTCGCCTGGCTTGAGAGATCGATGAATCTGGGCAGGGCCGTCGCGGCCAGGATGCCCAGGATCACGATCACCATCACCAGTTCGATCAATGTAAAACCTCGTTTCATTTTTCTAATCACCCCCATTTTTTAAAACTACTTTCCGATCGAGTAAAATATTCCGTAAAACATATAGATGCTCGCCACGATGAGAACTGTCCCGACGACCCGGCGCC
>METM01000007.1:18504-18593 GCA_001772335.1 candidate division WOR-1 bacterium RIFCSPHIGHO2_01_FULL_53_15
CCGCGCCGGACAGCCGCTCGAGCCAGTCGGGCAGGAACAGGAACAGGAGGCCGAAGACGACGGCCACGATCCAGCCGGCGGTGATGTAT
>METM01000007.1:18613-56181 GCA_001772335.1 candidate division WOR-1 bacterium RIFCSPHIGHO2_01_FULL_53_15
GACGTAAAATTTCCAGCCGCCCATGATCAACAGGACCAGTCCGAGCCACAGCCGGTAGCGCAGCGTCCAGCCGTTCAGCGTAAAGAGCGCCGCGTTTAAGACCGACCCCAGCGCTCCCAAAACCTCAGGCAAAAATAAAAGCAAAAGGCCAAAAATCAGGCTGACTAGCGCGCTAAACCAAAGATATTCCATCTTTTATCTCCTCGAGAAACATTAACCTGGAACCAAGCCAATCATAACATTCACAATTATTTTGTCAAATTATGTCGTCTTATGTCGTTTTGTAGATCCTGATCAGGTCCCACATCGGCAAGAAGATGCCCAGGGCAAAAATCATCAGGACGATGGCCAGCCCGAAAATCAGCAGCGGCTCAAGCAGAGGGGTCAGGTTTTTGATCGTGTAATCGACCTCGCGGTCAAAGTAATCGGCCGTTTTGTTGAGCATATTTTCCAGTGTGCCGGCTTTCTCGCCGATGGCGACCATCGAGATGGCGATGGGCGGGAAGACATGGCTGCCCCGCATCGGCTCGGCCAGGCTTTTGCCGCCCGAAACATCGTTGCGGATATCGATGATCACGCGCGAGATGATCTTGTTCTCGACGGTGGCGGCGGTCACCGTCAGCGCGTCAAGGATCGGGATGCCGGCGCCCAGCATGGCGGAGAGCATGCGGCCGAAGCGCGAAAGATAGACCTTGGAAAAGAGCGGGCCAAAGATCGGCGTCGAGAGGATAAAGCGGTCCCAGTTGTAGCGGCCGCGCTCGGTCTGCAGGATTTTGTAGATGGCGTAAGCAAAGATCGCGATCAGTCCGACGATCCAGTACCAGTAATTGATGATAACGTAGTTAGTCGCTATCAGGATGCGGGTCGGCAGTGGCAATTGGGCCTTGAACGCGGCAAAGAAAGTGACAAACCGGGGGATGACGTAAACTGTCACGACGACAAAAGCGACGATCAAGACAAACAGGACGATCATGGGATAGCGGGTGGCCGTCTTGATCTTGTCGGCGGTCTCGATATCCTTTTCAATGATATTTGAGACCTTGTCCAGCGCTTGAGGCAGGATACCCGCCCGCTCGCCGCCGCGGACCATGTTAATGACCAGGGCGGAAAAATATTTTTGGCGCTTGGACAGGGCGTCGGAAAAGGTCGAGCCGCCTTCGATATCTTTCTTGACCGCCAGCACGACAGCGCAAAAACTGCGGTTCCTGATCTGCTCGGCTACCGCGTCCAAACTGTCGATCAGCGGCACGCCCGCGTCAAGCGTTGAGGCCAGCTGGCGCGTGAAAACGACCAGTTCCTCGGGCCGTATCTTCTGCAGGGCGCTGAGCCACTGGGAAAGCCGCTCGCTAACGCCGCCGCTCTCCTCTTCGGCGATCGAGATCGGGCTGAAACCCTGCTTCGCCAGCAGTCTCGCCACCGTTCGCGAGCTGTCGGCCTCCAGCCGTCCCTGGGTCAGGATGCCGTAACGGTCCCGCGCCTTATAATTAAAACTAGTCAAGCTGGGTCACCCGAACCACTTCATCCGCGGTTGTGATCCCCTGTCTGACCTTCAGGAGCCCGTCATCGCGCAGGGTCTTCATGCCGGCTTTAACCGCCGCCTGTTTGATCTCCGACGACGGCGCGTTGCGCAGCACCAGGGCCTGGATCGCGGCGTCAACCGGCAGTATCTCAAAAATTGCGGTGCGGCCCTTGTAACCGGTGTTGCGGCAGGTCTTACAGCCCTTGCCGTGATAGAACTCAACTTTTTCGCGCGGGTCAAAACCCAATTTCTCCAGGACTTCTTTGGACGGCTCGAACGGTGTTTTGCAGCGCGCGCAGATGGTCCTGACCAGGCGCTGGGCGATGGCGGCGGCTACCGCCGAGGCGGCCAGGAACGGCTCCACCCCCATGTCGACCAGGCGCGTCAGACTGCCGGCGGCGTCGTTGGTGTGGAGCGTGGAGAAAACAAGGTGGCCGGTCAGCGCCGCCTGGATGGCGACCCGCGCCGTCTCGAGATCGCGGATCTCGCCGACCAGGATGACATCCGGGTCCTGCCGCAGCATCGACCGGAGGGCGTTGGCGAATTCCAGGCCGGCCTTGACGTTGATCTGCGACTGCCGGATGCCGGGCAGTTCGAATTCGACGGGATCCTCGATCGTCATGATATTCTTTTCCGGGGAAAGGATCGTATTGAGCGTGGCGTAGAGGGTCGTGGTCTTGCCCGAGCCGGTTGGGCCGGTCACCAGGATGATGCCGTAAGGCCGCTCAATGACATTCTGGAATTTCTTGAGGTTGTCTTCGCCGAAGCCAAGCTCCCCGAGGCCGAAGAGGACGCTGCTCTTGTCGAGCAGGCGCATGACCAGGGCTTCGCCGAAAATGGTCGGAAAAGTGGCAACGCGGGAGTCGATCACCTTGGCTTCGACCTTCAGCTCGAACCGGCCGTCTTGCGGCACGCGCGACTCGGCGATATCCATTCCGGCCATCACCTTGATGCGGTTCACGATCGACGAAAGCAGATAGAGCGGCGCGGTCGAGACATCATGCATCAGGCCGTCGACCCGGTAGCGGATGCGGATGTTCTTTTCGGTCGGCTCGATGTGGACGTCGGAGGCCCCTTCGGCCACCGCCCTGATGATGAGCAGGCTGACCAGCCGAATGATCGGCGCCTCTTTGGCCTGCGCGACCGCGGCCGGCGCGGCTTCCGGCACGGGGCCAAAGTCCTTGATCAGGTCTTCGACCGAGCCGGCCACGCCGTAGTACTGCGCGATGGCGTTCTCGATCTCTTTCGAGGCCGCCACCATCGGCTCGACATCGCACTTGCTCCTGGTCCTGACCTCGTCAAGCGCTAATACGTCAAAGGGATCGACCATCGCGACCGTCAGCACATCGCCCACCTTAAAGAGCGGGATCAGCTTGTATTTGCGGGCGGTGGCGATGGGCACCAGGTCGACCGTTTTCTGATCGACCAGGTAACTGGAGAGGTCGACCCGCGGGATCTCCATTTCTTTTTCGAGGAAAGAAATGAGGGTGTTCTCGTCAAGCATCTCCTTGCGCAGGACGCTCTTGATCAGGGTTTCCCCCGTGCGCCGGCCTTCCTCGACGGCATCCCTGACCTGCCCTTCCGTCAGAAGACCGCTCTTAATCAGGCTTTCCCGCAATGATTTGCTCTGATCAACCATCTGTCAACCTTTCTTGGCCAGCCTCTCCCGTATCTTGGCCAGCAGGGCGGCCGTATCGAACGGCTTGGTCACGTAATCGTTGGCCCCCATCTCCAGGCCGATCTCTTTATCCTTTTCCTGGATCTTGGCCGTCAGCATGATGATCGGGATATGGCTGTAATTCTCGTCAAATTTTAGCATACGGGCTACCTTATAGCCATCCAATCTCGGCAGCATGACATCGAGGAGGATAAGATCGGGATTGGCGCCGCGGGCTTTTTCGAGGGCTGCCTGCCCGTCGCCGGCCGTGATGACGTCATAACCCTGGGCTTTGAGCATCAGCGTCAAAAGCGATGCCACATCGGGCTCATCGTCGACCACGAGAATTTTTTTTTGCGCCGGTTCAGCCATTTTTCTCCCGGCATTATAACACGAGATCTATTTGAAATATACCCCACACTTAAGTGTGGGGTATCAAATGCCAATCTGTTATAATAGTTTCAATGAGATTCACCACCCACGAGGTCATCCCGACGCACGAAAAAGCGGTCCTCGTCGGGATCGAACTGCCGCACGAGCCGCTCTCCCTGCCCGAGCTCGAACAGCTGGCTAGCACGGCCGGCGCGGTCGTGGTCGGCGCTCTGACGCAAAAAAGGCCGGCGCCCGACCCGGCTTATTTTATCGGCTCGGGCAAACTCGAAGCATTGAGAGCAAAGATCGCCGCCGGCGGCGCCGATCTTGCTATTTTTGACCACGAGCTCTCCGCCGCCCAAACCAGGAATTTGGAAAAAGAATTGGCCCTGAAAGTCATTGACCGGACCGAACTGATACTTGATATTTTTGCCCGGCGCGCCAAAAGCCGCGAAGGCAAACTTCAAGTCGAGCTGGCGCAGTCGCAGTTCCGCCTCTCTCACCTGACCGGCCACGGCGCCGCCATGTCGCGCCTGGGCGGCGGCATCGGCACGCGCGGGCCGGGTGAAACAAAGCTCGAGTACGACCGCCGGCTGATCAGAGCGCGCATCTCGCAACTGAAAGCCGAGCTCGAAAAAGTCAGGCGAGAGCGTTTCCTGAAAAGAGAGAAACGCCGCCGCGACCGCCTGCCGCTCGCCGCGTTCGTCGGCTACACGAACGCGGGCAAATCGACGCTGTTGAACTCCCTGACGCGGGCCGATGTCTTTACCGAGAACAAGCTTTTTGCCACGCTCGATCCGACGACGCGCCGGCTCTATCTGCCCTCCGGCCGCGTCTGCCTGCTGACCGATACCGTCGGTTTTATCCAAAAACTCCCCCACACACTGGTCGAGGCCTTCCAGGCCACGCTCGAAGAGGTGAGCGAAGCCGATCTCTTGATCCACGTCGTCGACGGCTCTAACCCAGAATTCGAACGCCAGATCGAAGCGGTCTATCAAGTCCTTGAGGAGTTGAGAAGCATCGCGAAACCGATGGTCACTGTATTTAACAAAACTGACCGGCTGGAGAAAAAACTGCCAAGCAAAATGCTGGGAAAATACAAGCCGGCTGTTGCTGTCTCAGCGCTCGAGAAAAAGGGGCTGGATAAACTGCTCTCTATAATCGACGGCCAACTGCCGCGGCTACGGTTTTGAGCTCCGACATAAGTTTAGCGAAAGTATCCGGTTTAAGCGACTGCGGGCCGTCGGAGAAGGCCTCATCAGGGTGAGGATGCACTTCGATAATTAAGCCATCGGCCCCGGCGGCGACCGCCGCTTTGGCCATCGGCGCCACCAGGTCCCACTTGCCGGTGCCGTGGCTGGGATCGACCACTACCGGCAGGTGGCTTAGCTTTTTGATTACCGGAACTGCGGCCAAGTCCAGCGTGTTGCGCGTGTAAGTTTCCAGTGTCCTGATGCCGCGCTCGCACAGGATAACATCCCGGTTGCCTTCGGATAAAATATATTCCGCCGACATCAATAATTCCTCGATCGTGGAACCCGCGCCGCGCTTTAAAAGCACCGGTTTCCTGGTTTTACCAACTTCGCGCAGAAGATTGAAATTCTGCATGTTGCGGGCGCCGATCTGGATGACATCGGAATACTGCGCGACCAGGGCGACCTCGCGCGTATCAAGCGCCTCGGTCACGACCGGCAGGCCCGTCTTTTCCCTCGCTTCTTTGAGTATCTTCAAGCCCTCCTCGCCCATGCCCTGAAAACTGTAAGGCGAGGTTCGCGGTTTGTACGCCCCGCCGCGCAGGGCCGCCGCCCCGGCCTTTTTCACTTCTGCCGCTATCTCAAGCAGTCCCTCGCGGCTTTCGACCGAGCACGGCCCGGCGATCACGGCGATGGGTTGGCCGGCGCCGATCGCTACATTGGCGCCGATCTTGACGACAGTGTCCTCGATCTTAAATTCGCGGCTGACCAGCTTATAGGGCTTGCGGATCGGCACGATCTCGGAGACCCCCGGCAGCATCTGGATCGTTTCAAGCTCAAGCGCCGACTTGTCGCCGATGGCGCCGATCACGGTGCGCTCCGCCCCTTTTGAGAGGTGGACGCCGAAGCCGTGTTTTTTCAGCTTTTCCGTCACATGTTCGATCTGGCTATCCGTCGCGTCCGGTTTCATTATGATTATCATTGGCGGCTTATCTCCTTAAATTTACGGCTTCCCGCAAATAAACGTGCTTCATCTCTTTCTGGCTTTTGTCCGTGTTGACGTGGAGAAGGACGCGGATGCAATTCTTTAAACTCCCCGGCACGTCGATCTCCTGCATGCAAAGGAGCGGCGTGTCGTTCCAGCCGAGCTCGCGCGCGGCTACGGCGGGGAATTCGGCGTTCAGCCCGGCTGTTGAAGAAAATAACGCGGAGGCAATATCGCCGATCGCCAGCTCGTTTTCCCTGACCAGCGCGGCCAGCAGCTCTTTGGTCGCCGCGCTGATCCCTTCTTTATTATTTGAAGCGACCGATGTCGCCCCTCTGATCCCTCTGATCGCCATATTATGATATTATCAAACTTTCGAAAGGTAGGCAAGATATTCGCCGTCAAGTTCCTTCAACAATGATTCAACGATTTTTTTCAAGTCAAACGCTCTGCGCGCTTCGATCATCAAGGATGTCGAGGCGGCTTTTAACTTTTTTGGGAACGAACGCGCCGCGCAATTAATATTTATCCCGATGCCGATGATCAGATGCCCCGACGCCAGCCGCTCCGTCAAAACTCCGCCGATCTTCTTGCCGCGGACGCGCAGGTCGTTCGGCCACTTGATGATGACCGGCAGTTTCGCGAGCGAGACGATCATGGAGCGGGCCGCTAACGCGCCGAGCAGGGTGATCGGAGCAAGGTCTTTCTGGTTTTTGAACGGCTTGACGACAGCGGAAAGATAGAGATTACCTTTGGGCGAGAACCAGCCGCTCCCCGGCTTGCCCCTGCCCCGCGTCTGCCGGGAAGCGACAACGACCAACCCCTCCCCCTCGCCTTTCTTTATCAGCCGACGAGCTTCGTCGCTGGTGGAATCAATGGAAGCGAGATGAATGATCTTTTTGCCGATGATCAAGTGAGGTTAAAATTTATACATGAGGCCGACCGCCGCTAGATCAGAAGTGTCGCCGGTCGCCTTGTCCTGATGGACGCGGTAGGCCGCGTCAAAATTGACGTTGGGCGCGAGGCTGTACTCGATGCCGCCCTGGGCGGTCAGCCGGGCCTTGTCGCCCTGGTATTTGTAGTCACCGCTCAACCGGACATCGCCTCGGCCAAAAAGCCGGGTCCGGTCGGAAACAGATTGTGAAAGCTCGGCGCCCAGGTTGACGGTGCCGTTCTCTAACGGCCGGCTGAAACTGTCAAACCCGGCCAGCTCGATCTGCTCGCCGTAAAATCTGGCGTCGATATATTCGGAGCCGATCTTGGCGGCCCTGACGGTTACCACGGTGCCGGTCTCGAGCGGGTCCTTCAGGGAGAAGGCGCCTTTGACCATCATCTGGCTTGGTTTCTTGCCGACCGCGACGGTTGTCGATGCTTCAGCTTTATCGCCTAACGGCGCCGACAACTCGAACTTCGCCTTAACGCTGCGGTCAGTCGTCGAGAAGGAGCCCTGTGAAACGTAATCGCCGGTCAAGGCGACCCTTAAAGTATTGAGCAAGAGAAATTTTTCCAGAGTATAACCGATCGTCCCCGTCAGCCAGCCGTTATTGATCCGGCCGCTCGTATCAAGTGTTTGTCCCTGTACGGAATAATACGCGCCCGAGACGTCGGCGCCAAAAAGTTTGGCCGCCGCCTCGATCCCTGATTTCGGCCGCATGTAAACGACCCCCACTTCGCTGGGAAAGGCGTTGGTCGGGTCGGCGAAGTGCTGTTTGGGGCCGGGGCCGTAGGTCAGCTTCAGGTTGACCGCGTCCAGCTTAAGGTTCGACTCGATGTCCAATAATTCCGAGGCCAACTGGCCTTGCCCGGGAAAATAGGCAGTGCCGTCGGAAAAATAACCGAAATCCATCGTGTCGAGGTTGATCTTCATGTCGGCGTTCTCGGCCAGCTCTTTCTTGGCCGTGAGGATCAGCCGATAATTGGCGGCGCCGGCCTTTTCGCCGCCCGGGTTGGGCGCGGCCAGGACGTTCCCCTCTCGCCAGTCGCCTTTGTAGCGGCCGGCCAGGTCGAATTCCTTCTTCGGCGCGTTCTTGATCTCGACCAATTGGTTGCGGAGCGCCGCGATCTCGGCCTTGAGATCGTCGCCGCCAATCGCTTTCGATAACTTCGAAAGAAAGATCGCCGTCTCATAGCGGGTGATCGGCTTGCCGCCGCGGAATGTGCCGTCAGGATATCCCTTGGTCACGCCTAACTTGACCAGGTCATAGACGGCCGAGGCGGCCCAGTGGTCGTCGGGGACGTCATTGAGCTTTATCTCTTGGGCGGCGACTGCCGTCAGCAGTAAGCAATAAGCGATAAACAGTAAAAGCGCTTTTTTCATATAATTACCCGTATATTAGTATATCAGAATTTAAACTTCGCCGCCACGCCGAATGACTGGGCGGTCTCTTGTGTCCCATACAATTCGTAAACGAACTCATATGAGGCGGCTTCGCCGACATTCTTGCCGAGCGAGAGGCGGCCGGTCACGGCTGCCGGCGGCTGAGTGTAGTCGCCCCTGAAAACGAGATACCACTGGCGGTCAAAATCCTTGAACAACTCCAGCCCCACGCTGGTCGCGCCGTCGGCGATGTTGCGGCTGAAAATATCGAGGATATTGTAAGGATATTTTTCGCGGTATTCGCCGCCCACGCGCTGGGCCAGGATGAGGAAATTTTCGCCAAGGGAAAACTCGCCGCGCAGGTAAAGCCCGTGCGGATAGTTCGTGGTTTTGGCCGCTCCCACCGCCAGTCCGGCCGACAGCTCCTTTGAGGAGGAAAATTCGACCGCCGCCTCACCCCTGAAGTCCCGGCCGCCCGACTGATCGTAAAAATACCTTGGCCGGAGCGTTATTTTTATAGGTGTGAAACTATGCGACAGTTTCGCATCGAATTCGGACAAGCCGACCAGCCCCGAAGCGTCTGTTGAACGCGAGAGAAGCCCTAACAAAAGATCGGTCCGCCCCGCGTCGGCCGAAAAATAGATTCCCCGCCACGGGCGGCTGTAGATGACGCCATTTTCAGCCGGGAACAGCCCGCTGTCGGCATGGACAACCTCGCCCGGGCCGGCCGTCACTTTGAGCTCCGCCGTCCCCCACCGCAGCCGGGCGGCAACGTCGAGCATCTCCCTGACAAGATTTCTTGAGGCGCCGCCAAAACCGGAATCCATCGTATCCAGGTTGATGTCCAAATAAGCCCTGTCCGCGAAATTCTTCGCCAGCCCCGTCTTGAGACGGTAACGGGCCTGGCCGCCGGCAACGGTTGGAGTTACGCCCCGGCGCCACTCGGCTAACAGATCACCGGAAAAGCGGGTTGCTTTCTTCTCCTCGGCCGTCGCATATTCGAGGAGCGCGGCCTCCGACTTTAATTCCTCGATCAGCTTCTCGCTGACGCCGCGGGCGAGCTTCTTTGACGCGGCGAATTTTGAGATGAATGCGGCGATCTCATAGCGGGTCATCAACTGTTTGCCGCGGAAAGTGCCGTCGGGAAAGCCGCCCGTGATCCCCTGTTTGATCAGATCATAAACGGCATCATAGGCATAATGGCCTTCGGGGATGTCTTTGAGATAAACCTCCGCAAATGACAAATGACAAATGACAAATGACAAATGAAGGAAGATTAAACTAAATAAAGCGAAATATTTCACGCGCGATATCCAGCGCCGCCTGGGGACGGCTGACTCTTTTGATGTTCTTCTTCATTTCATCGAATTCTTTGGTGGAACGCAGCTCGCTGACCAGCTCAACGACGCGCGCGGGGTCCCGGCTGACGCGGCCGACGTTCTCCCGCGCGACGAACTCGACATTGCCCTCTTCCTGGCCCGGCAGCCAGGCGGTGATGATGATCGGCAGGTTCATGGCCAGCGCCTCGGCGATCGTGCCGGGGCCGGCTTTGGTGATGATGAGGTCCGACTCGGCCATTAATTCATGGACCTGGTTCGTAAAGCCAAAGACGCGCACAGGAAAACTGAATTGGCCGGCCTGTTTCTTCAATTTTGTTTCTAACTGTTTGTTGCGGCCGCAGATGACGATGAGTTGTCCGTCGAATTTTTTGCGCTCAAACTCCTCGATGATATCGCGCATTTTCCCCGCCCCTTCGCCGCCCCCCATCATGAGGATGGTGAACCGCCGGCCGGCGCGGCGCGGCCGCTTCAGGAAAAATTTCGGGTCGATCGGCATGCCGATGACCTTGATCTTTTTCTCCGGCAGCCCATATTGGACGGCGAGTTTTTTCGCCTCCGGCGTCGCCACGATGACGCGGTCGGCCTCCGGCGCGATCCAGGCGCGGTGGAGCGTTACCGGATCGGTGATGACAATGATAAAAGGGACGCGCCGGCCGCTTTCCCTGATCGCCTTGACCGTCAGATGGTTGACCAGCGGATGGACCGAAACGATGACATCGGGCTGTTTCAACTCGATGAGCTTTTTCAATTCTTTGAGAATAAAGGGGCGCGAGATCAGCTCGAGCTGTTCTAACTTTTTCTCGTCATCCAGCCAGTAGTAGAGCTGGCCCCAGAGGCGGGGCGAATATTTGATGACCGGCGCGTAGAGCCGGGCGAAGACATTGAGAAAGCCGGAGCATTCGGCGAAGACGTCGAGCATCTCCTGGCTGTACTTCTCTTTTGAGAAGTGAGCAACGGCCGAGATGATCGCGGTGGCCGCCGAACGGTGGCCGCCACCGGTGTCGGAGAAAAAATAGAGGATCTTTTTCTTCACGCGAAAAATTATAGCATAATTCGCGAACTTTATGTTATAATCGGACCATGGCGAAGAAGATCTTGATCATCGAGGATTATCCGGCGACCTCGAAGATGATCGCGGATATTTTGGAGCTGGAAGGCTTTGAAGCCGTGATCGAGCCGGACGGAATAACTGGATTAAAGAAGGCCGCCGAAGAAAAACCGGACCTCATCCTGTTGGATATCATGCTGCCAGGGATGGATGGCCTGGAAGTTTGTACCGCCCTCAAGACAGATCCCCGGACCAAGACCATCCCCATAATCATACTCTCGGTTAAGGCCTCAAATGAAGAAATAAAAGCGGGCCTCGACTGCGGCGCCGAAGATTACATAACCAAACCTTTTGAGCCGCTTCAGCTGATTGAAGCGGTGAAGAAATACTTAATCTAGCTATTTTATTCGTAATGCGTCCGGATTAACTTATTAATATCGGATTCGAGACAATTCTCTTTTTTGGCGACCTTGGAAAAAACCATTTTGGCCAGAGAGACGACAAATTCGATATCCTTGATTTTTCTGTTTTTGAAGCTCCGGCATAACTTTTCCACGGCCGATTCCTGCTCGGATAATTTTTCTTTCAACAAAATATCGGGCGTCGCGTCCAACGCTTTGGCTATCTTGTTCAGGGCGCCCAGGCTCGGCTCCTTTGACCCGCTCTCAATTTTGGCCAGATAGGTGTAATGCAGGCCGGTCAACTGATCGAGGCGCTCAAGGGTCAGCTTTTTTTCTCTCCGCAATCTCCTGATATTCTCTCCCAGGGTTTTCATGTTTCACCTCCGGCTAAAAGCGTAGCAGTCCGCCGCCGGGATGGCAATAGCCCGAGGGGAGAAATGACTTGACTGTCAGGCAAACAGGTTGTAAAATTTAGAGGCCGTGAAAATAGAGTTGATCCTGCCCGGCTGGAAAGCAACCAGTTTGTGGAATGTTAGAGCTTTTCGCTTCGCGCCCCTCGGCTTGGCCGCGGTTGCCGCCCTGGTTCCAGAAGAACACGAAGTTTGCATCATCGATGAGAATGCCGCCCCTATCAACTTTGACGACAGGGTTGACCTGGTTGGCATATCCGCCATGACCCCCATGGCTCCCAGAGCTTACGAAATCGCATCCGAATTTAGGAAAAGGGGCGTGAAAGTGGCGATGGGGGGATCTCATGCCTCGGCCCTGCCCGAAGAAGCGCTTCAGCATGTCGACGCGGTCCTGATTGGCGAAGCGGAAGAGTTGTGGCCGCAGCTGATCGAGGATTTTAAAAACCATCGGCTGCGAAGAATTTACAAATGCGAAACCAAGCCCTTGCTTAATAATTTGCCGGCGCCCAGGCGAGATTTGTTTGCCAGCCAAGCGTACTTTGTCAAGAATTGCGTGCAGATTACCCGCGGCTGCCCTTTTGACTGCGAATTTTGTTCGGTTTCATCTTTTTACGGCCATACCTACAGAACCCGGCCAATCGCTGAAGTGGAAAAAGAAATTCTTTCCCTGAAGAAAGACATCACTTTTTTTGTTGATGACAATATTGTCGGCAACCGGGCCTATGCCAAAGATTTTTTCCGAAGAATAATCCCTCATAAGTTAAAATGGATAAGCCAGGGCTCAATCACCATGGCTGAAGATCGGGAGCTTCTCGAACTGGCCTCCAAAAGCGGCTGCCTGTGCATGATCATTGGGTTCGAGTCGCTTTCACAGGAAAATCTTAATTCAATAAAGAAAAATTTCAACCAGGCCGCCAAGTTTAAAGATGCCATAAAAAAGATCCACGCTCATGGCATTGGCATCTATGGAATTTTCATGTTCGGGCTGGACCACGATGATAAAGATGTATTTAAGAGAACGGTGGACTTCATCATCGAGAACAACATTAACACCGCTTCATTTACCATTCTCACGCCGATGCCTGGGACGCGGCTGTATCAAAAAATGGAGTCGGAGGGAAGAATCACAGACCGCGACTGGACCAAATATGACCATCTCCACGTTGTTTTCAAGCCCAGAACAATGACTGCGGAAGAACTATTCGAAGGACACCGCTGGGCTTTTCGCGAAACTTACACTTATCGATCGATTTTAAAACGGATATTGGGATCGCGCGTTCAACCTTTGCTTTCAGCGCTTCAAAATATCGGCTTTAGGCAAGCCACAAAAACATTTTCATGAGATTAAAATATAATTAAGAGGAGGACAAGATGAACAGGCTCAAAGAAGTCGAACTTGTTTCAACCGGCGTTTACCTGCCCGGCGAGCCCGTTCCATTTGACAAGATTGAGGACGTAATTGGCCGCCTGGATCAGGCCCCGCCCCGCATACAGAAGATGATCAATAAGCTCCGGCCGACGGTGAAAGATCTGATCGGCATTGAACAATGTCATTTCGCGGTTGACAAGGAAACAAAACGGATTTTTGAGAATAATACTACCATGGCAACCAAGGCCATTAATAAAGCCCTTGAAAAAGCTCAATTAAAAACAAATGATTTAGACTGTATGGTGATCGCAACTCCCGTTCCGGAGCAACAAACTCCTCCCTTAACCACTCTCGTTCAAGAGGCATTGGGAATCAAACATTTCGCGGAAATCGAAATCCATTCAAATTGCACCGGTTTGACTAAGGCGTTCCAGGTTGCTTATGATATGCTGCGATTAGGCAGGTATAAGCAGGCTGTGGTTGTTTATACGCAGCTTTCTTCGCCCTATCTCGTTTCCAGCTACTATAATCAGTCAAAGGTGGGAATGGAAAACATTCTTTTGCGCTGGTTCCTTTCAGACAGCGCGAGCGCTGTTATCCTGAGGGCGAAAGACAAAGTTAAATCCGGCATAAAGGTGCTTGATTCATATAATGAATCAGTCGGCGGAGATGTCCCGCCCGCGATGTGGTTGAAGTTTGGAGCTAAACATTGGGACTTGCTTCGCGCCTATGAAGAAGGCCTTCACCATCTTGGGCAGAACTATAAAACTGTCACTGAAATAGGGTATAAATACCTTGTTGACGGTTTTAAAAGGATGACGGACAGAATCAAACTTGACATGACAACTATTAATCATTTGCTGGCTACTATCCCCTCTACAAAACTTCAGAATACAGGCAAGCAGGCCTTTCAAGAACAATTTTCAATTTCATATGATAAATGGTACAGCAATATCGATAAAAAAGGTTACAGCGGGGGGTCGTCCGTTGCCATTGCTTTAGACCAAATGATAGATGAAAAAAAATTTAAGCCCGATGAATTATTAGTCGCCATGACGATAGAATCGAGCAAATGGATGTTTGGCGGGTTTATACTTAAATATTTATAGATGATTTTTCATCCTAATTTAATTGCCTCCGGGTTCCTGCTTTTAGCCGGTTTTTCTAACTTATCACTGGCTGTTTTTATTCTATTAAAATCTAAGAGAAGGCAAAGCGATATCTGCTTTTCATTATTCTGTTTTGGTTTCGCGCTTTGGAGTATTTTTATGGGCGGCGGAGCTTCGGGTGTTTCCGGCATTTCATCTTTCTCCGTAAGAGCGTTAATTGTTTCCGCGGTCCCTCTCCCCTTTCTGTTCCTGCTCTTCAGCAACAGTTTTCCTGAAGGGAAAATACGCTTTTCCGCAAAGGCGATTTTTCTTCTTTCGCTGCCGTCGTCCGTCCTGGTCGCTTTTTCTCTGACCGATTGGCTGGTAGAGGTCAGGGTTTTAGAAAACGGGGCTCTGTGGGTGCAGCCGGGATTTTTAGAATATTTATCTCTCCTTCATTTTCTTGTTTACTTTTCCGCCGCCGGCGCGCTTCTCTACCGCAGATTTCGTATTGCCGGCGAAACAGAAAAGATACGCTATAAATACTTATTCTTCGGGGCCTTCCTGACCGCCGCGACCGGAATCGTCCTCAATATAATTCTGCCTGTCTTGTTTGGCATTAGTTTTCTCGTTTATTTCGGTCCGCTGGCAACCCTTTTTCTGGCGGGCTTTACCGCCTACGCCATCCTCAAGCACCGCCTTTTTGACATATCGATCATCATTAAAAAAACAACCGCCTATTCCATCGTCACCGCCGGCCTCACCATTGTCTATGTCATTATGATTCTGGGGTTGGAGCGCTTCTTAAGGCTGGCCTTCGGGTATCAATTCCTGCTGGGCGGAATTTTAGCCGCCCTTTTTATCGCGGTCAGCTACCAGCCCTTTCGGGAAAGGCTGCAAACTTTTGTCGACAACCTCTTCTTCCGCCACACCATCGAATACCAGAAGGTCATCAAGGAAATCACCCATATAATTAACTCGGTCACCGACCTCCATACCCTGTTCCGCCTGATCGACCGCACCATCGTCCGCGTCATGTGCATCAAGAACGCGGCCGTGCTGCTGCTGGAAGAAAAAGACGGCCACTACCAAGTCGAGAAAACCAACGGCCTGCCCGAAACGGTGAAGGGCTTGCGGCTTTCTTTTGACGACCCGCTGGTCGTCTACCTGCAGGAGAAAAACGACGCGGTCGTGCTGGAAGAAATCCGCGGCCTGCTCCGCGGCGAGCCGGCCACGCCCGCGGAAAAGGAAAATTTAATAAAAGTCCAGGCCGAGCTGGAGCGGCTGGCAGCCGCCGTGGCCGTCCCTTCCTTCCTGAAAGGGAAGCTGGTGGGGATCCTCACCCTGGGAGTAAAACTTTCCGGCGAGCTTTACAGCCCGGACGATCTGGAGCTGCTGCTGACCCTGGCCTCGGAAGCGGGCATCGCCATCGAAAACGCCAAGCTCTATCGGGATATTACCGAAACCCGGGATTATTTAAACAATTTAATCCAGAAAAGCGACGACGCGATCGTCACCCTGGACGCGGCGGGCAATGTCCTTTCCTATAATGAAGGAGCCGGGAAAATCTTCGGCTACGAAGCGGCTGAAGTTATCGGCCGGAAACCGCACGGCGCCCCGGCCAATGAGTTTTCTGAAACCATCGCCCGCGTCCTGCGGGGCGAAACGGTTAGGAGCCTTGAAACCGGCTCGCGGCATAAAACCGGGGCGAATATCCCCATCCTTTTGACCGCTTCCCCCATCCGAAACTCGGAAGGAGAAATCACCGGCATCTTCGTGATCATGAAAGATATCACCGAACTGAAGAAAGTCGACCGATTGAAAGCCGAATTTCTCTCTGTCGTCAGTCACGAGCTGCGCACCCCGCTCACCCCGATCAAAGGTTATCTCTCCCTGCTTTTGAACGGCTCTCTGGGCGAAATGGACGCGAAACAGAGCGAGGCCTTGAAAGTCATCCTGAACCAGAGCGATCATCTGCAAAACCTGATCGACACGGTGATCGACATCTCCCGCCTCGAGGCCAATAAGCCGCTGGAGCTGGAAAACGAACCGCTGTTCATCGCCGATATCATCGAACAGAGCGTGGCCGCCCTTTCTCCCGCCTTCAAAACCAAAGACATTTTGGTGGCGGTCGCGCCGGAAGACGGCCGACTGGCCGTCCTGGGCGACCGGAAAAAGCTTTTGAGGGTCATGGACAATCTCCTCGGCAACTCATTGAAATTCGTGCCGGCGGGGGGAAAAGTTGAAATCGCCGTCCGGGACATTGGGGGGGCGGTCGAAGTCCGCGTTTCCGACACGGGCATCGGAATCGCCCAAGAGCACCTGGGCAAGATTTTTGACAAATTCTATCAGGTGGACTCCTCATACACCCGCGCCACCGGCGGGATCGGCATGGGGCTGACCATCGCTCGGGAGATCGTCCGGGCGCACGGCGGAGAGATCCGCGCCGAGTCGGAGGGTTTGGGGCGGGGAACCAAAATCATTTTCACCATCCCGGTCTCAAGGTCTTGATCAGCCCCTGCCTGATGTTCGTTTTCGCCCGCCAGCCCAGGACTTTGGCCGCTTTGCCGCAGTCAAGCACGCTGCGGAAAAGCTCCCCCGCCCGCGGCGGCGCGTAGACCGCGTCCTTTTTGAACCCCATCAGCTCTTTTAAGACGGCGAAGAGTTCATTGACGGAGGTACCGACGCCGGTGCCGACATTAAAGAACTCGTTTTCGCCTTTTTCGAGCGCCAGAAGATTGATCGCCGCGACATCGCCTACATATATATAGTCGCGCAGCTGCTTGCCATCCCCGTAGATCGTCGGCGCTTCGCCATTTTGCATCTTGCCGCAGAAGATGGCGATCACGCCCGCTTCGCCTAACGGGTCCTGCCGCGGACCGAAAACATTGCCGTAGCGCAGGACGGTGAACTTTAAGCCGTACAACTTCCAGTAGGCGTAGAGATAAAGCTCGACGGAGCGCTTGGTGATGGCATAGGGCGAGATCGGCTCCATCGGATGATCTTCGGCCGCGCCGCTCTTGCCCGCCACCTCGCCGTAGAGCGCGCCACCGGTCGAGGCGAAAATTATTTTGCCGACCTTTGACTGGACGGTGGCATTGAGCAGATTGAGCGTCCCTAACTCATTGACCTCGGCGTTAAAGATCGGCTCGCTGACCGACTTTCTCACATCGATCTGCGCGGCAAGATGGTTGATGATGTCGGGAGCGAAGTCGTTGATCGCGTCGGCCAAACGGGGATCCCTGATATCGAGGGGGAAAAATTCGGCCTTGGGGTTAAGGTTCTCTTTTTTGCCGGTCGTCAGGTTGTCGACAACGGCGACCTCATGGCCGGCCGCGACATAGGCGTCAACGATGTTGGAGGCGATAAACCCGGCGCCGCCGGTGACCAGAATCTTCACTTCTTTTTAGCGAGAACTTCCTGATAAACGGCTTCGACCTGCTTGACGATCGTCTTCCAGCTGTATTTTGTTTCGACCAGCTCACGGCCGCGGCGGCCCATGGCTTTGGCTTTTTCCGGATCGGCCAGGACGGAAATGATCGCGTTGGCCAGCGCCTCGGGATCCTGCTTGGGGACGAGAAGGCCGGACTTGCCCGCCTCCATGACGGCGTTGGGCCCCGGGATATCAGAGGCCACGACCGCCGTGTAGTTGGCCATCGCCTCGAGCTGGACGATGCCGAAGGCCTCTAACCGGTTGATCGACGGGAAGATATAGGCGATCGAGGTGTAGTAAAGCTCGACTAACTTCTCGAACGTCGCCGTGCCGAGGAAAGTGATCGAAGGGCCGATGCCGAACTGCGTGATCAGGTCAAGGATGTGCGCCTTTTCTTCCCCGTCGCCGCAGATGATCAGCTTTGTATCCGGGAATTTCTCGAGCACGCGCGGCATCGCCCTGACCAGATAATCGCAGCCCTTGTTGCCGGCCAGGCGCCCGAGGAAGAGGATCTGTTTGGAGTTCTTCTTGTCCGGCGTCATGTTGATCTTCTTCTGGACATCATCGATCTTGTCGTAGAAGATGCCGATCGGGATGACGCGGTGCGGGATGTGCTTCATGACGGGCGAGGTTTCGGCGTAGGTTTCCGTCGTGTTGTAGATGACGTCGGCCTTGGGCAGGAGCGACCGGGCGTAGACATTTGAGCTCTCTTCAAAGACCGGCACGGCCCATTTGGGGACCGGCACGCCGAAATATTTTTCGGAGATCGTCACGTCGCAGTGGTAGGTGACGACGAGCGGCTGTTTGATCCTGCCGGCGACCGAGCGCAGGAAGCTGAAGGCCGGCACGTGAACATGGATTATATCAAAGCCCTCGAGCATACCGAGGTTGAACTGGGTACTGACCGGCAGGTACGAGAACATGTCGATCGCGTCGAGGCGGATAACCTTAATCCCCTCGGGCAGGGTCTCATGGGCCGGGGCGTTCTTCGCCTTCGGCAGGTTGTTCGAAATGACCGTCACCTCATGGCCCTGCTGGATCAGCGCGGCCGAGAGGTCGCGGACGTACTTTTCTGTCCCTCCGGTATGGGGATAGAAATACGGGGACAGCATCACGATCTTCATAAAGTTTTCCTCCTCCCTGAAATCTCCGAATACAGGTTCAACCAGAAATACTTGTCCAAGCCGAGCGAAAAAGATGGTAGCATATACGGCCAGCGCATGCAAGAAGAACAGGCCGCCTCGCTTCCCTGCCGGCCGCTCCGGTTGAAGAAGCACGGGGAAACGCGGCTGCCGTCGGGCATGACGGTGATGGTCGTCTGCTTCGCCCGGCAGCGCGGATAGAGCGTGCGGTTGCCCCCCGCCCGGACGAACTCGAGCGCCGCCAGGCTGGCCAGGACAAACTTTTGCCGCGTAAAATATTTGATGTGGTCGATGGTGGCGCTCTCAAACCCCTGCGTGCCAAAAAAATCATAGACAGGGCTCAAATAAACGCGCGCGCCTAATTTTCCCGCCAGCTCGACCATCTCCGGCAGGAAGCGGACGCTGTCGCGCGTGATCGTGAAGTGAATGATCGGCCGCTCCCCCTGCTTTTTGGCCAGCTTAATGCTTGCCAAGACTTCGGTAAAGCACTCGACCCCGCGACTACGGTCATGTTCTGCGGCGAACGGGTAGTCGAGCGAAAAAAACAACCAATCCAACAAACCAACCAACAAACTCCCTTTCTCCTTGTAGAGTATCCCATTGGTCGTCAGCGTCGTCTCCAGCCCGAGCGCTTTCGCCCGCTTCAATATCTCGGGCAGGTCTTCGCGCAGGAGCGGCTCGCCGCCCATGATATTCAGATTCCTTGCGCCGGCTCTCTTTAATTGCGCTAGATCATATGGCTTCTCCTCGGTCTTTTGATATTCTTCGTTTTGCCAAAATGAAGAAAACTCGCAAAGATCGTTTGAGCGCAGAGTGACGAAATAATTGCAGATTTTAAGCGCCATAAATTATAGATGCCTCTTGAGCCGTTTCATTTGTTTTTGAACACTATCGGCATTTTTAAGCGAATGCTCCCATATTCTGATAACTCTCCAACCAAGCCCTTTCAATAATCGTCTATTTGTTCTATCTCTTTTTACATTAGCAAATATTTTATTTTCCCAATAAGAGACATTGGTTCTAGGCAGTCGCAAATGACGCTTGCAGCCATGCCAAAAACAGCCATCTAAGTATATAGCGAGTTTTTTGCGAGGAAAAATAAAATCAGGGCTGAATATTGCTTTTGGATGAGTCCGCCAATATTTAATGTGGAAACGCTTTAACGCCGACCGAAAAATATTTTCAGTCGATCTGTTGCCTTTAGAGAGCACGGCTCTCATTATTCTAGATCTTTTTCTTTTGCTGAATGTGTCAGCCATGAGATAGCTAATCGACAGACCAGAAATCGTTTAATCTAACCCGGTCATAACCGCGCTCTTTTAGAAAGGAAAACAGTTTCGGCCCTGCGGAAGGAAATTCTTGGAGAAATTCTGACTTAAGAACCCTCAATATTTCCTGCCCTAATGTGCGAGCGTATTTGTCTGATATGCATCTTTCATACCATTCCCCAAGGTTGTCTTGATTTACAATCCCTTTGATCTTCCTCGACAACCCCGTCTGTCGCAAAACGTTTTTAATCGCCTGTTCTTCCGCGCTTTTACAGACAATAATTATTTCTGCGTTATCCGCGACCTGGTCGGTTATGTTGGAAAAGTTTTCCTGATCTAAAGCGACATGCTTGATTTGAATTACCGGGCCGAAGTTTGACCATATATCAATTCCTCTGTCAGCCGCGTTTGTCACACCAGCCCTGAAGATGCGCGCGGGGATGACTATTTTTGGCATTTCAAGGGATAATCCCAAAACTAATATTGCGAAATCCTCGAATTCTTGAAGCAGAGCTCTTTTTGACGGAGCCGTTTCTAATGTTATCTTTGTTCCCAAATGAGAAATAATTACGTCAAATAAGGCGTAAGCGACAATCTCATAACATTTATCTATGCTTCTTTTTAAGCCGGGCTCCGTAATGAATTTGTCGATTAACTCCGACAAATTAAAAGAATCCGTCGTCGCATGGGCAATATATTTGATAATATCGTTTACGGTTTCGAATCTTTTTGAGATGCAATCGTAAATATATGCCTCGACGATCCCTTTTTGTTTTTTTTCATTTGCAGCGCCAAGCTGGGCTAAGAGCTGCGGAGTCATGGCGTTCTGTTCGAATACATTGTCTTGGAAACGCGCGGAAGACGTGCTCGTTCTACCTACCAACTTTTGGCTTATCTCATCTCGCCATTGCTTGGACTTTGTTCGGTACGATTCCAATCGATTTAAACTGAAAGATGAATCTTTCCTGTGATGGTAAAGAATCTCGGCGATTTGAATCGGCTTATAAAGATGAATTCTCGCTTTGGCTATAATTTGATCTAATCTGGTTTTTGCTTCTTCAAGAGTTGCCATGCTTCATCTGCCGCTTACAACAAGCTCATAATCTTTGCGCTCGATCTTCGGAATGAAAATAGGCAGCTGCTCGCTCATTAAAGAGTTGCATAATTCGTTTATCGGCCTTTCTCCTTTTAAACAAGAAACAATTTCTTTAGCGATGGCGCGAACAACAGGGACAACGACCCCGTTTCCAGTCACTTTTCTCATTTGCATATATGTGCGGACGATTTTATAAGACTCCGGAAAACCAAGCAATCTCAAGCATTCCCTCTCGGTTAATCTGCGTTTCCCATTGACTAATAGATAATTGTACGAGGCGCCGGCTCGTAGCGCGCAAGAATAGGGGTGCGAGCTAATATTCCCGCCTTTGTTAACATGCCAAATGCCAGGATTATAGCGAGATTTATGGTTATCTTTCATTCTTTTTTGTATCACTTTCGCAGCGAAGTAACTATGATCGACTTTCTTCT
This sequence comes from candidate division WOR-1 bacterium RIFCSPHIGHO2_01_FULL_53_15, assembly GCA_001772335.1. Lineage (GTDB taxonomy): Bacteria > Margulisbacteria > WOR-1 > O2-12-FULL-45-9 > XYB2-FULL-48-7 > 2-01-FULL-53-15. The sequence continues at coordinate 39,683 of METM01000007.1, forward strand.
CCAATATATCTGAAAGCGGCTTTCTGTTTAATGTTCCCTGTGGAAATGTAAAATCATAATTATGAAGTAACCCAACAATAAATATCCTTTCTCTTTTATGAGGCAAGCCAAAATTTAAAGCGTTTAATACTTTCCAGTGGACATGGTAGCCAAGGGCTGTAAGATGATTAAGAATAACATTCAAAGTCCGTCCCTTGTCATGGCCTCTTAATTGCTTTACGTTTTCCAATAGAAAAGCTTTAGGCCGTTTAGCTTTTAAGATTCGTTCTATATCGAAGAACAGCGTTCCGCGCGTATCCTCAAAGCCCTTCCTGCTCCCAATAATGCTAAACGGCTGGCAAGGGAACCCGGCGAGCAATACGTCGTGATCAGGGATATCGATTTCATGAATTTTTGTTATGTCTCCATGCGGTTTTTCGCCAAAATTCACCTCATACATTTTTTGGGCATCCTTATCCCAATCGGAAGTGAATACGCATTCGCCGCCCAATTCTTCAAAAGGAATGCGCATGCCTCCAATGCCGGCAAATAAATCAATAAATTTGAATGACATCGTGTCCGTCTCCTATAACAAATATATTACTTCTTTAAAGAGATTAAATCAATTCGTCCCGCCACAAAAGATTGATTTTATCAATAACAATCAATTATCATACCGTCTTGAACTTCGGCAGGAAGATGCCGGCGAGGCCGGTGAGAAGGAGCAGCCAACCTAAGATCGCGATGGCAAAGAGGATGCCCCAGAGGTCGGCCGCCAGGCCAAAGAAGACAACCGGCAGGGTAAAGGCCGAGTTGATCAGCATGTTCTGGACGCCAAAGACCCGCCCGCGGATCTGGCGCGGGATCTTGTGCTGAAGAATGGTCTGGATTGAAGAGGTGATATAGATGTTGCCGACCCCCAACAGGAAGATCAGGCAAAGCGCCCCGTATATGTTGTAGGTGCGCGAAAGAAGGAGCGTCGCCGCGCCGGAGAGGAGGAAACTGCCGACAACGATCGTTCCCTTGTTGACAAAGTGGCGGATCTTTTCGAGCGACCACATGCCGAGCAGCATGCCCACCCCCACCGCGATGATCAGGTAGCCAAAGTTCCGGCCGCCGATCATCAGGATATCGTTGGCGTAGGAGATGGCCAGGACCGAGAGCGTGGCGATGGCCATTGAGGCGACGAACAGCTTGTAGAGCGAATAGCGAACGACCTGGTTACGGCGGATAAACTCAAAGCCGACCCCCAGGTCGCCCAGGACGTGGCTTTTGAGATTAACGGCGACCGGCGTCGGCGGCTTGAGCGGCAGGAGCAGGATCGAAGCCGCCGAAATGAAATAGCAGGCGGCCGAAGCGACGAGGGTCCCCTTCTCCGCTAAGAGATTAACGAGCGGGGCGCCGAGGCCGAAGCCCACGACCGAGGAGGCCATCCAGGTGATCATGAAGAGGGAGTTGGCAATGATGAGATTTTTGCGGTCGACCAGCTCGGGGATGGAAGAGGTCTCCGCCGGCGCGAAGAACTGCGCCGCGCTGTAGATCAGCAAACTGACGAGGAAAATGAGCGCCACCGATTTGGCGATGAGCGGGATGATGAGGAGGATCAGGAGGCCGCGGCTGATGTCGGTCACCACCATGATCCACTTGCGGTCAAGTTTGTCCGCCACGATCCCCGCCCAGGGGGCGACGAGGACCGACGGGATGCCGAAGGCCAGAAGCGGCAGGGAGACGCCGAGGTTCGAGTGCGTCAGCTGATAGACAATGATCATCAGGACATAGACATAAATTCGATCGGCCAGTTGCGAGGTCAGCTGTCCCAGCCAGAGGAGCATGAAGCCAAGATTTGAGAAAACCGCCCCGAAACCGGTCGGCAGTTCAATTTTGTGTTTTTGTTTTTCCATTTCGTGTTTTTGTGTCACCATTTTCTCAGGTCAACTCCCGTGTGCTCGCTTAAGGCGTATTTCGGCTCGATCCCATCGCGATAGATCCCCTCTAACCGCAGGAAGGCCCGCTCGAACCGGCGCTCGAGCTTGACCGGATCGACTTTCTGCTTGAGGGTCAAAAGCGCCTTGAGAAGAAGGTCGAAAAGCTCCGGATGATGCTGGCCCTCCGCCGTCCCGGCATCGACTAATTTTAATATGTAGAGGCCGACTTTCAACGCCGCCGGATCGTCGCGCAGGCGCTGGAATGACTCCAGCACCTCGCACTGCGAGATGATATCAAGCGACCGGCCTTTGACGATCAGAAGGTCGGCGCAGGTGAACGCCTCAACCCGGCCGCCCAGCCGGGAGGGCACCCGGCGCGCGCTGCGGGCCACGACCCTGATCTTGCCGTATTCGCGGGTAAAGAGCGTGACCAGTTTGTCCGCTTCCGCGAACGGCCTGGTCTTTAAGCTGATGGCTCTGGTCTTATAGGCAGGCATATTTTAAAAGTTGTCCCCTTCCCGACTTCACTCTCGACTTCGATCGCGCCGTTGTGTTCCCTGATAATCCGGTGCGTTACGGCGAGCCCCATGCCCGTCCCGCTCTCTTTGGTAGTATAGAACGGATCAAAGATATTTGGCAATCGCTCCGCCGGGATCCCTTCGCCGGAATCCGCTATCTCGATCAAACATTTGTCATTTGTCATTTGACATTTGACATTTACGGCTCCGCCGTCCGGCATCGCCTGCATCGCGTTGAGAATAATGTTCATGAAGGCCTGGGTGAGTTTCTCCGCGCTCCCCTGAACGGGCGGCAGCGGCGCAAAGTTCCTGACGATCTCAATATCGGATTTGCGGCCCTGGTTCTCGACCAGCCGCAGAACGCCTTCCAATTCCCTGGCGAGATCGACCTCGGCCATGATGAGACCGGCCGGGTGGCCGAAGTCGAGCAGGTCTTCGACGATCCGGTTGACCCGGTCGAGCTGGCGCGGCACGATCTCCGAATATTTTTTGATGAAATCCGGGTCGTCGAGATTTTCCGGCAGGACCTGCGTCAAACCCTTGATCGAGGCAAGAGGGTTCTTGATCTCATGGGCCAGGCCGGCGGCGATCGTCCCTAAAGCTGAGAGCTTATCGGCCTGGAGGAGCCCCCGGTAGAGCTTGAGGTTTTCGGCCGAGAGGTCATTGATCGTCTTTTTATAAAAATAATCCCCCTTAAAGAACAGACGGTCGACGGCTGACTGGACGCGGTCGCGCAGCGGCTGGAAAACGATGACCGAAGCGAAGACAACGATCAGTGTCGCGCTTAATTCATTAAAACTGGTCAGGTTCGTGAAGATGCGGTTGGAAATAAGTATCGCCAGAGCGTAAAATACGGCAAAGAAGATCGTCAGCGTCGAATAAATGAGCCCTTCGCGAAAGACCAGCTCGATATCCAAAAGATGATGCTTGACGATCGCGTAAGCAAGTATGGCAAGGTAAAACGGCAGGACGATGTAGCTGATGACCGGCAGATTTAAATTAAAGACCGGGAAAAAGGCGGTCGCGCCGCCGGCCAGGCCGACCACCGAAGAGAAGAAAATATATCTCGCCTGGTTCCTGAGCCCGCCCTGGCTTCGCCTTAAAAACCCGAACAGCCGGACAAAGGCGAAGACGAATTGGACAAGAAGAAAAACGGCAAAGACGGCATAAACGGGGCCGGGAGTCGGATAATACCGGTAACCGAGCCGCGGCGCGACATCGGCGACAAAATAAGGCGTCAGGACCATTAACAACAATATGGCGTTCGTAAAATAAGCCGCCGCCAGAATAGGCCGATCCTCCGCTAGCCGGTCGATAAATGAGATGATAAAACTCAAATAGAAAAGCGGGATCAGGACCGCCGCCCCGACATTCACCCTGCTCCAAAAAATAACCGCCTCCTTGCCCGGCACGATCTCCCCCATGAACTGCCCAAAGCACCAAACCCCGATGCTGGCCGCGAGCAGCGCCAGGAAAATATTTGAAAGGCGCTGCCGCCCGCGCGAAAAGACAAAAATCCCCAGCGCGAACGAAGCCAGCGCCGTAAAGAGGAGAGAAATAATATTTAGGGTCATCAATAAAATTCTATCACAGATTTTGACCCGAAGCTAAAAGCGTGCTAAAATTTATCGTATGAACAGCCAAAAACAAGTGATCCTGGCCGTCGATGACGAAGCTGATATGCTGGAAACCTACCGCGGCATTCTGGGCAAAAAATTCGACCTGCTAACCGCCGCCTCCGGACACGAAGCGCTGGATATTCTCAAGAAACAAGAGATCCCTCTTGTCCTGCTCGATATTAAAATGCCAAAGATGAACGGGCTCGAAATCCTCAAAAAGATCAAAGCCATGGAACTCGAAGCCGATATCATCATGGTCACCGCCTCCAAAGATGTCGCTCCGGCTGTTGAGGCGATGAAGCTGGGCGCGGTTGATTATGTGACCAAGCCGTTTGAGGTCAAAGAACTGCAGATCGTGATCGAAAAAGCGCTCGAAAAAAGGGGACTGGTCAGGGAGAATCTTTATCTCAAGGACGCGCTCAAAGATGCCACCGAATACTGCGACCTGATCGGCCAAACACCGGTCATGCAGAAACTTTTCGAAACGATCAGCCGCGTCGCCCCCGCCGACTCAACCGTCCTGGTCCACGGGGAATCGGGAACCGGCAAGGAGCTGGTCGCCCGGGCGATCCACAAGAAGAGCAAGCGCGCCCAGCAGCCGTTCGTGACCGTCAACTGCGCGGCTATTCCTGAAAATCTTCTTGAATCAGAACTCTTTGGCCATGAGCGCGGCTCTTTCACCGGGGCGCTTGAGCGCCGGCTCGGCAAATTCGAGCTGGCCGACGGCGGCACCCTTTTTCTCGACGAGATCGGCTGTATGCCCGCGGCCATGCAGGCCAAACTCCTGCGCGTGTTAGAAGACCGGATCATTGAGCGGCTGGGCGGCGAAAAGGGCCTGCCGGTCGACGTGCGCATTGTCTCGGCCACCAACATCGATTTCCAGAAAGAGATCAAAGACGGTAAATTCCGCCACGACCTCTATTACCGGCTCAATGTCATCCCGATCGATCTGGCGCCCCTGCGCGAGCGCAAAGCCGACATCGGGCTTTTCGTCAAATATTTTCTTGGCAAGTTCAACAAGACGCTGAACAAGAGCGTCAAAAGTTTTTCGGGCGGCGCCCTGAAGGCGATGCAGAACTATGACTGGCCGGGCAATGTGCGGGAACTGCAAAACCTGATCGAGCGGGTTGTGGTCTTGGCCAGCGGGCCGACTGTCACAGAAAAGGACTTGCCCTTTGCGCCTGCGATCAAAGTCGAATCGGCGCCGGTCGAATTAACGGGCGCGGTCGGAAAATTGAACGATCGCCTGGCAAACTACGAAAAAGAGCTGATCATAAAAGCGCTCGCCGATTGCGCGGATAACCGCACCAGAGCGGCGGAACTCCTCGGCATCCCCCGCTCCTCGCTCAACTCTAAACTTTCAACCTTAGGTCTTGCCTGATCTTGCGGCTCAGCCGGTGGGCGGCGACTTCGCCGGCGGCGATCAGCTTTCTTGCCTTGTGGAGATCAAGGTGCCAGATATCCTCTGCCTCCATCTTTAGTTCGATCAGCGTGTCGGCCCGCCCGGCCTCCTCGCGCTGGAGCTTCTTAAGGACCAGGTCAAGCGCGCGGCCCAATACCTGCATCGCCTCCCCGGGCAGGACATTGATCGTCGTTTCGGGGATGACATCCGAGGCGATAACGTAATCGGCGCCCATCTCGCGGGCGAGATCGACCGGGACATTCGAAGCGATTCCGCCGTCGATCAGATACTTGCCCTCCAGCACCCCTGGCGCGAAAACTCCGGGGAAAGTGGCGCTTGAGGCCACCGCTTTGGCGACCTTGCCGCTGTTGATGACGACTCTTTCCCCCGTTCTGATGTCGGTCGCCGCCGCCGCGAAAGGTATTTTCAGGTCCTTAAACTCGATGTCGCCGATATATTTGACGACAAAATCCTCGATCGCGGCCGGCGAGGTAAAGCCGGGACGAAAGAGGGTAAAGCGAAAAAAATCGCTCCATTTTATCCTCTGCACGATCTCTTCCAGCAGATTGATATCCAGGCCGGCGGCATAGACCGCGCCGACCAGAGCTCCAGCCGAGGTCGCGGCGATATAGTCGATCGGCACTTTATACGAAGCGAGGGCCTTGATCACGCCGATATGGGCGATCCCCCGCGCCACCCCGCCGCCCAGGACCAGGCCGACTTTTGGCTTCCGCCAGGGCGGCCAGAAGATCATACTTTGACCAGAGTCGCGCCGAAGATCCCTTCGATCGAAGTGAAGTCCGCCAGAACTTTATCCGGGATCGGATTATCGACGTTCAAGACCATGACCGCCCGCTCGCCGATCTTGACCCGCCCGACATCCATGGCCGCAATGTTAATGTTGTGTTTGCCCAGGAATGTGCCGACCTTGCCGATCATTCCGGGCTTATCGATATTTTGCAAGATGATCATGTAGCCCTCGGGCACCGCGTCGACCCGGAAACCGTCGATCATGACGAGCCGGTCCCCCACCCCGACAAAGACCGTGCCGCCCACCGTGCGCGTCTCTTTTTCCGTCCTGAGCCTGAGCGTGATCAGATTGGCAAAATCCCTCGCCTCTTTGCTCTTACTCTCGACGATCTCGATCCCCCGCTCCTTGGCCACGAACGGCGCGTTGACGAAATTAACCTTGACGTCAAGGATCGGCGTCAGCAGTCCCTTGAGCACGATCGTTGTCAGGGGCGAGACGTTAAGCTCGGCAATTTCACCGGAATATTCAACTTCGACCCTGGAGATGGCGCCCTTGACGATCTGCGCCGCCAGGGCGCCGAGCTTTTCGGCGATGCTCATGTAAGGCTTGACGGGAGCGATGAGCTCCGGTTTCATCGATGGGATGTTGACCGCCGAGCGGGCCGCGCCGCCTCGCAGGACCTCGATCACCTGCTCAGCCACGTCGACCGCGACGTTGACCTGCGCCTCGACCGTTGAGGCGCCAAGATGCGGCGTGACCACGATGTTATCGAGCCCGAAGAGCGGGCTTTGCTCGGCCGGCTCTTTTTCGAAAACATCGAGCGCGGCGGCGCTGACCTGGCCGCTCTTTAACGCGTCATAAAGCGCCTGCTCATCGATAATGCCGCCGCGAGCGGCATTGACGAGGCGCACCCCTTTCTTCATTTTGGCGATCGCCCCGGCGTTGATCAGGCCGGCCGTTTCTTTTGTTTTGGGAATGTGGAAGGTAATAAAGTCGGCTTCCTTGATAAGCTCGTCAAAGTTTTTGAGCTCAACGCCCAATCCCCTGGCGTATTCGGCCGTGACGAACGGGTCGGAACCAATGACCCGCATCCCCATGCCAAGGGCGTAGGAAGCGACCCGGCGGCCGATCTTGCCGAGCCCGACGACGCCCAATGTCTTGTTTAGAACTTCGACACCCTTGAACGACTTTTTGTCCCAGACGCCGGACTTTAACTTCGCGTGCGCCTGCGGGATCGAGCGAGCCATGGAGAGAAGCATCGCCCAGGTATGCTCGGCGGCGGCCACGGTGTTCCCTTCCGGCGAGTTGACGACGATGACGCCGTGCTTGGTCGCGGTCGGCAGGTCGATGTTATCGACGCCGACCCCGGCCCGGCCGATGATCTTGAGGTTCTTGCCGGCTTCGATTATCTTGGGCGTCACCCTGGTCTCGGAACGGACGATGAGGGCGTCGTATTGCGGAATGATCTTGATAAGATCGTCTTCAGATAAACCGGCCTTAGAATCGACCTCAAACCCGGCCTCTCTGATCAATTTCAAACCCTCTTCGACGCATTTGTCCATGGCTAATACTTTCATGTCATATTCTCCTCTCTTTTGGGATATAGCTTATATAGATATCGGCAGCCTTAGTAACGTATTGCGCAACCAAAATTTCAAATTGCTCGAGTTCGCCCTGATGAGCCCTCTCCAGGGCATTGTAGTAATTTTTTCTCGGTTCAGTTTCACACTCAAAAATCGCTATTGGATAACCGTATTTCACGAGAATTAAATTCATCAATAAACGCGAGGTGCGGCCGTTGCCGTCGATGAAAGGATGGATATCGACCAGTTTGAAGTGCGCCTGCGCGGCAAACCTGACGGGATGCATAGTTTTACGCTCTTGATTATTGGCCAGCCATTGAGAAAAATCACTCATAAGAGAAGGCAATTCATCCGGCCCTGGACATTTGTGCCTTGAGCCGCTGATCCTCACTTCCAGATCCCTCAGCTTGCCTGCATAATGGTTATTAATCCCCTCAAGAATTAAGCCATGAATGCGCAAAACATCACGCTGAGTAATCGGTTCAACTTTATCAAATAATTCATCCAAATAATCAATTGCATTCTTATGATTGGTCACTTCTAAATGCTCACGCATGCTTTTCCCGGAAATCGTCAGCCCTTCTTTCAAAATAAGCATTGTCTCCTGAAGCGTCATTGAATTGCCTTCGATAGCATTACTATTGTACGTCCACTCTACATCCAGATATTCATGCAATTTATCCAGCACAATCTTCGGCAGCGGCCGCGCCGCGTCGATCTTCGCCTTTTTTTCGTCAATTTCTTTGAGAAGGACATCTAAAGAAGTCATATTGAAAATTATACCTCAAAAATTAATTCTGACCAAGCACAATCCCCGCCCCGGCGCGGTTTTGCCGGCCTGCCGGCGGTCCTTGGCCAGGATCAGCTTTTTGATGCTCTCCGGTTCTCGCCGTCCCAATCCCACCTCGACCAGCGTCCCGACCATATTCCTGACCATTTTGTAGAGGAAACCGTTGCCGGCCATTCTGATACGAATCACCCTCTCCTTCCCCCAAATGACCAATGACCAATTTCCAATGACCAATGAATGTATGATCCGGACATGATCATTGTCGTCCCCACCAGCGGCGCAGAATGAAGAAAAATCATGCTTGCCGACGAGATATCTCGCCGCTTTCTTCATGGCGGAAAGGTTCAGTTTCGGTTTCACATGCCAGGCGATCTTTCGCAAATGCGGCGGCATAATTGGGCCATTGAAGATGAGGTATTCGTAGGTCTTGCCCTTCACCTTATCATTAGCCTGCTCCTCCGCCTTAAGCGCACGGAGATCTTCGGGCAACAGGGCGTTCAAAGCTTTGACAATGCTTTCTCTGGGAATTTTATAAGGCGGCTTGAAGAAAATAACGTTGTCCAAAGCGTGGACACCGGCGTCGGTCCGGGAGACCGCCCGGGCGGTTATTTTTTTCTTGTAGATGACCTGAAGGGCTTTTTCTATCTCGCCGCGAATCGTTCGCTTGCCCGGCTGAAGCTCCCAGCCGGCAAAGTCGGCGCCATCGTATGAAACGGTCAGTTTAATATTGGGAAAGAAACCGCGGCCTTGCTTACCGATAGACATCTTTCCTGTGACCGGCCGCGTAAACCGTCACAATTTTGTTCGTAATTTGTCCGACAATGCCGCGATTAAGTTTTTCGATCTCTTTTAAAGCCGATTTTTTTACCTCAACCTTATAGAAGGCCATTATTTTTTAAGCTTCCTTTTTACCTCTCCCCAAGGAATAGTTTTCTCTTGTTTCCGGTCTGCAATAATTACCAGATCTTCGAGGTCTTCCAACAACTCCTCGTATGTCCTGACATCCAGGACAACCGCCTCTTTATGACCCTTTTCGTCAGTCAAGAATTTTTCCTTTAATTTTAAATTCACCTGAATCACCTCTGAGAGATTATAACACAAAACTTATTACAATCCATGTATATACTGGGGATCCCCATACTGAAGTATGGGGAATTATTGATTAGCGCCCAAAAATATTCCCCACACTTTAGTGTGGGGTGTCGCCATAAATTATGTCAAATAGCGGTAAATCTTAATTCTAGTCGGTTGGGCCTAAAGCAGTTCCATCGCCGCTTTGACGTTTACCCCGACCGAAGCATCGGGGCCGGCGCCGAAGTTGGCCTTGGCGCTAATGGGCTCGAACGGATCAACATGATCTTATTCATTTGGTTTTCCTTCTTCACTGATCTCTCTCTGAAGCTGGGAAAGATCGAGAGATCCAACATTTTTAAGCAGGAGCCCTTTGACCTTTTGAACAAACGGGCCAAGATCCTCGTCTCTTACCACTCTTATCCCGTTTTTAAACGCGAGATTGTGCAATAATTCATCTAACGTGCGATCAAAACTGGCATATTCTGAAATATATCCATGGCTGCTGCCATTATAATTCTTAGAAATGGCGGAATGACGCTTCCCCAGAAATGCTTGCTTAAAAATATCCAAGAGCGCGTCGATCTCTTTTTCTGTATATTTTATGGAGGATTCATTGTCCTTGAATTTTAGGCCTCTCAAGCTATCTTTCATATAGGATCTCATCTCTCTCCAGATCAGATCCGCCACATTGTCTTCAGTTATTTCAGAACCCTGCCTTAAACCGACCAAAGTCCAGACCGCAACATCAAACACCGCCCCCCCTCCAGCGACACCACCAGTCTTATTTTCCTCAATTTCTCCCGCTTCGATCTCCTTCTCATTAACAGTAACAGTCGAATCGTTCTTTATCTCTGGGTTTCGTCTTAACTGGGCAACAACTACTTGTCCGGAGACAGGCGGCATCGCCAACCTTCCTGAAATACTCATTTTCATTCCTCCTAATTATTTAAGTCCTTCGACACACAGAGACCTCTGTTTAATTCGACCTCTCAGCTGTCCAGAAGATTATCGAATGGTATTGGAAATAATTTCACTTGATTTACAACACAGAGAAATTGAAAGTTAATCTTTTTCAGTTTTGTCGACGCTAAAACGACATATTTTCTGACAGGCGGCGAGCCGCGAATTTTGCCGAATCGCCGTTTTGGGCGGCTGAAATTGACTTTTGGCGGAAATTGGCGAATCCACTGTTATCCCCGCCTTAAAACGATACCAAAATCACCGACCACGATAAAAGCGATGTCATTTTCTTGGCAAACCTTTTGCAATCGCTCTTCTATTTCTGGTTTATTAAACGGTTCGGGCAAGTTTTTGCGTTGAATCATAATGCTTTTACCTAACGCAAGCGCTAAAGCAGTTCCATCGCCGCTTTGACGCCGGCGCCGAAGTTGGTCTTGGCGCCGAGGCGTTTAAAGAGGACTTCCAGCGCGGCAAAGGCGCCGATGATATCGAGCGCTTCCACATAGCCGAGATGGCCGATGCGGAAGATCTTGCCCTTTAGTTCGGCCTGGCCGGGCGCCACTTCGACGCTAAATTCATCGCGCATCAGCTTGCGCACCTCTTCCCCATCGACCCCAGCGGGCGGAAAGATCGCCGTCACGGCCGGCGAAGCGTGCGCGTCGTCAGCTAAAAGCTTTAAGCCCAGCCCGCGCGCGGCGGCCCTGACCAGGTCGCGATTGGCGGCGTGGCGGGCAAAAACATTCTCCCGCCCCTCCTCCTTAAGCATCCTCAAACCTTCCCGTAAACCAAAGATCAAGGATTCGGGCGGAGTTGTATAGGTGTGCCCTTTGGGCGCTTCTTCTTTCATGAGCGCCAGGTCCCAATAATGCCTGGGGCATTTGGCCGCCGCGTTGGCCTGCCAGGCGCGGGCGGAGATGGAGACGGCGGCAACCCCCGGCGGCGTCATGAAGGCTTTCTGCGAGCCGGAGACGACCACATCGAGATCCCACTCGTCGGTCTTGAGCGGCGCGGCCATGAGGCCCGAAACGGCATCAACGATGATCAGGGCCTCGGGCTGATTTTCCCGCACAACTTTGGCCAGGGCTTTAACATCATTTAAAACGCCGGTCGAAGTTTCATTGTGCTGCATCAGGACCGCTTTGACCGGCCCTTTTTTCAATTCGGCTTTCAAGACTGCCGGGTCGGCGGCCTTGCCCCGCTCGAACTTGACGTCATTGACGTCAAGGCCGTAGGCCTTGCAGATCTTGACGAAGCGGCCGCCGAAAGCGCCGATGTTCAAAACCATGACCCTGTCGCCCGGCGACAGCATGTTGACGACCGCCACTTCCATGCCGCCGGTGCCGGATGAAGGATAAATAAAGACCTCGTTCTTGGTTTCGTAGGCCCAGCGCAGGTCTGCCATGACCTCTTTCATGACCGCCGAAAAGAGCGGACCGCGGTGGCCGATCATGTCATGGTTCATGGCGGAGAGGACGCGCGTCGGGATCGGCGTCGGGCCGGGAATCATGAGGTTGTATTTGATCAGTTTTCTCGCCATGTCAGTCGCGCCTCCAGTCGACTTCGACGTATTTTTCGCCTTCGCGGAATTTATATTTGTGCTCCCCCTTGTAGGCGTGGCTCAGGGCTTTGCCGATATGCATGGCGAGATTATGGTCGGTGACCTCGGCCTCGATGCCGCCGTTAACCTTTTCGATCTTGCTGACCTTGTGCAGGGGGTTTTTCTGCTCGGCCAGGCGGCCTTCGTGCTTGATCAGATTGACCAGCTCCTCTTCGTGGTCAAGGAGAAAAGCGCCGGAAAGCTTCAGTCTGCCGCCCTGCTCGATCTTTTTGGGTTTTTGAAAATCTTCGTAATGTCTTTCTACTTTCATGGCTTTACCTCTTTGTATATTGGAAGGCGCGGCGGGCGCGTTTCAAGCCGTACTTCTTCCGCTCTTTCATCCTCGGGTCGCGCGTCAACAGTCCCTCTTTTTTCAGCGTTGGCTTAAGCGCCGGGTTCATGACGACCAGCGCCCGGGCGATCCCCATTCTAACGGCGTCGGCCTGGGCCGGCACGCCGCCCCCCAGAAGCTCGGCGGCCACGTCGTAGCGGCCGAGGGTCTGCGTCGCTGTAAATGGGCGGTTGATGACAAATTCAAGCAGTTTGCGGCCGCAGAAATATTCGTTGAGCGATTTGCCGTTGAACGCCATTTTGCCTGAGCCGGCGGTCAGCCGGACTTTGGCGGTCGCCTCTTTGCGCCGACCGGTGCCGTAAAAGCTGGGTCTGATCGGAGCGCTTGGCTTTTTAGCCCTGACGGGCGCCGCCACCGGCGGCTTTTCGACAACCCGAGGAGTTTCAACTCTTTTTTTCTTCGGCGCGGCCGCTTTTTCTTTGGCCGGCGCCGCTTTCTTGACCGTTTTTTTATGGGACTCTGCCATTATTTCACCTCCTGCCTGCCGGCAGGCACGGCAAGTTTTTCTAGTTTCGCGTATTGTTTCGGTTCGCCGCGATAGATCTTTAATTTCGAGATCAACTGCGCCCCCAGCCGATTGTGGGGGAGCATCCCCTCAACCGCCAGCCGGATAACTTTTTCCGGCTGAGCCGCGACGAGTTTTTCAAAGCTGATCAGCTTGTCGCCGCCGGGGAAACCGGAATGGGAAAAATATGTCTTAGCCTTCGCCTTGTTACCGGAGACCGTGATCTTGCCGGCGTTGACGACGACAACAAAGTCGCCGCAATCGGTCTGCGGGGTAAAGATCGGCTTGTGCTTGCCGCGCAGATAGACCGCCACTTTGGAGGCCAACCGGCCCAGCACCGCCCCCGCCGCGTTGACCCGGAACCACTTTCTTGACATCCCCTCTTTTTTCGCGAAAATTGTTTTTCTTTTTTTCATCTTAATTCACCTAAACCAATTCCAGGAGGGCTAGCGGGGCCGCGTCGCCCCGGCGCGCGCCGAGTTTCGTGATGCGCGTGTAGCCGCCCGGCCGCCCCTCGAAGCGCTCGGGAAAGGTCTTGAAGATCTGCGTGACGATCGCCCGGTCATGCAAAACGCTTTCCACTTTCCGCCGCCCCATCAGGTTATTTGACTTGGCCGCGGTGATCAGCCGCTCCGCCATGCGCCGCGCCTCTTTCGCCCGGGTCAGCGTGACCTTGACCTTGCCGTAAATGAACAGCGACCGCACAATAGAGCGCAGGAGCGCCAGCCGCTGGTCGGTCGCCCGGCTTAGCTTGCGGTTCCCCAGCCGATGCCTCATTTATTCCTCTCCTTTGAGCTTAAGTTTGTATTCGGCCAGTTTGCTGTGCACTTCAGTCAGGGATTTTGAGCCGAAGTTTTTGAACTTCATGAGTTCCGGTTCGGAATAGCCGACCAGGTCCCTCACGGTCTTGACCCCCGCCTTTTTCAGGCAGTTGAGCGAGCGTGAAGAAAATTCAAGGTCTTCGATGTTCATGTCGAGCACGGCGGCGGGGGCCTCTTCACGCCTCTCCGCCTCAAGGCCGGCGGTCTCGACTTTTTCGCCCAGGTGGACGAAGAAATCGACGTGCCGGGCCAAGATCTTGGCGCTTTCTTTGACCGCTTCATCCGGCTTTAAACTGCCGTTGGTCCAGACCGAGAGGACGAGCCGGTCATAATTGATCTCCTGGCCGACGCGGGTCTCCTCCGTCGCGATATTGACTTTGATGACGGGAGTAAAGATCGAGTCGGTCGGAATAAAACCGACGGGCAGATTCGGCTTCTTGTTGCGCTCGGCCGGCACATAGCCGCGCCCGCGCTCAATGATCAGCTCCATGTTCAGCTTGCCGTTGCCGTCAAGCGTCGCGATCTTTTGCCCGGGATTGATGATCTCGATCTCGGCGTCGTGCTCGATATCGCCGGCCGTGACGACGCCCTTCCCCTTGGCTTTGAGGGTGACGGTCTTGGGCTGGTCGGAGTGGGAGCGGATGACGATCTCTTTGAGATTGAGTATCATGTGCAGAACATCTTCGGTCACGCCCGGGATGGTCGAGAACTCATGCGAGACGCCGTCGATCTTGACCGCCGTGACCGCCGCGCCCGGCAGGGAAGAGAGCAGGATTCGGCGCAAAGGATTCCCCAGTGTCGTCCCGTAGCCCCTCGGCAGCGGTTCCACCACAAACTGCCCGAATTTATCCGAAAGTTCCGCCGCCTTGACCCAGGGTTTTTCTCCGATCGTTACCATGCCTTTTCCTCCTATTTACCTTGAATAATACTCAACAATAAGGTTAACTTCTAAACTGACATCGATATCTTCTCTCTTGGGCAAAGAAAGAACCTTGCCCTCCGCTTCGCCAGTGAGGGAAACCCAGGCCGGCAGGACGCGGTCGGGGAACTTTTCGAGCGACGCTTTAGCCAGGGCCGCCATTCTCGGCGCGACTTTGACCGCGTCGTCGGCCTTGACCTCAAAAGCGGGAATGTTGACTTTTCTCGCGTTGACCGCGATGCCGCCGTTTCTCACCATCTGGCGGGCCGCCTGGCGCGAGGTGGCAAAGCCGAGCCGGTAAACGACGTTATCGAGCCGGCGCTCGAGCGACTGCATCAGTTTTTCGCCGGTATCGCCTTTGCGGCGGGCGGCCTGATCAAAATATTTAGCGAACTGCCGCTCGCCGAGGCCGTAGATGCGCCGGGCCTTCTGCTTTTCGCGCAGGCGGATCTGGTATTCCGAGGCCCGGATGGGAAGTTTGCCGTGCTGGCCGGGGGCGTAGCTGCGCCGCGCGACCGGGCACTTCTCCGAATAACATTTTTCGCCCTTGAGGAAGAGCTTGCCGCCTTCGCGGCGGCAGAGCTTGCAAACCGGTTCAACGTGCCTGCCCATTAGACCCGCCTCCGCTTCGGCGGCCGGCAGCCGTTGTGCGGGATCGGCGTGACATCCTTGATGGAGCTGATCTCAAGCCCGGCGCCCTGGAGAGCTCTGATGGCGGTCTCGCGGCCGGCGCCCGGCCCCTTAACGAGAACGTTGACTTCGCGCACGCCGGCTTCAAGCGCCTTGGCGGCCGCTTTTTCAGCCGCGGCCGAAGCCGCGAACGGGGTCCCCTTTTTTGTCCCCCTGAAGCCAGAACCACCGGCTGAAGCCCAGGCCACGATGCCCCCCGTCGGGTCGGTAATCGAGACGATCGTGTTGTTGAAAGTCGCCTGGATGTGGGCCACCCCCGACGACGGAATATGCCTCTTCGTCTTCTTCTTTTTGATTATTTTCGGTTGCTCTTTTATTTCTTTTGCTTCTTCAGCCATGTTTTACTCCTTTTTCTCTTCTTCTTTCTTCTTGCCCAGGCCGACGGTCTTCCTCTTGCCGCGCAGGGTGCGGGCGTTGGTGCGCGTGCGCTGGCCGCGCGCCGGCAGACCCTTGCGGTGGCGCGTGCCGCGGTACGTCCCCGTGTCGATCAGCCGCTTGATGCTCATCGAGACCTCGCGGCGCAGGTCGCCCTCGACCTTAAAGTCCTTGAGCGCGTCGCGCAGGGCCAGCAGGTCGTTGTCATTCAAGTCCTTGACTCTCTTGGCAGGATTGAGGCCGGCTTTGGCCAGCAGTTGTTTGCTCACGGCCTCCCCCACGCCATATATATATGTCAGGCCGACATCAACCCTCTTGTTCGGCGGCAGATCGACTCCAGCTAAACGTACCATTTATCTCCTCCTGATATTCTGATCCACTGATACCCTGACCTAGCCTTGTCTCTGTTTATGCTTCGGATTCTCGCAGACCACATAGACCCGGCCCCGCCGGCGCACTATCTTGCACTTGTCGCAAATTTTCTTGACCGATGATCTGACTTTCATATTACCCTCTTTTACTTCATCCGATATGTGATCCGCCCGCGGGTCAGGTCATAAGGCGAAAGCTCGACTTTGACCTTATCGCCCGGCAGGATCCTGATAAAATGCTTGCGGATCTTGCCCGAAACGTGGGCCA
>METM01000007.1:56192-100802 GCA_001772335.1 candidate division WOR-1 bacterium RIFCSPHIGHO2_01_FULL_53_15
CAGCGAGCCGGTCTCAAGCTTGACGCGGAAGAGCGCGGAAGGCAGCGCCTCCGTCACTTCCCCCTCAAGCTCAATTACATCTTTGTCTTTGACCAAGTTAGTACCTCCGGGTCCTTTTCCGTTATCAGCACCGTGTGCTCAAAATGGCACGAAAGGCCGCCGTCTTCGGTCACCACCGTCCAGCCGTCGGGCAGGGTCCTGATCCGCCAGCCGCCGGTGTTGAGCATCGGTTCGAGCGCCAGCGCCATGCCGGCTTTGAGCTCGACCCCCTCGCCCGGCTTCCCATAATTGGGGACCAGCGGGTCTTCGTGCAGGTCGCGGCCGATGCCGTGGCCGTACAGGTCGCGCACCACGGAAAAACCGTGTTTTTCCGCCAACGCTTCGACGGCGTGCGAAACATCGCCCAGGCGCCGGCCGGCCCGCGCCTGCCTGATCGCCGCTTTGAGCGCCTCGCGGCCGGTCCGCAAAAGCTTGTCGGCTTTTGGCGAAATTTTCCCGAGCGCGAAAGTATAGGCGCAATCGCCGCAATAGCCGTTCAGCCTGACGCCGACGTCAACGCTGACAATGTCGCCCTCCGCCAGGACCCGCTCGCCCGGGATGCCGTGCACGACCTCGTGATTGACCGAGACGCAGGTCGCGTAGCGATAGCCGCGATAGCCGATAAAGACCGGCTCACCGCCCTTTTCCCTGATCAAGTTTTCCGCGAAGCCGTTGACTTGCCGCGCCGTCTGGCCAATCTTGATGAACCGGCCGATCTCGGCCAAAACATCGGCGGCCAGTCGTCCGGCCTGCCGCATCAGCTCGACCTCTTCGGCGGTTTTGATCTTAATTACGCCCAATTTCCGCCAGATCGCGGCCGATCGCTTCGATCGATCTCGCCGCGTCGATCTCGAGCAGTTTGCCCATTTTTGAATAATGCTCGATAAGCGGCCGCGTTGACCGCTCATAGACCTCAAAGCGCGTGCGGATCGCCGCCGCGTTGTCGTCGGCCCGGCCTTCGATCCCCGCCCGCAGCAGCAAGCGCTTGACCGTCTCCTCTTCGGAAACATTGAAGTAAACGACCCGGTCAAGCGTCAACTTCTTTTCCGCGAACATCTTATCGAGCGCGTCGGCCTGCGCGGCCGAACGCGGAAAACCGTCAAAGATGAAACCTTTCTGGCAATCGGACTGGCTGATCCTTTTCTCGGCCAGCTCGATCGTCAGCTCATCCGGCACCAGGTGTCCGGCAGCCATGTGGGCCTTCGCCTGCTGGCCGATCTCCGTCCCTCGTTTGACTTCGTCCCTTAGGAGATCGCCCAGCGAAATGTGCGGCACACCCAGCTGCCCGGCCAGGCTCTTCGCCTGTGTCCCCTTGCCGGAGCCCGGCGGACCAAGAAAGATCATGATCATGCCAAGAGTCCCTCGTACTGGCGCGTGACCAGATGGGTCTCGATCTGGCGCACCAGGTCAAGCGCCACGCCGACCACGATGAGCAGCGAGGTCGAGCCCAGGCCCTGGAACGACGTGATGTGCGTTAAACTTTCAACGATCGAGGGGACGACCGCGATGATCGCGAGGAATGTCGCGCCGACGAGCGTCAGCCGCGTAATGGTGTATTCAAGATACTGGGCGGTCGGTTTGCCGGGCCGGATGCCGGTGATAAAGCCGCCGTATTTTTTAATGTTCTCCGCTAACTCAACCGGGTTGAAAGTGATCGCGGTATAAAAATATGTAAAGAAAAAGATCAGCGCGAAATAAAATATCAGGTAGAGCGAGCCCGAAGGCGACAGCATCCCAACGATCTTCTGGACGAACGGGTTGGGGATGAACTGGGCGATCGTCGCCGGGAAAAGGAGTACCGACGAGGCAAAGATGATCGGGATGACGCCGCCCTGGTTGATTCGGAGCGGTATATAGGTCGACTGTCCGCCATACATCTTGCGGCCGACGATCCGTTTGGCGTACTGCACCTGGACGCGCCGCTGGCCTTCCTGCACAATAACGATGGCGACGATCATCGCGATGAAAGCCGCGGTCAGAATGATGACGCCGATGAGGGAAGCGCCGCCGCGCACCAGCGTGGCGGTCTGGCCGATATAGTCGGGGATGCGCGAAACGATGCCGGCAAAGATCAGGAGCGAGGCGCCGTTGCCGATCCCCCGGTCGGTGATCAGCTCGGCAAACCACATGACGAGCGTGCTGCCGGCGGTCAGGGCCACGACCGTGCCGATCAGAAAGAAAAGAAAATTATAATTCTCGAGCATCACGCCGCGCAGCCAGAAAGACATGCCGAAGGACTGGAAGGCGGCCAGCGCCACGGAGAGATAGCGCGTGTAAGAGGCGATCCGCTTGCGCCCGGCGTCGCCCTCTTTGGCCAGTTCCTCGAGCTGGGGCACGACCACCTGTAATAACTGCATGATGATCGAGGCGTTAATGTAGGGAACTATTCCCATGGCAAAGATCGAGAAGCGCATCAAAGCGCCGCCGGTAAAGAGATCGAGAAAGTTCAAAATATTGCCGCTGCCAAAGAGCGCCTGCAGTTTGGCCGCATTGATGCCGGCCACGGGAATGTGGGCGCCGACCCGGAAGAGAATGATCATCACCAGCGTAAAAAGTATCTTTTTGCGCAGGTCGGCGATATTCAAGAACCCGGAGAGCACGTTAAGCATTTAAAATAACCGCCTTGCCGCCGGCCACCTCGATCTTCTTCTTGGCCGACTGGCTGAACTTGTGGGCGGAGACCGTGGGCGTCCCCTTAACCTCGCCGCCGCCCAGGACTTTAATCAAACCGGCGCCGCTCTTGACGGCCGCCTCGATCCGGTCAAGCTGGTTGAGATTAAAGATCGAATAGCGGACCCGGAACGGATAATTTTTGAAGCCGCGCTTGGGCAGGCGCCGGTAGAGCGGCGTCTGGCCGCCTTCAAAGCGCGCCCCCTTGGTGCCGCCGGAACGGCTGGCCTGGCCCTTGTGGCCGCGGCCACCGGTCTTGCCGAGACCGGAGCTGGTGCCGCGTCCGACGCGTTTTTTCTTGAAGCGCGATCCCCGCGCCGGTTTTAATTCGTTAAGTTTCAACATAACTGACTTTCGGCTCCCGGCCGCGCTCGGCGGTAACGGTCTCGATATTTTTCAGCGCGCCCAGAGCGTTGAGCGAGGCGCGCGCCACGTTGATCGGGTTGGCCGAGCCGAGCGACTTGGCCACGATATTTTTCAGGCCGGCCAGCTCGAGCACCGTGCGCACGGCGCCGCCGGCGATAACGCCGGTGCCGCGCGGGGCGGGCCGCAGGATGACGGAGCTGGCCGAAAATTTGCCGAGCACGTCATGCGGAATCGTCCCCGAGTAGAGCGACACGGTGATCATGTTCTTCTTGCCGGCTTCGACCCCCTTGCGGATGGCGGCGGAAACCTCGGCCGCCTTGCCGACGCCCAACCCCACCCGGGTCTTCATGTCGCCGACGACGACGACGGCGCGGAAGCCCATCTTTTTGCCGCCCTTGACCACTTTGGTCACGCGGGCGATATTGACGACCTTTTCCTTGAACTCGCTGTCCCGATTGAAATCACGCCGCATCTCTCTTGCCATTAGAATTCCAATCCCCCTTCACGCGCCGCCTCGGCCAGGGCTTTGACCCGGCCGTGATAAAGCGACTGTCCGCGGTCGAACACTATCTTTTTGATCCCCTTGGCCCGCGCCCGCTCGGCGATCAGCTGGCCGATGACTTTGGCGGCGGCGATGTTGCCGCCTGCTTTGACCAGCCCTTTTTCGGCGGTCGCGGCGGCCGCCAGCGTGCGGCCGGCCGAGTCATCGATCAGCTGGGCCGAAATATTTTTCAAACCGCGAAAGACGCTCAGGCGCGGCCTGGCGGCGGTTCCCAATATCCTCTTCCTATTCCTCATGCCTATTACGCCCCTCCCGCGGTCGTCGCTTTGGCGGCTTTACCGGCCTTGCGCCGGACAACTTCGCCCGCGTATTTAATGCCCTTACCTTTGTACGGCTCGACTTCGCGCGCGGCGCGGATGTCGGCCGCAACCTGTCCGACCACCTGCCGGTCAAAGCCCTTGATCTTGATCTTGGTATTGGCGGTCACGACGAACTCAATGCCGGCCGGCGGGTCAAAATCGACGAGATGCGAATAGCCCGCTTGCAGCTGCAATTTTTTTCCCTGCATCTGCGCGCGGTAGCCGACGCCGACCATCTCAAGATCTTTCTCGAAGCCGGCCGTGACGCCGGCGAGCATGTTCTTGATCAAACTGTTGTAGAGGCCCTGGAGCGCCAGCCCCGACCGGTCGCTCCCCGAGTAGAGGGTCAAAACCTTGCCCCCCTCGACTTTGATCTCAACCCGCTTGTCATAGGCCTGGGTCAGCGCGCCCTTAGGCCCCTTAACATTGACGACGCCGTCGGTGACTTTGACGTCAACGCCCTTGGGTATCTCTAAAGCTCTTTTACCTATTCTTGCCATAATGCAACCCTTTTACCAAACGTAACAGATGACTTCGCCGCCGAGCTTTTTCTCGCGCGCCTGGCCGTCCGTCATCAGCCCTTTGGAAGTCGAGATGATCGCCGTGCCGAAACCGGAGCGGATCCTGGGCACCGCCGCGGCGCCCACATAAACCCGCCGGCCGGGGGTCGAGACGCGCTTCAGCCCTTCAATGACCTGCTTCTTCCCGGCATATTTGAGCGCGATGCGCAAATGCTTTTTGTTCAGGCGCGAAAAAGTGTCGTACTTGCCGATGTATCCTTCCGAGAACATCAGCCGGGCGATCTCTTCCTTCATCTTTGAGTGCGGCATGTCAACGCCATCTTTCCTCACCCTGAGGGCGTTCTTGATCCTGATCAGCATATCCGCGATTGAATCCATACTATTATCTCCTCTATTTACCAGCTCGACTTGGTCACGCCGGGGATCTGCCCCTTGTGCGCCAGGTTCCTGAAGCAGATGCGGCAGACGCCGAACTTGCGCAGATAACTGCGCGCCCGTCCGCAGATGGCGCAGCGCGATTTCCGGCGCGTCGAAAATTTCGGCTCGCGTTTTAACCTATTCCACCAGCTTGTTTTTGCCATTTACTTTACTCCTATACTCCGGTTCTAAAAGGCAGGCCCAAAAGCTCGAGCAGCTCGCGCGCTTCGTCGTTTGTTTCGGCCGACGTCACGAAAGTGATGTCCATCCCTCTGGCTCTGTCGACTTTTTCGTAGTCGACTTCGGGAAAGATCAGCTGTTCGCGGATGCCCAGGGTGTAATTGCCGCGGCCGTCGAACGACTTCAAGCTGACGCCTTTAAAATCCCTGATCCTGGGGAGACAAATGTTGATGAACTTGTTGAGAAATTCGTACATCCGGTCGCCCCGCAGGGTGACCTTGAGGCCGATCGGGATGTTCCCTTTCAATTTGAAAGCCGAGATCGCTTTTTTGCTTTTCGTGACGAGCGGCTTCTGGCCGGCGATGGCGGCGAGCTCGGCGGCCGAGACATCGATCGCCTTCTCGTTCTCCCTGGCCTCGCCCACCCCGCGGTTGAGCACCATCTTAACCAGGCGCGGCGCCTGCAGCCTGTTCTTGTAGCCGCGGCTCTTTATAAGCTTGGGCACGATCTCTTTATCGAATTTTTCTTTTAACTGGGTCATGTTTTACGCCTTATCCATTATTTCTTCGCACTGGCCGCAGACGCGCACGCGCTTGTCGCCCGACACTTTGGTCCCGATCCGGGTCGGCTCGCCGCAGCGCGGGCAGACCAGCATGACCTTCGAAGCAAAGATCGGCAGGGGCTTCTCGATGATGCCCCCCTGAAAATTCCTCGTCGGGCGCTGGTGCTTTTTCACCACGTTAACCCCTTCAACCGTGATCTTGCCGCTCTTCTGTGAGACCGCGATGATCTTGGCTTTTTTACCCTTGTTCTTGCCCGAGAGAACCAGGACGGTGTCGCCTTTCCTTAAGCCCATTAGACAACCTCCGGAGCCAGCGAAATTATTTTCATGTATTCCTTCTCGCGCAACTCACGGGCGACGGGGCCAAAAACGCGCGTGCCGCGCGGGTTCTTGTCCTTGGCCACCACGACGACGGCGTTGTCGTCGAAAGCGACGTATGAGCCGTCGGGCCGGCGCAGGGGCTTGCGCGTCCTGACCACGACGCCAAAAACGATCTCGCCGTCCTTGACCGTCATGTTCGGCAGGGCCTCTTTGACGACGCCGACGATCATATCGCCGATGCCGGCATATTTGCGGTTGCTCCCGCCTAACACCCTGATGCACATGAGGGTGCGGGCGCCGGAGTTGTCGGCAACTTTAACTAGGCTGCGATTTTGAATCAATTTTGAGCCTCCTGACTACACGCCAGCATTTATCGGCTGACAGCGGACGGCAGGCCATGATCTCAACCCGATCGCCGACCCGGCAAACGCCTGCCTCGTCATGCGCTTTGAATTTTTTCGAGACCCGCATCACTTTCTGATACTCCGGATGGCGAAAAACCCGCTCGACCCTGACCACCACGGTTTTCTTCATCTTGTCGCTGACCACGACCCCTTCTTTGATCTTTGTTTTGCCCCGTTCCAATTTACTTTACCTCCGCAGTTTTTGACTTCTTCTTCTCATTAATGATCGTGAGTACTCTCGCGATCTCGCGCCGCAGCTCCCTGATCTTTAAAAGATTTTTCAGCTGCTGGCCGGCCCGCTGGATCCTCAACGTCAGCAGTTCGCGCCGCAATTCGCCCGCCTTGCGCTCAAGCTCGGCCGCCGACATTTCCCGGAGTTCTGATGTTTTCATGATTTACTGACCACTCTCGTCGCCACCGGCAGTTTAAAACTGGCCAGCCGCAGGGCCTCTTTGGCTTCCTGGGCCGTCACGCCGGCGACCTCAAAAATAATATGGCCGCGCTTGACCGGCGCCACGAACCTGGCCGGCGCGCCTTTGCCGCCGCCCATGCGGGTCTCGGCCGCCTTGGCCGTGAAGATCTTGTCAGCAAAGACCCGCAGCCAGATCTTGCCGCTGCGCTTGAAATAGTGCGCTAACGCTTTTCTGGCCGCCTCGACCTGATTGGTCGTCAGATAGGCGCAGTCAAGTGATTGCAGGCCGAACTCGCCGTGCATCAGCGTGGCGCCGCCGACCGCTCGGCCGCGCAGGCGGCCGCGCTGATGCTTCCTAAATTTTGTTTTCTTGGGAACCAGCGCCACCTGTCACATCCTCCTTGTCTCGAGCAAACTTGTCCCGAGTTCCATCGAGGGAGTCGAGAGACTTTTTTTTCGTCGGCAGGACGTCGCCTTTGTAGATCCAGGTCTTGACGCCGATCTTGCCGTAGAGGGTCATCGCCTCGGCGAAGCCGTAATCGATCTTGGCCCGCAGGGTGTGCAGGGGCACCCGGCCCATGCGGTACCACTCGGAGCGCGAGATCTCGGCGCCGTCGAGCCGGCCGCCGCACATGATCTTGATCCCCTTGGCGCCCGAGCGCAGGGCGCGGGAGACCGTCTGCTTCATCGCCCGGCGGAACGAGATGCGGCGCTCAAGCTGGCCCGCCACATTCTCGGCCACTAACTGGGCGGAGGCCTCCGGATTGGTCTCCTCGTGCACGTTGAGCTGGACGGCCTTGCCGAATTTCCTGGTCAGGTCCTCACGGATGGCGGCAACCTCTTTGCCCCCCTTGCCGATGATGAGCCCCGGCTTGGCAGTGTAGAGATCGACCTCGATCTGGTTGGCCTTGCGGCTGATCAGGATCCGGGCAATGCCGGCTTTGTACAAGCTGTTCTTGAGATATTTCCTGATCTCGGTGTCCTCGAACAGGAGCTTGCCGAACTCCTGGTCGTTGGCGTACCAGAAACTCTCCCAGCCCTCGATCACGCCGAGACGAAAGCCCTTCGGATGTATCTTTTGGCCCATTATTTCGCCTCCAAGCAAATTGTCACGTGACTCGTCCGTTTCTTGATCGGGAACGCCCGGCCGCGCGCGCGCGGCTGGAAGCGCTTCATGATGACCCCTTTATTGGCATACGCCTCTTTGACGACCAGCCCCGCTTCGTCTAACTTAAAATTGTTTCTCGCGTTGGCGATCGCCGACTTCAGGACCTTCTCAACGATGCGGGCCCCCTTCTGCGGCAGGAACTTGAGGATCGTCGCCGCCTCAAGGGCGCCCTTGCCGCGGATCAGCTCGATGACCCGGCTTAATTTGCGGTCGGAACTCTTGGTCCATTTTGTTTTTGCTTTGACTATTGTCATGTCAGTGTCGTTGATTTATCGGTCGGCGCGCTATGACCCCTGAATTGGCGCGTGTGCGAAAACTCGCCTAACTTGTGGCCGATCATGTTCTCATTGATAAAGACCGGGATGTGCTTGACGCCGTTGTGCACGGCGAACGTGTAGCCGACCATCTCGGGGATGACGGTCGAACTGCGCGCCCAGGTCTTGATTATTTTCTTCTCTTTTGACATTTCCATCTTCTGGATCTTGCGCAGAAGCTTCTCATCGACATACGGACCTTTTTTTACCGATCTGCCCATTATTGCCTCCCTGGCCGCCGCTAGGCGCGCCTCGTCAGGATGAAGCGGTCGCTGTGGCGGCGCGGCCGGCGCGTTTTTTTGCCGAGCGTCGGCTTGCCCCACGGCGTGACCGGCTGCTCACGCCCGATCCCCGATTTGCCCTCGCCGCCGCCGTGCGGATGGTCGCAAGGATTCATAACCACACCTCTGACTTCCGGCCTTCTGCCTAAATGCCGCTTCTTGCCGGCCTTGCCCATAATGACGTTCTTGGCGTCGAGATTGCCGATCTGGCCGACGGTGGCGCGGCAATTGACATGGATCATCCGCTGTTCGCCCGACGGCAGTTTGACGATTGCGTAGCCGGCTTCCTTGGCCAGCAGGCTGAGACCGGCGCCGGCCGAGCGAGCCAGTTTGCCGCCCCGCCCCGGCTCAAGCTCGACATTGTGCACGGTGGTGCCGATCGGGATCGCGGAAAGCGGCAGGGCGTTGCCCGGCTTGATCTCGACCTCGGCGCCCGAAGCGACCGTGTCCCCGGCCGTCAGGCCGAGCGGCGCCAGAATGTATCTCTTTTCTTTATCCTCGTATTCGAGGAGAGCGATCCGGCTGTTGCGGTTGGGATCGTATTCGATGCCGATGACTTTCGCCGAGACATTATCCTTGTCGCGCTTGAAATCGATGACGCGGTAGTGCTGTCGGTTGCCGCCGCCGCGGTGGCGCATCGAGACGAAACCGCGCCAGTCGCGCCCCGACTTTTGATGCTGTTTGGTCAGCAGTTTCTTTTCCGGAAAGCTCTTGGTCAGATCCGAAAAATCGTCTTTGATCTGGAATCTTGTCCCCGGACTGCGGGGATTCATCTGCTTGACGCCCATGTTATGCTTCCAACTCCTGTATTTTCTGGCCCGGCTGCAGCGTCACATAGGCCTTTTTCCAGCGCGAAGTGCGGCCGATCGAGCGGCCCGTCGTCCTCAGCTTCGGCCGCATAAAGGTCGTATTGACGTCCTTGACCTTGACTTTGAAGAACTTTTCGACCGCCTGCTTGATCAAGATCTTCGGCGCCCCTAAATTAACCTTAAAGACATAGCGCCCAAGCGCGCGATCGGTCATCGCTTTTTCCGTGACTAATTGTTCGATTATTACGTGTCCGAGATCCATTAGGCCATCCTCTCTTTGAGCTGGCCGAGCGCTACGGCATCGAGCAGCAGCCAGTCGGCTTTGGCTAAATTATAGACATTGATATCATCAATTAAGACAACCGTGACGCCGGCCAGGTTGCGTACGCCGCGCTCGAAAGCCGGGTTCTCGGCCCCCATGAGAATTATCACGTTCCCGCCGGCTTTGAGATCGGCCAGGAATTTGGCGCCGGCCCGGGCTTTGGCCTCCGGCAGAGTGAACGATTCAATTAGCCGAACTTTCCCGTCGCGGTTAAGCTCGGAGAGAACGATTCGCAGCGCCAGCTTGCGCATTTTCTTCGGCAGGGCATAAGAATAATCGCGCGGTTTGGGCGGGAAAATGACGCCGCCCTTGCGCCAGAGCGGCGAGCGGTTGCTGCCGGCCCGGGCGCGGCCCGTTCCCTTTTGCTTCCACGGTTTCTTGCCGCCGCCCGAGACTTCGGCGCGGGTCAGCGCCGAATGAGTCCCCTGCCGGCGCGAGGCGAGATACCAGCGCAGGGCCTCGTGGACGACCGCCTGATTCATCTTTTCATTAAATATCTTTTCGCTTAATTGTGTCATTATGTTTTCCTGATCACGACCAGATTGCCGCTTTTGCCGGGCACCGCGCCTTTCAATAAAATAAGATTCTTTTCCGGGATGACCTGGACAACTTTCACACTCTTGGCCGTGATCATGCCGCCGCCAAGGCGCCCCGGCATCTTTCGCCCCCTGAAGACCCGCCCAGGGGTCGTACCCGAACCGCTTGAGCCCGGGAGGCGGTGCGACTTTGAGCCATGGCTCATCGGCCCGCGGTGCGTGTGGAAGCGCTTGACATTGCCGGCAAAGCCCTTGCCGATCGCGAGCCCCGAGACCTTGACGACGTCGCCCGGCTTGAAGAGATCGACTTTGAGCTCCTGACCCTTCTGATAGCCGCCTTCTTTCTCCAGGCGGATCTCACGCTTCTTTTTGCCGAAGCGGAGCTGCAGCGCGGCGTAGCCGTCCGTCTCTTCGGTCTTGACCTGAGTCACGGCGCACGGCCCCGCTTCGACGACGGTGACCCCTAAGAGGTTGCCCTGTTCGTCAAAAACCTGAGTCATGCCGATTTTTTTGCCCAATAATCCATTCATTTCATTAATCCATTTTGATCTCGATATCAACGCCCGCCGGCAGGTCGAGCTGCATGAGCGCGTCAACCGTCTGCGGCGGCGGATCGAGGATATCGATCAGGCGTTTGTGCGTGCGCAGCTCAAAGTGCTCGCGCGATTTCTTGTCGACGTGCGGCGAGCGCAGGACGCAGTATTTCTGGATATCGGTCGGCAGCGGCACCGGCCCCGAGACCAGCGCCCCCGCCCGCTTGGCCGTGTCGACGATCTTGACGGCCGACTGGTCCAGCAGCCGGTGGTCGTAGCTCTTTAACCTGATCCTGAGCCTCTGCTTGATGGCTGTCATATTATTGTTTCCCCTGTGTTTTCTCGATCAGCTGATCGGCGATCGCCTTGGGCACTTCGCGGTACTCGTTGAACTCCATCGTATAGTTGCCGCGCCCCTGGGTCAGCGAGCGCAGGTCGGTCGAATAGCCGAACATCAAGGCCAGCGGCACCTTGGCGCGGATCGTCTGGATGCCGGCGTGCGATTCCATCTCTTCAATATGGCCCCGCCGGCTGGAGAGATTGCCGATGACGTCGCCCATGTACTGCTCGGGCACGATCACTTCGACCTTCATGACCGGTTCAAGCAGGACCGGCTTGGACTTTCTCACGCCTTCCTTAAAACCCAGGGAGGCCGCGATCTTAAAGGCGATCTCCGACGAATCGACATCGTGATAGGAGCCGTCAAAGAGCGTGGCCCGCACGTCGATGACCGGATAGCCGGCGATCACGCCGCCCGCCATGGCCTCTTTGATGCCGGCTTCGATCGGCGGAATGAACTCTTTCGGCACGGCGCCGCCGACGATCTTGTTGACGAATTCAAAGCCCTTGCCGGCTTCGAGCGGCTCGATCTTGAGCCAGACGTGGCCGTACTGGCCGCGGCCGCCGGTCTGGCGGATGAACTTGCCCTCGGCCTCGGCGGCGCCGCGGATCGTCTCTTTATAAGCGACCTGCGGTTTGCCGACGTTGGCCTCGACCTTGAACTCGCGCAGGAGGCGGTCGACGATAATTTCGAGATGGAGCTCCCCCATGCCGGAAATGATCGTCTGCCCGGTTTCCGGATCGCCCTTGACCCGGAAAGTCGGATCCTCCTCGGCCAGTTTGGAGAGCGACAGGCCGAGTTTTTCCTGGTCGGCCGTCGTCTTGGGCTCGATCGCCACAAAAATGACCGGCTCGGGGAACTGGATCGATTCCAAGATCACAGGTTTGTTTTCATCGCACAAAGTGTCGCCGGTCGTCGTGTCTTTTAAGCCGACCGCCGCGCCGATATCGCCCGCGCGGATCTCGGAAATTTCTTCGCGTTTGTTGGCATGCATCTGCAGCAGCCGCCCGATCCGCTCCCGTTTGCCCTTGACCGCGTTATATATGTATGAGCCGGTCGTCAGCACGCCGGAATAGACGCGGAAGAAGGTCAGCCGGCCGACAAAAGAATCGGCCATGATCTTAAAGGCCAGCGAGGCGAACGGCTGCTCGTCAGCGGCCTCGCGCGTCTCTTCGACCCCGGTCTTGGGATTGAGCCCGCCCACCGCCTTCTTGTCGGCCGGTGAAGGCAGGTAATCAATAATGGCGTCCAGCAGGGGCTGGACGCCGCGGTTCTTGAAAGAGGAGCCGCAGCAGACCGGCACGATTTTGCTGTCGATCGTCGCCTGCCTGATGCCGGCCTTGACCTCAGCTTTAGTTAATGTATGATTCGTCAAATATTTTTCTAACAGCCGGTCATCGGCTTCGGCCGCCGCTTCGACTAATTTTTCGTGATAGGCCCTGGCCGGCTCCTTGAGCTCGTCGGGGATCGGCGCCCGGGAGAACTTGAGCCCCAGTTCGTCTTCGTAGATAACGGCATCCATCTCAACGAGATCGACCATGCCGTTGAACTTGTCTTCCGCGCCAATGGGGAGCTGAAGGGCGACGGCGTTGACCTGGAGACGCTCCTTCATCTGGGCGACCACCCGGAAAAAATCGGCCCCTAACCGGTCCATCTTATTGACAAAGGCCAGGCGCGGCACTTTGTAGCGGGTCGCCTGCCGCCAGACGGTCTCCGACTGCGGCTGGCAGCCGCCGACCGAGCAGAAAATGACGACAACGCCGTCCAAAACGCGCATCGAGCGCTCGACCTCGACGGTGAAGTCGACGTGGCCCGGCGTGTCGATGATATTGATCCGGTGGCCCTTCCAGAACGTGGTCGTGGCGGCCGAGGTGATGGTGATGCCGCGCTCTTTTTCCTGGACCATCCAGTCCATGGCGGTCGTCCCCTCATCGACATTGCCGAGGCGGTGCAGGCGCCCGCTGTAGAAGAGGACGCGCTCGGTCGTCGTGGTCTTGCCCGCGTCGATGTGCGCGGCAAAGCCCATGTTCCGGTATTTTTCGATTGGATATTCTCTTACCATCTAAAATGCGCGAATGCCTTATTCGCCTCCGCTGTCTTGTGCAGGTTTTCGCGATTCTTGATCGCGGCGCCTGTATTATTGTACGCGTCGATCAACTCGGCCGAGAGGTTCTCGACCATCGACTTGCCCGGCCGCACGACGGCCCCCTGGCGCAGCCACTGCATGGCAATGGCCGTTCCCCGCTCGCGGGTCACCTCGATCGGCACCTGGTAAGTCGCGCCGCCGACCCGGCGGGCTTTGACCTCAAGGAGCGGCGCCGCGTTGGCGATCGCCTTTTCAAAGACCTCCATCGGCTCTTTGTTCAGTTTCTTCTTTATCTCGGCCATGGCCAGATAAAAAATATTCTCGGCCTTGGCGCGCTTGCCGCGGCGCGTCATCTTATTGATGAAGCGCTGGGCGGCCACGGAGTTATAGACCGCGTCCGGCTGGATCTTTCTTTTGGGCACTCTGCCGCGCCTTGGCATTTTAAGCTTTACCTCCGCCGGCTTTCGGCCGCTTGGCGCCGTATTTACTGCGCGACTGCCTTCTGTTCTCAACGCCGCCGGTGTCAAAAGCGCCGCGCACGATGTGGTAGCGCACGCCCGGCAGGTCCTTGACGCGGCCGCCGCGCACGAGCACCACCGAGTGCTCCTGCAGGTTGTGCCCGACACCCGGGATGTAGGCCGAGACCTCGATCCCGCTCGTCAGGCGCACCCGGGCGACCTTGCGCAGGGCCGAATTCGGTTTTTTCGGCGTCGTGGTGTAGACGCGGACGCAGACGCCGCGGCGCATGGGCGACCCTTTGAGCGCCGGCGCTTTGATCTTGTTCTTCTTGCCGCCTCTGCCCTTGCGGATCAACTGGCTGATCGTTGGCATTTATTCCTCCGCCTTTTCGGCTGTTTCTTCGGCCTCGGCCACGCTCCCCGCGGTCGGCACGAGCTCGAGATAGCGGTACTCGGAAAAACCGGTGCCGGCCGGGATCAGTTTGCCGATGATGACGTTCTCCTTGAGGCCGTACATCTCGTCGGTCCGGCCCTTGACCGCCGCGTCGGTCAGGACGCGCGCCGTCTCCTGGAACGAGGCCGCCGAGATGAAGCTGTCGGTCGAGAGCGAGGCCTTGGTGATGCCGAGCATGACCTCAGTCGCCTCCGCTTTGGCGCCCTTCGTCCGTTCGTTGGTGTCTTCGAGCGCCTTAAAGTCGATCAGCTCGCCCGGCAAAAGGATCGTGTCGCCCGACTGGACCACGCGCACCTTGCGCGTCATCTGGCGCACGATCGTTTCGATGTGCTTGTCGGCGATGGTCACCCCCTGCGCCCGGTAGATCTTCTGGATCTCATCGACCAGGAAGGATTGCGCCGCGCGCACCCCTAAGATGCGCATGACATCATGCGGGTTGACGGTCCCCTCGGTCAGCTGCAGGCCGTGATGGACCCGGTCGTTGGTCGTCACGCGCAGGCGGATCTCGTAAGGGACGAAGTATTCTTTGGTTTCATCTTTCCCGCCGCGCACGGTGACGACGCGCAGGCCCTCGCGCTCGGAGACAGAGACGACGCCGTCGGTCTCGGAGAGGATCGCCGGGTCTTTCGGCCGGCGGGCTTCAAATAATTCCTCGACCCTGGGCAGGCCCTGAATGATGTCGCGGGTCTTGCTGGGATCGCGCCTGATCGACTCGACCCGGGCCACCATGTCGTAGCTCTCGACGGAACCGCCGTCCTCGACAAAGAGGCGCGAGCCGGCGATGATGAGATAACTCTCGCCCGGCGCCACGACGACCGCGTCTTTTTGCGACTTGATGACGAGGCCGGGCGCTTTGCAGACGAGGCCGGCCGCTAATTCATCGCCGGCCTTGACCTTGGCGCCGACCTTGACGAAAAGCTGGGCCCCTTTGGGAACTTCGTATTCTTTTTCAACTTTCGGATTGAAGATAAACATCTCGCCGTCTTTCCTGGCGACTTTTTCCTTCCGCTGGACAGCCGTCTCCAGCCCGATGAACATGAGCTTGCCGGCCGAACTGCTGACCACATACTCGTAGGTCGGATCGAACTCGGCCAGGGTCTCGCCCGAAGCGATCTTGTCGCCGTCCTTGACCTTGAGCACGGCGCCGAGCGGCAGGATATATTCTTCTTTCTTGTCTTTTATCTTTATGTAGAGGGTCGAGCTGCGCGAGATCATCTTCTGCCTGGCGCCGAATTCGTCGGCGAGATCGCGGATCTCGATCCCCTCGCCGAAGTGGATGGCGCCGGTATGCTTGGCCTTGATCGAGACGCGCGCTCCCTTATGCAGGGCGACGCCGCCGATATGAAAGGTGCGCATGGTCAGCTGGGTGCCCGGCTCGCCGATGCTCTGCGCGGCGATGATGCCGACCGCTTCACCGACGTTAACGGCGTTAAGCGTCGAGAGGTCCAGGCCGTAGCATTTCTGGCACAGTCCCTTCTTTGTTTCGCAGGTCAGGACCGAACGGACCTCGACTCGCTCCACCCCCGCCTCGGCGATCGCCCTGGCGGTTTCGGCGTCGATCATCTCGCCGGCTTTGGCCAGGACCTTGCCGGAGAGCAGATCGGTGATATTTTTAGTCGGCGTGCGGTAGAGCAGGCGCTGAGCGAGCGGGATAACCTCTTCGTAGCCCTCGCGCACGGTCGCCAGCTCGATCCCGCGCTTGCCGCCGCAATCTACCTCGGTCACCATGACGTCCTGGGCGACGTCGACCAAGCGCCGGGTGAGATAACCCGAATCGGCGGTGCGCAGAGCGGTGTCGACGAGACCCTTGCGCGCGCCGTAGGAAGAGATGAAATATTCGGTCACCGTCAGGCCTTCTTTAAAGTTCGATTTGATCGGGATATTGATGATGTTGCCGAAAGGATCGGCCATCAAGCCGCGAATGCCGTTCAACTGCCTGACCTGCTGGATGTTGCCGCGGGCGCCGGAGAAAGCCATCATGTAGACGGAATTGAGCCGGTCGAACTCCTTGAGCATATCGCCGGTGATCTCCTCGGTCACCGCGCTCCAGATATCAAGCGAGCGGATGAATTTTTCTTTGGCCGAGAGCGAGCCGTCGCGGAAATGCTGCTCAAGTCGCGCCACCTGCAGGTTGGCTTTTTCGACGATCTCTTTCTTGCGCGCCGGAATGACCAGGTCGGAGAGCGAGATCGAGACGCCGGCCAGCGTGGCGTATTTGAAGCCCAGCCGCTTGATCTCGTCGGCGATCTCGGCGGTGACGGCGTTGCCGTAGCGGTTGTAGCAGTCAGAAATTAATTTCTCCAACTCTTTCTTGCCGAGCAAAGTATTCATGAAAGGATATTCGGCCTCGAGGCCGCGGTGTTTGAGGACGCGGTTGAGCGTGCTGTTGAATTTAACGCGGCCGACGGTCGTCTCGACCAGCTCGCCGTTGCGTCTGACCTTGATCGGCGCGTGCAGATGCAGTTCATCAAGATCGTTGGCGATCATGGCGTCCCAGTCGTTGGCGTAAACGTGCCCCTTGCCCGGCGCCGCTTTCTCGTCGAGGATCGTCATGTAGTAGGTGCCGAGCACCATGTCCTGCGTCGGCGTGATGACCGGCCGGCCCGAGGCCGCCGACAAAAGATTATTGGAAGAGAGCATGAGGATGCGGGCCTCGACCTGCGCCTCGGGCAGCAGCGGCACGTGGACCGCCATCTGGTCGCCGTCGAAGTCGGCGTTGAACGCCGGGCAGACCAGCGGATGGATCTGGATCGCCTTGCCCTCGACGAGGACCGGCTCAAAGGCCTGGATGCCCAGGCGGTGCAGTGTCGGCGCGCGGTTGAGGAGCACCGGGTGGCCCTTGATCACTTCTTCGAGGATGTCCCAGACCATGACCTCCTGCCGCTCGATCATGCGCTTGGCCGACTTGACGTTCTGGGCGAAGCCGCGGTCGACCAATTTGCGGATGACGAACGGCTTGAAGAGCTCAAGCGCCATCGCCTTGGGCAGGCCGCACTGATGCAGTTTGAGCGAGGGACCCACGACGATGACGGAGCGGCCGGAATAATCGGTCCGCTTGCCTAACAGGTTCTGGCGGAAGCGGCCCTGCTTGCCCTCGATGCCGTCGGTCAGCGACTTGAGCGGGCGGCCGGAGCTGCCGGTCACGGCGCGCTTGCGGCGGCCGTTGTCGATCAGGACATCGACCGACTCCTGGAGCATCCGCTTTTCGTTGCGGATGATCATCTCGGGCGCCCCCATGTTGATCATCTTCTTGAGGCGGTTGTTGCGGTTGAGGACGCGCCGGTAGAGATCGTTGAGGTCGGAGGTCGCGAAGCGGCCGCCTTCGAGCTGGACCATCGGCCGCAGGTCCGGCGGGATGACGGGGACGACATCCATGATCATCCATTCCGGGCGGTTGTTAGATTTATGAAAACTCTCAGCCACGCGCAGGCGCTTGATGATCTTCATTCGCTTCTGGCCGACCGCCGGTTTGAGATCACGGCGCAGTTTGGCGACCAGGGCGCCGAGCTCGATCTGCCCGAGGAGCTCCTTGACGGCGCGGGCCCCGGTCTCGGCCTTGAACTTGCCGCCGTGCTTTTCGACCGCTTCCTGGTAATCGGCCTCGCGCAGGATATCGCCGACAGCGAGGCGCTTGACCCCTTCGGCCACTTCCGTCACGATGTAGGCATCGTAGTAGATGACCTCTTCGAGGGCGCGGCCGGAGACATCGAGCAGTATGCTGATATAGCTGGGGACCCCGCGCAGGAACCAGATATGGGCGACCGGCTCAACGAGTTTGATATGGCCCATACGCTCGCGTCTGACGCGCGAAGTGGTGACCTCGACGCCGCAGCGCTCGCAGACAATGCCGCGATAGCGCACGCGGCGGTATTTGCCGCAGTGGCACTCCCAGTCCTTGACCGGGCCGAAGATCTTCTCATCAAAGAGGCCGCGCCGCTCCGGCTTAAAGGTCCGGTAGTTGATCGTCTCGGGCTTCTCGACCTCGCCGTGCGACCAGCCGAGGATCTGCTCGGGCGAAGCCAGGCCGATCTTGATGAAGCTGAATTCTTTATCTTCGATTTTCTTAAGCGCCAAATTTTTCGCCTCCTGTGCGGCGGCCGAATATCTGGGGGGCCGCCTCGCGGCCGACCCTGACATCTTCGTCAATGTTGACTTCCTTGCCGGAGCTGGTCAGGGTGCGCAGGTCAAGCGCCAGCCCGCGCAGTTCCTTGACCAGCACCTTGAACGACTCGGGGATGCCGGGCTTGCCCATTATCTTCCCCTTGAGGATCGATTCGTAGACGCGGGAGCGGCCGATGACGTCGTCTGACTTGACGGTCAAAAGCTCCTGCAGCATGTGCGCCGCGCCGTAGGCCTCGAGCGCCCAGACCTCCATCTCGCCGAAGCGCTGGCCGCCGAACTGGGCCTTGCCGCCCAACGGCTGTTGGGTGATGAGCGAGTACGGGCCGGTCGAGCGGGCGTGCATCTTGTCGTCGACGAGATGGATCAGTTTCATCAGATACATGTAGCCGACGGCCACCTTGCGGCCGAAGGGACGCCCCGTCCGGCCGTCCAAAAGATCGACCTTGCCGGTTTTGTCGAGCCAGTCGATCTTTGTCTTTTCGATCGCCGCTTTAAGTTCGCTCTCGACCAGCTTGATCGAAGCGTCTTCCTCGAACGCTTCGTCAAAGAGCGGCAGTTCATATTTCTTATTGAGGAGGTGCCCCGCCTGGCCAAGGAGCAGTTCATAGATCTGGCCGATATTCATGCGGGAGGGGACGCCTAACGGATTGAGAATGACGTCGACCGGGGTGCCGTCGGGGAGATAGGGCATGTCCTCTTCGGGCATGATCCGCGCCACGACCCCTTTGTTGCCGTGGCGGCCGGCGATCTTGTCGCCGATGGAGATCTTGCGCAGCTGCGCGATATAGACGCGGATCAGCTCGTGGACGCCCGGCGGCAGCTCGTCGCCTTTTTCCCGCGAAAAAGAGCGCACGGCGATGACCTTGCCGCCTTCGCCCGGCGGCACGCGCAGGGAGGTGTCGCGCATGTCGCGGGCCTTGTCGCCGAAGATGGCGCGCAGGAGTTTTTCTTCGGCCGGCAGTTCCGTCTCGCCCTTGGGCGTAACCTTGCCGACCAGGACGTCGCCGGCCTCGATCTCGGAGCCGGCCACGATGACGCCGCGGTCATCGAGATTGGCCAGCGCTTCTTCGCCGACGTTGGGTATTTCGCGGGTGATCTCTTCCATGCCGAGCTTGGTGGCGCGGACCTCGACCTCCAGGCGCTGGATGTGGACGGTGGTGAACATGTCTTTTTTGACCAGCCGCTCGGAGAGGATGATGGCGTCTTCGTAATTGAAACCTTCCATCGGCATCATGGCGACGAGCACGTTTTTGCCGAGCGCGAGCTCGCCGTCGCGGGTGGCCGAGCTGTCGGCCAGGACATCCCCCTCTTCCACTTTGTCTCCCACTTCGACGCGCGGCCGCTGATGGACGATGGTGTCCTGGTTGCTGCGGCCGTAATTGATCAGCTTGTAAACATCTTTGACATTTGATCTCTGAATAACAATTTCGGAGGCGTCGACTTTGGCGACCTTGCCGGCGTGTTTGGCCACGGCCAGCGTGCGCGAATCGACCGCCACCCGTCTCTCCCAGCCGGTGCCGACGATCGGCGTGTCCGGCGAAAGCAGCGGCACGGCCTGTCTTTGCATATTGGCGCCCATAAGCGCCCGGTTGGCGTCGTCATGCTCGATGAACGGGATGAGGGCCGAGGTGAGGCCGATGATCTGCTCGGGGACCACGCCGATGTAGTCGACTTCGGCGGGCGGCGCGAAAACGAACTCGCGCTTAAAGCGCACCGGCACCTGCTCTTCGATGATCTTGCCGTCTTTAAGCTTGATGTCGCAGGGGGCAATTTTGTGCAGGTCCTCGATGTCGGCGGTCAGGTATTCGATCTTAGTGAGGACGCGCCCTTTTTCCACCCGGCGGTAAGGCGTCTCGATAAAACCGAACTTGTTGACCCGCGCGTAGGTCGACAGCGACGAGATGAGGCCGGCGTTCGGGCCTTCGGGGGTCTCGATCGGGCAGATGCGGCCGTAGTGCGAAGGATGGATGTCGCGGACTTCGAAGCCGGCCCGCTCGCGGCTCAAGCCGCCGGGACCGAGCGCCGAGAGGCGGCGCTTGTGGGTGATCTCGGCTAACGGGTTGGTCTGGTCCATGAACTGCGAGAGCTGGCTCGAGCCGAAGAATTCCTTGACGACCGCCTGCAGCGGCCGGATGTTGATGAGCTGGCCCGGGGTGACCGGCTCGTTGCCGCGCACCATCATCTGCTCCTTGACCAGCTTTTCGACGCGGGTCAGCCCCACGCGGATCTGGCGGGCGAGGAGCTCGCCCACGGCCCTGATGCGCCGGTTGCCGAGATGATCAATATCGTCGGACATCCCTTCGCCGGTATTGATCATGACGAGATACTTGACCATGGCCAGGATATCGGCCTTGGTCAGGACGTGCTTGTCTTCTTCCACCTTGATGCCTAACTTGCGGTTCATTTTGTAGCGGCCGACGCGGCCCAGGTCGTAGCGGCGCGCGTTAAAAAAGAGGTTATTTAAATAGACCTGCGCCCCTTCCTGGGTGACCGGATCGCCCGGCCGCAGGCGCTTGTAAACCTCGATCAGCGCTTCGTCCTTCGGCATGATCGGGCATTCTTTGAGCGAGCGGCGGCGGAATTCGCCCTCGGGCAGGGCCTCGAGGATCTCTTTTTCAGCGGCGCCGATCGAAGAGAGGAACATGGTGATCGGGATCTTGCGCGTCCGATTGATCCGGGCAAAAACAGCGTTAGCGGCGTCGGTCTCGATCTCGAGCCAGGCGCCGCGGTCGGGAATGACCGTGGCGTAATAGATCATCCGGCCGGTCCGCTCGAGCCGCTTTGACTCGCGGTAGTAGACGCCCGGTGACCTGACCAGCTGGGAAACGATGACCCGCTCCGCCCCGTTAATAATGAAAGTGCCGCGCTCGGTCATCAGCGGCAGGTCGCCGATGAAGACCTCCTGTGATTTGACCTCTTTCGACTCCTTGGCGAAAAGCCGCGTCTCGGCCTTGATCGGCGCGGCATAGGTCGTTTCCCTGATCAGGCACTCTTCCGCCTGGTACTTGGGCTTGCCGAAGATCGCCTTGCCGGTAAAAGAAAGCTCGAGCTTGCCCTGGTACCCCTTGATTGGGGAGATCAGCCGCAGTTCCTCCGGCAGGCCTTCTTCGAGGAACAGCTTAAAAGAATCCCGCTGCAACTCGATAAGATCCGGCGGCTCGATAACTTTCTTCAGCTTAGCGTGAAATAATTTTTCTCTGCCTGCCATTTAATCCCCTTATTTGATCTCGACTTTGGCCCCTTCAGCTTCCAGCTTCTTCTTGATCTCTTCGGCTTCTTCTTTCTTGACCTTTTCTTTGACTTTCTTGGGCGCGTTATCGACCAGGTCCTTGGCTTCTTTTAAGCCCAGGCCGGTGATCTCGCGCAGTACCTTGAGCACCTGGATCTTTTTGTCGCCCGCCGCCGTCAGCATAACGTCAAATTCATCCCTGGGCGCTTCGGCCGCACCGGCGCCCGCCGCGCCGCCGCCAGCCGCCATCATCATGGGGGCCGCCGCCGTGACGCCGAACTTTTCTTCCAGCTGTTTGACCAGATCGGCCAGTTCCAGGACCGTCATCCCTTCAACCGCGCTGATTAATTCTTCGACTTTTGCCATCGCTATTTCGCCTCCTTTTCTCATTTCTTTTTGATTCGAAACCCCAGACTAAAGTCTGGGGAATATTCCACACACTTCAGTGTGTGGTTTCGAAACCCCAGACTAAAGTCTGGGGAATATTCCACACACTTCAATGTGTGGTTTCGAAATAATTATCCTTTCTTATCTTTTATTGCATTCAAAGCATAGACCAGCTTGCGCAGCGGTCCGTTCAGAACATTGGCCAGGCCGTAGAGCGGCGACTTGAGGCCGCCGACCACCTTGCCGAGCAGGACTTCGCGCGGCGGCAGTTTTGAGATCGCCGCCAGGTCGTCCCGGCTGAACACTTGCTTGTCGACCACGCCGATGCGGAGCCCGCCTTTCTCGGTCTCTTTGATGAACTTGACCAGCGCCTTTAAGGGCGAGACGGCGTCTGCGTAGCCGAGCATGACGACGGTCGGCCCCTTGAGATGGTCCTTGAACTCTGGCAGGCCCGACTCGGCGACCGCCCGCTCGATCAGCGTGTTCTTGATGACCGCGAGCTCCGACTTCTCCGCCCGCAGTTTGCGGCGCAGTTCCGTCATTTCCTTGACGGAGAGACCGAGATAATCGGCCAGGACCATAACGCTCGCGCGCGCGATCTTTTCTTTCAGCTCGGCGACGACCTTGCTTTTTTCGGCGATCGCCTGTTCACTCATGATTATTGGACCTCGTCCATGGCCTGGCCGGGATCGATCTTGAGGCCGGGCCCCATGGTCGTTGAGACGGTGATCGACTTGATATAGGCCCCTTTTAAGCCGCTCGGCTTGGCGTGGCTGAGCGCCGAAAGGGCCGCTTTTAAATTATCGTGCAGGCCCTCCGGCTTAAAAGAGACCTTGCCGATGCCGAGGTGGACGACGCCCCCCTTGTCCATCTTGAATTCGACTTTGCCCCCCTGGAACTCTTTGACCGCCTTGCCGATCTCGGGGGTGACGGTGCCCGACTTCGGGTTAGGCATCAGGCCTTTCGTGCCGAGGATCTTGCCCAGCTTGCCGACTTCGAGCATCATGTCGGGCGACGCGATCAGGACATCAAAGCCGAGGAAGCCGCCCTTGATCTTTTCGATCAGGTCGACCGAGCCGGCGGCAACCGCCCCGGCCGCTTCCGCCTCCTTGACGCGGTCGGGCTTGGTGATGACCGCGACCCGCTTGGCTTTGCCGCTGCCGGCCGGCAGGGCGACCGTGCCGCGCACCGACGGATTCTTCACCACATCGACCCCAAGCTTGACGGCGAGGTCGATCGATTCGTCAAACTTAGCTCTCTTCGTCTGCGGCAAGAGAGCGATGGCCTCGGCCGGAGCATAAAACTTCTCACGATCAACCAGCTTCGCTTTTTCTATATATTTTTTATTTAACATTACTTTTTAATTTTGACTTACTCGACCGTTATTCCCATGCTGCGGGCGGTCCCCGCCACGATCTTCATCCCCGCTTCAACATCATTGGCGTTGATATCGGGCATCTTGATCGTCGCGATCTCGCGCACCTTGTCAAACGAAACCTTGCCGACCTTGTTTTTGTTGGGCACGCCCGAGCCCTTCTCGACGCCGGCCGCCTTCCTCAACAGATCAGCGACAGGCGGGGTCTTTAATATGAATGTAAAGGAGCGGTCCTTGAAGATCGAGATCTCGACCGGTACGATCATGTCGCCTTTGTCTTTGGTCGCCGCGTTGTACTGCTTGCAGAACTCCATGATATTGATGCCGTGCTGGCCGAGCGCGGGGCCGATGGGCGGCGCCGGGTTGGCCTTCCCGGCCGGGATCTGTAATTTAACTTTAGTCAGTAATTCTTTAGCCATTTAATTTATGTAAGCTTCTGCGCGTGCTCAAAATTGACTTCGACCGGCGTATCCCGGCCGAAGATATTGATCAGGACTTTCAGTTTGCCTTTTTCAGCGTTGATCTCGTCAATAGTGCCGGTATAGCCCCGGAACGCGCCGGAGATAACCCTCACCGCTTCGCCCCGCTCAAAACTGATCTCGAGCCGCTCTTCCTTGCCGAGCTGCTTGAGCACCCTCTGCATCTCCTTGTCGGAAACCGGCGTCGGGCTGACCTTGCTGCCGATGAACCGGGCGACACCCGAGGTCTGCCGGATCTGATACCAGGTCTCCTCGTCAAGGACCATCTCGAGAAAGACATAACCGGGGAACATCTTCCTGACTTTCTCGACGCGCTTGCCGCCCTTGATCTCGATCGTCTCTTCTAACGGCACCAGCACCTGAAAAACCCTGTCGGCGAGCCCCTCGTCCCTGACCGTCTGCTCGAGGGCCGACTTGGCCTTGTCTTCCTGCCCGGTAAAGGTCTGGATGACATACCAGCGGCGCCCGCTGGCCGGCGCGGTCTTCGATTCCTCGGTATTATTCATTTTAAAAGCGCGCCAAAGATCCTGGCCAACCCGAAATCGACGAACATGAGGAAGACCCCGGTGATAAAGACCAGGGCCAGCACGATGATCGAGGCGACCGTCACGTAGCGCCGGTCCGGCCAGACGACCTTTTTGACCTCGGCCAGCGTTTCTTTCAGATAATTGATGATCTTATCTTTCATCGATCATCCGCCAATTACATCTCACGAATTGGCCCGTCTTGCAATTCGAGAAATGTGCTTCGCAAGTCATTTTCGTGAAGCGTTTCCTTATATCCGGGAGCGGGAGGAGTTGAACCCCCAGTTCCGGTTTTGGAGACCGGTGGTTTACCATTAACCGACGCTCCCGTGTGGGCAGGGAATCAGGGTATCAGGTGATCCGGAAATCAGGGAAAGGTAAATATTTTGATAATTAATGTCCCTGGTCCCCTGATCTCCCAATCTCCAATCCCTGATCTCCTGATTTCCTGATATCCACTTCCCGATCCCCTGATCCCCTGATATCCTCATTTCTCCTCTTTATGCTTGGTATGCTTCTTGTCCCAGCGGCAATACTTGAGGAGCTCGAGCCGCTCCTTGGTATTCTTTTTGTTCTTTGTCGACGTGTAATTTTTCCTTTTACACTCGGCACAGACCAGCGTCACTATCTCCTGCATAAACCCCTCCAAACACACAAACCCTCTCCTCTTCCTTATTTCAGGAAAAAAATAGAGAGGGGAATTATTTAATGACCTCGACTAGAAGCACGCCCCAGAAAACCCGGAACGCAGTCGTATCCCCGATTAGTCAAACAACAGAGTTAATATTACACTATTATGTGGAAAGCTGTCAAGGGGTTATTTTTGCGGTTTAACTCAAGATCCTGATGACATTGCCGACCGAATTGACCACGGAGAGCTTTCTGATCGCCTTGATCGCCGCAATCAGGTTTTTCTCCGGCACTTCGTGCGTCAGGATGACAAGCGTGGCCTGGCTGCCAACCGTCTCCTTCTGCGTCACGGCGGCGATGCTCACCTTTTTATCGGCAAAGACCCTGGCGATTCCCGCTAACACGCCATGCCTATCCGGCACTTGAAGCCGAATATAATAGCGTCCGATGATTTCCTCAATATTCCGAATGTCAAAATCCCTTAATTTGACATTTGTCATTTGACATTTGTCATTTGCAACCGCGACGATGTCGCCTATCACGGCTGACGCGGTTGCGTTGCCCCCTGCTCCCGGCCCGTAGAACATCAGCTCGCCAACGGGAAACCCTTTAACGTAAATAGCGTTGAAATTTTCGGAGACGCCGGCCAGCGGGTGCGTTTTGGCGACGAGCGCCGGGTGAACGCGGACATCGAGCTGTCCCCCCGTGAGGCGCGCGCTGGCCAGCAGTTTTATAACATAACCAATATCACCGGCGTAAAGAATATCTTCCGCAGTGATCTTATCGATGCCTTCACGATAAACATCCCCCCACTCGACCTTCGCCCCGAAAGCGACCGAGGCGAGGATCACGGCCTTGAAAGAGGCGTCGTAGCCCTCGATATCCATTTTGGGGTTCGCTTCGGCA
This sequence comes from candidate division WOR-1 bacterium RIFCSPHIGHO2_01_FULL_53_15, assembly GCA_001772335.1. GTDB lineage: Bacteria > Margulisbacteria > WOR-1 > O2-12-FULL-45-9 > XYB2-FULL-48-7 > 2-01-FULL-53-15. The sequence continues at coordinate 81,899 of METM01000007.1, forward strand.
AAGCCCTTCTTCTGGGCGTCGCGCAGGACTTCGCCCAGCTCATGACCTTCGGCGGTCATTCTGGAAAGAATATAGTTCGTCGTGCCATTGACGATGCCAAAGATCTCGCTGATCTTATTGGCCGAAAGGTTGTCGCGGATCGTGTTGAGGATCGGGATGCCGCCGCCGACCGCCCCTTCAAAGAGAAGCGCGACATTATTGGCCGCCGCGGCCGCCAAAAGCTCGTCCATGTGCCGGGCGATAAGCTCTTTATTTGAGGTCACGACGTGTTTGCCGGCGCGCAGGGCAGCCAGGACATATTTTTTAGCCGGGTTGACGCCGCCCATTGTCTCGACCACGACGGCAATGTCGGGATCGTTGAGGATCGCGGCCGGCGAACCGGCAACCGGGAACTGGAAACGGCCCCGGCGCAGGTCACAGCCCGCCTTGACTTTGAGCCGCAGGCCGGCCTTATCGGCAATGACGCCCGAGTTTTTCCGCAAGACGGCGGCGACCGCTGAGCCGACCGTCCCCAGGCCAAAAATCCCTAGGTTGATGGTTTTCATTTAATCAAACAGCGACGTGATCGACCGGTGCTCAAAGTTGCGCCTGATCGCTTCGCCTAACAGCTCGGCCGACGAGAGTATCTTCAGTCCCTTGAACTGTTTCTCTTTGGGAATGGGGACCGAATCGGTCACGACGACTTCGGCAAAGTTCGCCTGGCTTAAGCGCTCGACCGCCGGGCCGGAGAAGATGCCGTGCGTGGCGATGACATAAACATCTTTGTTGCAGCCCTCGGCCCGCAGGGCGCCGACGCCGCTCGTGATCGTGCCGGCGGTGTCGATCATGTCATCGGTAATGACGACGGTCCTGCCCTTGACTTCGCCGACGACGTGGGTGACTTCGGACTGATGGTGTTCGGAGCGGACTTTATGCAGGATCGCGAGCTGGGCGCCGACCCGGTCGGCCAGCTTTTTAGCCACTTTGGCGCGGCCGGTGTCGGGCGCGACAACGACAATGTCTTTTAGGTTCTTCTCTTTTATGTAATTGGAGAGAATCGGCAGGGCCGTCAGCGTATCAACCGGGATATTGAAGAAGCCCTGGATTTGGTCGGAATGGAGGTCCATGGCGACGATGCGGTCGGCGCCGGCCGTTTCCAACAGATTGGCGACCAGCCGGGCGGAGATCGGCTCGCGGGAGGCCGCCTTGCGGTCCTGCCGGGCGTAGCCGAACTGCGGCATGACGGCCGAGATCGACTTGGCTGAAGCCCGCTTCATGGCGTCGATCACGATAAAGAGCTCCATCAGGTTCTCGTTGACGTTCTCGGTGCAGGTCTCGATGATGACACAATCGGCGCCGCGGATGTTCTCGGCGATGCGCGCGTAGATCTCGCCGCCGGAAAAGCGCGAGACCTTGATGTCGCCCGCTTTGATGCCGAGATATTTCGTGATCTTTTCGCCGAGCTCTGGATGCGAAGTCCCGTAAAAAACACGCAGTTCGGAATTTGCCATGGTTTGCCTCCGTGGCGGTATTATATCATACGCACGACTTCGCGCACCACCGCTATCAATTTCTGAAGCCGCGCCTGTTTGATCTCCTCCGGCGCCTGATCAGGCATTTTGGCGGCGGCGGTCTGCGGCCGCGTCGAATAGGCGAACATATTGACCATCGTGAAACCGACCTCATTTATTAATTTGAGAGAATTTTCGAACTGCTCATCCGTCTCCCCCGGAAAACCGACCATCATGTCGGTCGAGATGCGCGCCTGCGGCCTGAGCGAGCGGATCTTCTTGACCCGGTCAAGATAATATTCAATTGTGTAGCCGCGGTTCATCCGCCGCAATATTTCATCGTCACCCGACTGCACCGGCAGGTGAAAGTCCTTGACGACATATGGGAGCTCGGCGACGGTTTCAATGATCTCGTCGGTCATGTCTTTGGGGTGGGAGGTCATGAAGCGTAACGAGTAACGGGTAACGGGTAACAGGAATAATTTCCCGACTTCTCGAAGCATATTCGCCAGCCCATATTTATACGAATTAACATTTTGACCGAGCAGAGTGATGTCGGTTGCCCCTTGCTCTATCAGCCCTTTTACCTCCGCCAGTACCTCAGCCATCGGCCGGGAAAATTCCCGCCCGCGGACATAAGGCACGACGCAGTAGGAGCAGAAGTTGTCGCAGCCATGCATGATGGAAACAAAAGATGCCTTCCTCTTACCCCATACCCCATCCCCCATACCGGTCTGAGGTATGGGGCTTGAGGTGTGGGAATCGTGCTTTAGGATTTCCTCAAGCTTCTCCGGGCTGTTGGGCGGTATGAAAAAATCAACATGGGGAAACTGTTCTTTTAAGTTTCTTTCCGGCTCCGGCGCCAGACAGCCGCAGAGGCCGATTTTGAGGTTGGGGTTAACTTTTTTTTGTCCCTTAAGCGACTGGATGAACCAGGCGGCGCGATCTTCGGCGTTTTGGCGGACGACGCAGGTATTAACGAGAATAATGTCTGCGTCCTGATATCCTGATTCCTGATCCCCACTCCCTGATCCTCTGATCTTCTGATATCCCGCCGATTCCAGCACCCCCTCAAGTTTCGCGGAATCGGCCGCGTTCATCTGGCAGCCGTAAGTTTTGATGAAGTAAGTTTTTGGCACGAATTAATTATAACACGCGGTTTGCGAGTGGATTTTGTTTTTCGATCGGACGCGGCCGGGACGTTTCGGTATTGACATTTAAGTCCGGCGGTGCAAAGATTCCTGCTAAGGAGGAAAGTCATGAAACAATCATATGCATATGTTCTGGCCATTTTCGCTCTTTCGGTCGTTATCTTTATTGCCGCCGGCTGCAGCCAGCCGGCCTCGACCAGCTCTAATGTTGTCGCCACACGCACAGGGACCTATTCTTATCTGGGGACGCAAAGTCCGGGCGACGTCTGGAGCTGGACGATCGGCGAAGGGACATTCATCTGCACCAACGAGACCCAGGGGAGATATTACGGCGGCAGTTTCACGACTTATACCAGCGGCTTCAGCAAAGCGGTGATCAGCGCGACCAATGATCCGGACGTCCCGACGGACGGCTCGGCCACGGCCTATTTCCTGGAATATCCGAACACGATGCTTTTGGCCATGCCAACGGGCTCTGACAATGTGATCGTTTGCGCGGCCAGCGCCGCCACCGCCCCGTCCGCCGGACAGTACAATTTTGTCCAGATTCCCTCGCCGAGCTGGACGTCAACCAGCCAATCTTACGGCACCGCCGAGGCCAGCGTGAGCGGCGGGCTTTACACTTTTAACGTAAATAAATACGATCTGTCGGGCAACCTGGTCGAGACAACTGTCGAAGCTGGCTATAGCTTCAGCAATGGCAGGCTGACCAAAGCCGGCAGCGGCCTGCAGATTTTCATGACGCCGTCGGGCGCTTTCATGGGGGACAACGGGCCGGGCAGCGGCGGTTTTGCCGGCGCGGCCAAACAAACGGTCAGCGCCATCGCCATCGCGGCCAAAGAATACCGCGGCGTTCTTTTTTCCTATAATGTCGGGACGCATCACGATCTGATCGAAGCGGTCGGCGCCGAACCGATTTCCGGCTCAAGCAACTCACTCTCGGGCTTTATTTATGACAATGTCGAGAGCGGCGCCAGGCAAACCAATACGGTGACCCTGGAGATCGGCTCGCAGCTTGGGAACGGGATCGTGCCGGGGATCATGCACTACATCGACGGGACGAGCGATGATTTTGACATGGTGGTCTCGACCCTTAGCGGCAAATATATCATCCTTGGGATCGCGACCAACCGCCATGGCCAGCCGCAGAATTTCCTGGTAGTAGAACAGTAATTTAGTTCTCCGGCGCCGGGCTCCGCAACTCTTCGAACAAGCCGACCAGCCTGGCCTGGCCGAGGATGCGGCCGGCCATGGCGCGTTCGACCTCTTTTTTCCCGGCCCCTTCTTTTAAAGCAAGCGCGGCATCAAGGGCATAGAGTTTAAAGCAATAGCGATGCGGCTTGCCGGGCGGCGGGTTCGGGCCGCCGCTTGTCGCTGCCACTGTCTTTTTCCCTTTTCTGCGCCGCTTTAATTTAGTTTTAAATGGGGTGGGGATTATTATTCCTCGGCTTCCTCTTTTGGAATTTTTAATATCCTTTTCACAAATTCTTCTGATTCTTTCCCGGACATAGAATTAGCTATAAATTCATTATAAAGTCTTTCTACATTTTGGGCTGGTTGCTTAAACTCTATTTTCCTGATTGGAGCACCTTCACAACCAAGAACTTCTTCGATAAACAATTCTTTGCTAAAAGGAGGCTTTAAGCGAAAGTGCAAAATCAATGGTTGCACAATAACTTCTGGAGCTATCCTAAAATTATCTTTGCTCATTGCACTAGCCCAAACGCCAAAAAGATTATAGGCAGTAAAATTAGAGTCGGAAAATTCGAAAGCTGCCTCACAATTATCTCCTGGCAAGAACATTTTAACGTGAAGATAAAGGTCTCGCGCAATTGCCGGCCCCTTATTGCCTATCATAAAACCTACAGAAAATACGATTACTTTCTCTGCAGAAGAATCACTTTCTATTTTTACTGGTGATATTGTGTACATATTATAAACAATAGGCTGAGGACGACGGCCAAACATACCGGCCAGAACTGCGTGAGGAGTCGTGTCAAAATTAGCACCCGATCTTATATAGTATTTCTTATCATAAACACATTGATGGGGAGCAATTTCACTCTTTGTAACCAGAGTAATAACATAACCGCTACCAGATTTATTAATTTCAACACAGCAGTTTTGAACTTTAGGATGGGCAGGAACGGTTGATCCGGAAATAGCCCCTTCAATCCAGCTCACAAATCGTTTAATATTCTGAATCGGTGCTTTGGCCTTTGCAATATCCGCATTATCAATTCCCCTCGAACATTCTATCCCCCAAATAATAATTCCTCCTTCAGAATTACCGAAACCAGATATTGCTTTTGCCAAATTGTTTCTATCATTTTGATGCATAACTCTTCCGCCGCCATTATCAGCAGATCTTTTGAAATCAAGAAATAATTCTTCTGATTTTCTCATCAATATAAATTCATCGATTGCCTTCTCACCTTGGTCCTTTAATCGATAAAATAATTCCTCTGCTCTTTCCATGTATCTCACCTCTAATCCCAGATTATACCCTTTATCAAGGATTGAATCGACAATCCCGACCAAAAAAAGGGGCAGAAACTGCCCCCTAAAGAAGGCCCGGCCTGACCCAATGCCTGGCAAGCATACAGCCAAGCTCCCTGGTCAGCCGCTGATGCGCCCGAATGCGGCAAAGCGCCTGCACGTACCTAGTAAAGTGGACACAGTGGGACCGCTTCCCTACCGAACAATAATGATCCCGCGTGCAAGACCTACAAGGATGAGAAACCCGCACTATCCCAGCCATAACTACACCCCCTATCGTCCCGGAATGCCGGAACAATAAGGCAATAGCATTTTTTCGCAGCTGTCACCCGGAGCATATCTGCGAGGCGTATCGAGCAGATATGCGTAGGGCGCTAGGAGCGAAGCGACGACGCGAGGGCGCGAGCTACATAAGCTTTATAAAATAATGTGTATCATGCGAGCGACCCTTGACAGCGAATAAGTGAAAAAATGCTAAAATGGAAAAGCTGGGAGCAGGTAAATTATAACTTACCCCACCGTTTCATAGCCGGGTCAAGATGATCACGGAAAAAGACTCGAAAAGAAATAATATTAGGGGCATGCTTATAATTCACCACATTTTTCTTTAAAGGCTCAGGTACTACCATGTAAATACGATGCTTCAACATTTCCTGAATCTCATCATAAGATTTTGTATCGTCTATTGTCGCCAGAAAAAAGCCAAGTCCTCTTGTCCCCTCGGTTACAATCTGCCGCCATCTTTCCCTGAGTGTTCTCTTAGCTGTAAAAATAATGCAACTCATCGGATTTTTCTTATATTCTTCAACGCTTGGAATCAAAAAGTCTGGTCTGCCATTAATGACGGCCCTTTCTTCAAACGGATAATTAAGCTTTTTAAATAACCATTTTAAATTATCCTCAAATGTTTTCCCCGCCCTGGACATCCTCGACTGACCCAATGATTTAAAGAATTCATCCAGCAAAGCAAAATTCTTTTCTATCAGGATTTGTAACCCCTCAATGCCTTTTATCGACAGCCGGCTATACTTTTCTGTTAATGTGCGTTTTAGCAGCTCGACATTCGCTATCTCTTGTTCTTCCAGATAAACCTTATATCCAATTTTTTCCACCTCAAGAATGAGCTTATCAAAATTATCCTTGATATATTCTTCGGTCATTTTGTGATTCTTTGACAGGATACCCCTTGCCTTTTCGATGATTTTATCCTGGCTCGGCATGAGTTTCCTTCGAGAATCATAAAACCTACTTTTTGCCATAATACCCACCCCTCCTAAAATAATACCTGCATTCTTTTTTTATTGGACATATTTCACATCTTGGCTTTGAAACACATATTGCCGCCGTATGATCCAGCACCGCATAGTTATAAGCCTTGAATGCTTTTTGCGGTGTCATCAGATTTGCCAGATCATACATAAATTTAGATCTTCGTGTTTCGGGCCCCGTTTTGACACCAAATAATCTCCCGTATAACCTTACAACGTTGCTATCTATTATACTCCTGAATTTATTACAGTGAAATGACGAAAAAGCTGAGGCAACATATGGCCCTACAGCAGGCAATTTAAGCAACTCATGATAATCACATGCAATACTTTTCCCCCTGGACAAAACTACTGCCAGTTTCTTTATTAAACCTGCTCTCCAGAGCAGCCCTAATGATTTAATTGCCTTTTTTATTTCGGCCAGTCTGGCCTTCGATAAACTATACGGCGTCTTATATTTGGCGGTAAAAACTTTATATACAGGAAGCACCTGATCTGCTTTAGTCCTCTGGAGAAGAATTTCGGCAATTAATGCGTGGAATTTACTTTTTGTGTGGCGCCAGGGGAATTTTCGATAGTTTTTCTTTCCCCAGCCAATTAAACCGTTGCGTATAAATCTGATGGTCTGCTTATTCGGACTCTTGTACAAACAGCATCCTCGCTTTTAGCTTTTTCTCTACTCAAACATTTAATCATTTCCGCAGCTATTGTTTTAACTACAGGCACAACTACCGCATTCCCAAATTGCTTGTAAGCCCGTGTATCCGATACAACTATTTTAAATTTTTCTGGAAAACCCATTAAGCGGGCACACTCGCGCGGAGTCAATCTTCTTGGGTTTTTGTTTTTTTGCGGGATTAATATTTCAGATCCATCCTTATAATATCTTGCGCTAAGAGTTCTCGAAACACCGTTTAAATCCGCAAGTCCATATCCAAAACCATTGCCCGCAGCTTTATGCTTTGCTGCATAATTTTTTAGATACCGCCATAAATGATTTGTAAGCGTATATTTATCCGGAACTTTCTTATCTAAAATATCTTTTATTCTTGTTTTATTATCGAAAATTGCCGGAAATTCAAAATTAACAGGGGTTTTAAAACCAACAATAAATATCCTTTCGCGATGCTGTGGCACAAAACACTTCGCATCAATAATATTATCAAAAACATAATATCCGAGGTCGTCCAGTGTTGATTTAATGACCTTATATGTTTTTCCCTGATCGTGGCTTTTCAGATTTTTAACATTCTCAAGTAAAAAAGCCCGGGGTGATTTCTCCTTAATTATTCTGGCAACCTCAAAGAAAAGATTTCCCTGCTTCTTATCCTTAAAACCATGTGGCATTTTAAGACTTTTCTTCTTTGAAACACCGGCGATAGAAAACGGCTGGCACGGGAAACCGGCAAGTAAAATATCATGATCCGGAATATCCCTGGAAGGAATCAAGTTTATATCACCTGCAGGTCTTTCGCCAAAATTCGCCTCATATGTATCCTGAGCAAACTTATCCCATTCTGAGGAAAACACACACTCCCCTCCCACCGCCTCAAAAGCAAGATGCATTCCTCCTATGCCCGCAAACAAATCTATAAAAGTAAATGCCTTTTGCATCGTCACTAGATTATATCAGATTTAAACAATCAATTCATTCACCAGATTCAAATTTAATAATAAATGGTGGGGCGGGGTTTTAAAACCAAATTGAAGCGGCGCCGAATAAATCAGGAAAAGGCGACAAAAGCGGCGGCGGCAATCGGCGGCAGCCCGAAAAGGGAGAGGGATTAAAGAGCATTTTTATAAATCCCCACATCAATGATATTGGTGTGGGGATAAATCATTTCCAGCGCCCTTTTTAATTGGTGGTAAATGGCGGCCCAGGCGGCAGCCGTAGGTTTTTATAAAATAGGTTTTTGGCACGGATTAATTATGGCGGAAAGCAATAAACCCTTATCTTTTGAACAAGCCGACCAGCCTGGCCTGGCCGAGGATGCGGCCGGTCATGGCGCGTTCGATTTCTTTTTTCCCGGCCCCTTCTTTTAAAGCAAGCGCGGCATCAAGGGCATAGAGTTTAAAGCAATAGCGATGCGGCTTGCCGGGCGGCGGGTTCGGGCCGCCGTACTCGAGTTGGCCAAAATCATTCCTGCCCAGCCGCGCGCCGGCCGGGACTTCGCCCTCCTTGATTTCCTTGACCGCCGGAGAAATATTAAAGACGAGCCAATGGTCCCAATTCCCGCCTGGCGCGTCGGGATCGTCAACAATTAAGACGAGGCTTTTGGCGTTGGCCGGCACATTTTCAAAAATAAGCGGCGGATTGACAGCCCGGCCTTCTCCGGAATATTTCACCGGGATAAAGGCCTGATCCTTGAAGGCCGGACTTTTGAGACTCAAATTATTGGACAAAGCTGTTAAACCTCATTTGATCTCGAGTATCTTGTATTTGACCAGCCCGCGCGGGGTCTCGACTTCGACCACGGCGCCGGCTTTTTCGTTGACGATGGCGCCGCCGATCGGCGAAGCGGTCGAGATCTTGTTCTCTAATGGGTCGGCTTCTTCTTCGGAAACGAGCGTATATTCAACTTCTTTGCCGGTATCAAGCGCCTTGAGCCGCGCAAGACTGCCAAGTGTCACGACATCGCTTTTGGCCGCTTCAGCCTTTTCTACGATCGTGGCGTTCTCAAGTTTGGCCTCGAACTCCCTGATGCGCATCTCGTTCAAACCCTGCTCGTCTTTAGCGGCATGATAAGCCGAGTTCTCTTTCAGGTCGCCATGTTCGCGCGCTTCGCCGATTGTTTTGGCGATGACCGCGCGCCGCTTCTTGAGCGCCTCGAGCTTCTCTTGTATCTTGTCATAATTCTCTTTGGTCATGTAGTCAGTCATGATTTAAATTATACCAGAAGCGGCCGCCTTAAAACTATAGCTTCAGCGCCCACCAGTAGAGATCATAGCGGCCGGAAGCGACCGCACTGTCTATCAGCCCGGTCTTGGCCGCCAGCGCCTTGATCGTTTTTGAGACATCGATCGTAAAAGGGCCGGAATAGAGCGTTGAGGCGGCCGAAGGGGTCGAGCCGTCAAGAGTGTAATAGATGCTCGCGCCGGCGGTCGAACATTCGATCGTGATCGTAAGAGAGTCCGCTTCGAAAGAGCCCGGAGAAGGTGAAAATGCCGGTGTCGCGACCGTCGCCAGGGTTGTGGTCGTAGAAGAGGCTGTGGTGGTGGTCGTCGTTGTGGTCGCGCCGGGCAAAGTCGTCGTTGTGGTCGCGCCGGGCAAAGTCGTCGTTGTGGTCGCGCCGGGAATGAGCGGAACGGATACCCCGCCCTCCCCCGCCGTTGAGGTCGTCGAAGACGAGGTGGTCGTGCTGGTGGCGCTGCCGCCGCTTGCCGTTGGGTCGTCGACCTTCTGGCCGCAACCGCCTGCTGTGATGATCAATAAACAAGCAACAAATAACAAACAATACCAAATAACCAATTTACAATGGCCCTGCATTGCCAGATGATACCACAAAACCGTCGTCAAATGCTATATTCCCCCACGCCAAAATCTATCCATTCTCACTGCGGTTCTGGCGTCCCCGCCGGGGAAGATAACTCTGCGCGATTATTGCGCGATTATTGCGCGATTATAATTTCCCTGGTATAATAACGATATGTTCAACCCGAGCTATAAGCTGAACAACAATATTGTTAAGATGTTGATCGCCATTGCCGAAACAAAAGCGGCCGTTGAGCGCGCCAGGCTGCTGCCCAAACAGGAGCTGAAACTGCGCCGCCAGGCGCTCGTCAGGATGACGCACAGCTCGACCGCGATCGAGGGCAATCGGTTGGGGCTTGACCAGGTCGAAGCTCTGCTGGCGCATAAAAAGATCGCCGCCGCGGACCGCGATATTTTTGAACCGGGAAAGTTCTGCTGAAGATCCATCGGCTGGTGACCCATAAGACCCTGCCCGGGGAGCATTCCGGCCGTTATCGAACGGGCCCGGTCTATGTCGTCAGAAGACATTTCGGCTCACCCGACGAGATCGTTTATACCGGTCCGGCTGCGAAAGCGGTGCCGGCTCTTTGCGGAGCGCTGGTTAAATGGATTCAAACCAGCGAAAAGGAGGGCATCAACCCGGTGATTGCCGCGGGCATCGCCCACCAGGAAATAGCCGCTATCCATCCGTTTAGCGACGGCAACGGCCGGACGGCCAGGGCGCTGGCCACGCTTATTCTTTACAGCCGGGGATATGATTTCCGCCGCCTGTTCGCCCTTGAAGATTATTACAATCTTGACCGGCCGGCCTATTATCAGGCGATCAATATCGGCAATAACTATAAAGAGAGACGCCGTGATTTTACCTCCTGGCTCGAATATTTTGTTAAGGGCTTTAAAGAGGAGATCGATAATGTTAAAGGCAAGGTGGCCGCTTTGGCCTTGAAGAAGATCGGCGGCGGCCTAAAAGTCAAGGTCTATCTGGATAAAGAACAGTTGGTTATTTTGGATTTTTTGGACCAGCTCGGCCGAATTACGGCCGGCGACGCGGCGGAGGCCCTGGAATGCCCGAAGAGAACCGCCCAGCTCGAACTGCAAAAACTGAAAAAATTGGGCATGATCAAACAGGTCGGCAAAGGACCCGCCTCTGCCTATGTAATTAATCCATGACGAAGATAATTAATCTCGCGATCATCGCGCATGTCGATCACGGCAAGACCACCCTGACCGACCATCTCCTGCGCCAGGGCGGCGCCTTTGGCGAGCGCGACGAGATCCCCGAGCTGGCCATGGATTCAAACGAACTCGAGCGCGAGCGCGGCATCACCATCCTGTCGAAGAACTGCTCGATACGTTATAACGACGTTAAGCTCAATATCGTCGACACTCCCGGCCACGCCGACTTCGGCTCCGAGGTTGAGCGCGTCCTCAAGATGGTCGACAGCGTCCTGCTCCTCGTCGATGCCAAAGAAGGGCCGATGCCCCAGACCAAGTTCGTCCTCTCAAAGTCGCTCAAGCTGGGCCTGCGGCCGATCGTCGTCATCAACAAGATCGACAAGATCGAAAGATCACCCAACCGGGCGCACAAGGTCAGCGACCTGATCTTTGACCTTTTCGTCAAGCTCGACGCGACCGATGAACAGCTTGATTTTCCCATCGTCTATTCGATCTCGCGCGAGGGGGTCGCCATGAAAGAGCTGGCCGATGAGCGAAAAGACCTCGGGCCGCTCTTTGACGCGATCATGGCCCACGTCAAACCCTACCCCGACAAAAGCGCCGCCCCGCTCCAGCTGCAGGTCGCCAATCTGGCCTATGACGACTATGTCGGCCGGATCGCGATCGGCCGCGTGACGGGCGGACAATTGGAAAAGAACATGAACATCGTGGTCTCTAAGCGCGACGGCTCGATTGTCCCGGGCAAAATCAGCAAACTCTCGATCTACGAAGGGCTCAAGCAATTGGAGGTCCCATCAGTCGAGTGCGGCGATATCGCCGCCGTGGCCGGCCTCACCGACATCACGATCGGCGAAACGATCTGCTCGGCCGATAATCCCCAGCCGCTGCCGCTCCTCGTGATCGACGAACCGACGCTCAATATGGAGTTTCTCGTCAACGACTCGCCTTTTGCCGGGCGCGAGGGCAAATTCGTGACCAACCGCCATTTAAGGGAGCGCTTGGAGCGCGAACTGCAGACCAACGTCGGCTTGAAGGTCGAGGACCTGGGCGGCGCCGAGGGCCTCCGGGTCTCCGGCCGCGGCGAGCTCCACCTCTCGATCCTCCTCGAGCAGATGCGCCGCGAGGGCTACGAGGCGCAGGTCTCCCAGCCGAAGGTCATCTTTAAAACGATCCACGGCGAGCAGATGGAGCCGATCGAACAGGCGATCATCACCGTGCCCGACGAATTCGCCGGCGTCGTCATCGAGAGCTTGGGCAAGCGGCGCGGCGAAATGCAGGAGATGTCGTCCAAGAACGGCACGACGACTCTCGTCTACATGGTGCCGACCCGTGGCCTGCTTGGCTTTCGCGCCGCCTTTATCATGGACACTAAAGGCGAAGGACTTTTACATCACGCTTTCTCACGTTATGAGCGGATGAAGGGCGAGATCTCCAAGCGCCAGAACGGCGTCCTGATCTCGGGTAACGTCGGAAAAACTGCGTCCTACGCTCTCGATAATCTCCAGCAGAGGGCCAAACTGTTCGTCGGGCCGGGGGTTGAAGTTTATGAGGGAATGATCGTCGGGGAGAACGCCCGCAACCTGGACATGACGGTCAATCCGACGAAAGAGAAGAAGCAGACCAATATCCGCGCGGCCGGCGCCGACGAAGCGATCAAGCTGACCCCGCCGATCCGGTTGACACTCGAGCAGGCGCTCGAATTTATTGATGAAGACGAACTGGTCGAGGTGACGCCGCTCAACATCCGCTTGAGGAAGAAACTGCTGACCGAGAATGAACGCTCGCGGAATCGCTCATAAAATTATTCCTCCTCATAGGCATAAAATTTTTCGATAAAGTCCCTGACGCGGGCGGTGCCGGCGACGATCTCGGCCGCTTCGGCGCGGCTCAGCGGCTTGTCCGGCTGGAAGAGTTTTCCCCCGGCAAAAGTTGTGAGCAGCCCTGCCTCTTTGGCCGCGGTGATCTCGCGGGCCGACGGGTACCGGCCGGGGACGTCGTCGTAAGGCGCCTCGAGCGGGCGTCCGAGCGGCAGGCCGGCGAACCGGACCAGGCTGACGACTGCCTCGGCTCGTGAAATAGGCCAGTCGGGCAGGAAGTCGCCCTCCTCATCCGTTTCCATTATCCCGGCGGTCAGGACCTCGCTGATATAATAAGCCGCCCAGTAGTCGGGCGTGACATCGGGCGGCAGTTCGGCCAGCTGAAAAGCGCCCGAGAGTTTTCGCCCCCTGGCGATGAGCGTCGCAAATTCCGCCCGGCTGATCTCCCTCTCCGGCTGGAATTTCCCGTCAGGGTAGCCGAGGGCGATCTGCGCGGCCTTGAGCTCGAGGATCGCCTGCCTGGCCCAGTAGTCCATGTTAACATCAGCAAAATCGGCGGTTTTCAGGACCCGGCGCAAAGGCCGTGGGTACATGATCGGCAGCGGCTCGCCTTTGTGGTCTTTCAGCCAGAATGTCAGGGAAAAATAATGGCTGTCGCCGACCGAGAGCGGGGCGTACCGGTGGTAGGCGTAATCAAAACGGATGTTTTCCAGGTTGAGTCCCAACCCGGCGGTCAGATTGTTCGCCGTACCGCCCTGCCCGGCCGCGTCCTGGTCAAGGCCGAAACGGATATCCAGGGCTTTGACCGGCTGCCATTCCGCGCCGGCGTGGAATTGGACCGGCAGTTCGGCTAATAAAAGCGGCCGCTCGGCGTCAAGGAAGAGGGATAAATTCTGGCCGCGGAACTGCCGCCAGCCCCCTTCGCCCATGGCCTTAAAACGCAGGCCCGCCTTGACGGCGGAACTCAAGGCCTCTTCCACCCCGTCCCCCCACCGGAGGCGGCCGAGAGAGCCGGGCAGGAAGTTCTGCAGGGCCGCGCCCACCGTTAGGGCGGGAGTGAACGCGTACCAGAGGCCGGCGTCGACATTGAAGCCGTTATAATAGCCGTCGGTGATCGTGGGGCCGGACAGGTTGCCAAAATAAAACTTGGCGGCGGCGCCGAGCGCCGCCCGCTTTAAGGGGAGCGCGTAGGCGAGGAGAAGGGCGTTGCTGCCGTGGGCAAAGACAGCGCCTTCGGATGACGACGGGTAAAAGCGGACGCCGCCGCGCGTCTCAAACGTGCCCGCCGGGGCGACAAAACTGATGCCGCTCCCCACGTAACCGAGGCCGAGCACCCCCACCCTGACGGGAAAGGCAAGCGAGAAATTGGTGTAATTATATTCATTGAGCAGTTTGCCGCTCATCGAGCTGGCGGCGAAACTTTTCAGCGAAGCGAGGCCGGCGGGATTGAGGAAAATGCCGGCCGGGTCGCCGGTCTCGGCTAAGAAAGCCCGGCCCAGCCCTAACGGCCGCGCGCCGACGCCGGCCGCGACGGGGTCAACGGCAACCGTGATTTCAGCCAAAAGGACGCCCGCAAGCGAGAACAACAAGAGCGCCGCCAGGCAAACGATTATAATACGCCTCATTATATAGAGGCATTATATAATCCCCGGCCGGCGGAAGCAAGCGGCGCGGGCGGGGCGATTCGAGGAGACCGAGAATGTCAGGCATCAGAATGTCAGGCATCAGAATATCAGATGGGGAAATCAGATATCAGAATTCCTTGACGGCCGCGTCAACCAACCTTTACTTCAACCTTCTGAACTCTTTCTTCCAGGCCGTTCAATCGCCGGTCCTGTTCCCTGTCCTTCCCTATCGCAAAAGTGCGATCTTCACGCGCGGCTTCAAGTTCCTTAATGATCTTATCCTGGCCGGTCAAAACATCATTAAATTTCCCGTCAAATCTGCCCTCCATTGCCTCAAATCTGCCCTCCATTGCCTCAAATTTGCCCCCTATTGCCTCAAATCTGCCCCCTATTTCATCAAATTTTTTATCGTGTTCGTCCAGTTTCTTCAAAATTCGATCAAGCTTTTCACTTTTCTTTTCCGCCACCTCTCCCGCCCTCCTTTTTATTTCTCGTGCGCCGCAGTGTCATTTATAACCGTCAGTAACTATTTTTCTCTCATTTTCGTCTTCCCATTTTTCCGTTCTTCAGTTCTTCCGTTCTTTAGTTCTTCGGTTCTTAAGTTCTTCGATTCGCAATTATACTGTCCCCGGCCGCCGGAAGCAAGCGGCGCGGGCGGGGGGAGGGGCGGCTTATTGGCTAACGAAGGCAAACGATGACGGATCGAGATTCATACCGCTACATATTCAGCAAATGAATTAGCTTTTGGTATGGGAAGCTTGTCCTCGGTCAGTCCCTTGACGTGCAGATCGATCGCTTCATGCATATTTTGCTCCGCTGCCTCGCGAGTAGAACCGGTTGCAACGCACCCCGGCAAGTCCGGAGAATAGGCGGAATAGTTGCCATTAGCTTTTTCAATGATAATAAGAAAACGATGCATAATTATCCCTCCTTTTTCTTTTTCAATTGCGCTTGTTTGAGAATGCTGTTCAATGTGCCGGGCGCCAGATCGTGCCCGGGCTGGCCGGCAATGGTTACTCGCCCGGACTTCGCGGCATGCTTATACTGCCGATGACTACCCCTGGTTGCGACCAGTCGCCAACCATCATCTTCAATCGCCTTAATGGCATCGCGAACTTTCACCGTTTACATTTTATCATTATTGTTATGCGGAGGCAAGCGGCGCGGGCGGCGCGATTCGGGGGAATGTTACCTAAAAACTTATGAACTTATGAACTTATGAACATAAGTTCTTCAGTTTTTTCGTTCATCAGTTCTTCAGTTCTTCCGTTCTTTAGTTCTTCAGTTCTTAAGTTCATCCGTTCTTCAGTCTCCTCAACCTCTCCACTTCCGCCTTCAGCGCGTCAAGCTGCTTCTGCTCGCCCCGAGCGAGGAGCGCAGCGACGAGTTGAGGGGCTGTTCCTTGACGGCTATAACTTTAGATATTTAAGGGTTTCCGCAATAAACTCTTCAGCTTCAGAAATAGATTGCCTGGCATCTTCTTCATCAATCAAAGAAAGGATGCCGTAGTCACCGCTCTCTCTTTCTTCTTTTAATTCCTTTAAATATTTGGCCAATTTTCTGTCCAATTTCCCGCTTTTAATAAAATGCAGACTGAATAAGGTTCTAGCGCCGGAGTGGCTTTCCGCTTTAAGGCCTTCGCTCTGGAGCAGAGCCTGAACGCAGTGAAACACCGCATAATACGCCCTTGAAACCGCATCGTCAAACTTTTCGTGCTCCAGCAGGATTCTCGCGGATCCGATTTTATCCTGCGCGGTCTTCAAATATTCACGAATCGTTTCACTAACCAATTTTGATGCCTTCTTTAATAACATTTAGAATGAACGGCAGAGATATTGTTTTCATACGCTCAAAATCGGTTTCTTTCACTATTTTCAGCGAAATATCCGCTCCGCTTTCCGTGAAAACATCAACGGCCGCGTCGTAAAGCTTATCTTTAAGGGGACGATCTTTTCGGGGAACGATCAGCAGAAGATCGTAATCGGAATCGGGACGGGCATTTCCGCGGGCGCGCGAACCGAACAAGTATATTCCCGTGATCCTCGGCCGAACGGGTCCGATCTTTCCCAAAAAACTTTCTATGATTTTATTGCTCTCGTCTGTCATTCTGGAGCAATTATACAACCCTCACCCGGCGGAAACAAGCGGCGCGGGCGGGGCGCGATCCGGGGGGTTGAGAACATCAGAGCGTCAGAATATCAGATGGGGAAAATCAGATATCAGAACCCCAGAAAAACGGAGGGGATGCCGCAAAACATTTTACCCCGCCCTTTCTCTGACCCCTGTTCCCTGTTTCTCTGTTTATCCCTGCCTGCCGGTTTACCCGCCGAAGGAGGGCAGGCAGGTCTTTCTGATTTCTGATCTTCTGATTATCTTTTCACAACCCCGGCGCGCAATTCTGGGGGGAATGTTACCTAAAAACTGATGAACTTAAACTCATCAGTTCTTTCGTTCCTTCGTTTTTCAGTTCTTTAGTTCTTCAATTATACCGTCCCCGGACGGCGGAAACAAGCGGCGCGGGCGGGAAGTCAGCGCGTCAATCTCCCTCTGCTTGCCCCGAGCAAGGAGCGCAGCGACGAGTCGAGGGCTGTTCCCTGATAGCCGTCAGGCATTCACTCTGGCAAAATCGGCCACCGGGATCTTTACCTGTGAAACGATGGAAGATCGATATTATCAAGTATTGCCGAGTCGGGTCATCAGGCCAGCTTATGTTTTCTTTTTCCGGCGTTTTTTTCCGTCAGGGTAAACAAGACAAAAACAAAAATGGCAAAAACAATTACACCGATAAAAAGAATAGTTAATTGATCCATGAATTATTTTATTCCTCCTTTTTCCTGACAGAGAGCGCGATCCTGGAAGCAACGCCTATGCACAAGAGAGAGGCGGTCGTTCCAGAAACCAAAGTCGCCACATTGAATCTTCCGGAAACAAACGGCCCGATCACCAAGGCCGCAAACACTATCCAGCAATAGCAACCAACGCGGCCGGCGCGCGATTCTCACCTGGCGAAAATTCAATTAGGCAGGAAATCGAGGTAATCAAGTTTTTGGAACTCGATACCCTTTATCTTCTCGATACCCTCCTGCGCCCTTCAGCGCGCGATTCGGCGGCTTCCCTTCCCCCCGCCCGCGCAAAGCTATCCGAGGTCAATTGCCATTACCTTTTTAATGTCACATATTTGAGACAGCCGGGAGCCGCGCCGCTGTTAAAGAAGATGCGCGGGATGTTGTCCGGTCCCATGGCGTGAACCAGGCCCGAATCGCCGCCTGAAACACCTGGAGCAATAGTTGCAATCGTCGTAACAAACCAATTGCGCTCTTTGATCCCCGAGGCAGGTTTAACCAGCCAGGCACCTGACGCACCGCTCAACAACTTGCGGGCATACTTAAGATGTCTTCCCCCGAGGGTCGTATCGAAAAACGAATAAGTAATATGCGGCAGTCCCGCTGTATCAAGTGTCAGGCAGGTCAAAGAAATGGGAGTATCCAGGCCTGCGGTGCCAAAATTATCGACCTCCTGCGTCGCCCAGGTCACATTTTTTTCGGCGTAACGAAGGTCTTTTCTATTGTTCCCAAAGTAACTGACACGCGGTCGGCCCAAGGCATCAAGCTTCAGCGAGCTGCGCCGATTACCGGTCAGCCCGGAATCAATTATTTCAGGGGCACTCCAGTTTTCTCCCGATTTATACATGTATTGAAGCACCGCGAAAGATTTTGCAAAAGCGATGTGCTTCCGTTCTTTAGTTCTTCAGTTCTTTAGTTAGAACCTATGAACTATTCCTTACCTTGGAAGCAAATGCCTTCAGCTGGCGATATATTTTCTCCGCCTTGCCTAAATTTTCCTGATGCTCTATTCCGCTGATATATTTACCGTCCAAAGCACAATCTAAACAGGCCACAACTTCATTAACCGAAGTCAACGCATTATTAAGAAAGCGGCTAAAATCCAGGTCCGAATAACGGTCAGATCCTTCGGCCACATTAAGCAAAACTGAATCAAGCGCCCTCCAGAGCTGGGAGGTCAGACAAAACTGTTCCTCCTTCGGGAACTTCATTTTGCTCAACTGCTTCAAATTCCCCCGAAATTCCCGGGCATCCTTATAGACCGGAAATTCCCTGAATCGAAAAATGTCCGTCTTTCTGTTTTCTGGTTCTTCAGTTTTTAAGTTCATCCGTTCTTCAGTTCATCCGTTCTTCAGTTTTTTCGTTCTTCCGTTCTTCAGTTCTTCCGTTCTTCAGTTCTTCAGTTCTTTCGTTCTTAAGTTCTTCAGTTCTTTCGTTCATCATCTGCCCAGCGTCGCATACATGCCTCTCCTTTGATCTTCAGTCTATAATGCTCGGGGAAAACTGGACCACTTTCTAGGCCAAAATAAGATGGAAAGCGCGATATAATTTAGGCCTTCAAAG
>METM01000008.1:0-34910 GCA_001772335.1 candidate division WOR-1 bacterium RIFCSPHIGHO2_01_FULL_53_15
AAGCCGCTTGAGAGCGTCCGAGGCAAGCAGGTCGTTCTGCTCGGCACCGTCAATCCCGCCACGGCGGCTGATGATATTATCCGCGTCCAGCTTATGCTCGACGGCCTTTACCGGATGGGGCAAAGAGGGGTCCATCTGGTCATGCCGTATTTGCCCGAGCCGCTTGAGCTCATGCCTCTCTTCACGAATCGGATCAGTTCTTTGACAACAGTCAATATCGCTCCGGCGGCCCGAATGGGCAACGACGCTCGCTCGCTGGTCAATGGCATGTCCCTGGCGAGCTTTTTGAAGCAGGGAGCGGCGAGGGTCTTCGGCTTACCGTTCGGGTACATTGATCTCATCCCCGATCTTGCCAGTCATCTGGCGGCCGAACGAGGTCAGGAGCCATTTACGCTACTCGGCCTGCGTGGCGGTTTTATCGGCAAAGCCTTGCCGGGCCGGTTCTCTGCAAAAATACCGGAAGCGGATTTCAATTTCGTAAGCCTGATCGAAAGACGCTCAAAGAACGGGAAGATGGTGACCGGCATCAAGGCGGAGCAGGGCGAGATCAGGCAGAGGGCGATCCTGTTCATGCGCGAGATCGGCTCTATGGGGAGCATCCGGCGTATCCTTGATTTCTTGGCCGGCAGAAGGGTAAGCGAATTAGCGCTTGGTGTGGTCCATCCCGTCTATCCGGCAGAATTTCCTGAAGAGATCGGCCAGGATGAGCGAGTGAAATCGGTCATGATCTCCGACACGACCGGGATCCCCGGCGAAAATTTTCTTCTAGATGGAAAAGTGGAGGGGGTTGAATTACCAGCTCTGCCGCCAAAATTCAAAGTGGTCGAAACTGACGAGCCGGTGGCGCGGGTGGTCCAGATGATCGCGAAAACCGGTTCTACTTTATCTCATTCTTATCGTTGACCCTGATGATCTTCGCTTTAAAGTTTTTGGCCTCTGGCTGCTCGATCAGTCCATAGGAGAGAATGATCACTTTGTCGCCCTTTTTGCCGAGCCGGGCGGCCGGCCCGCGCAGTGAGATCTCGCCTTTCTCCCCTCTGATCGTGTAGGTTTCGAAGCGATTGCTGTTCTCAAAGTTGAGCACGTGGACCTTTTCCCCGACCACCAGACCGGCGGCGTTAAGCAGGGCGGGATCGATCGCGATGCTCCCTTCGTAGTTTAGGAGGGCGTCGGTCACGGTCGCCATGTGGATCTTTGACTTGAGGATCTGGATCAGCACGCTATTATTATAACTTAAAAGAGGGTATAATTCAATCAGCCATGAGATTTTGCCTGATTATTTTGCTGGTAGCTTCACTTGTTTCCCTGCCGGTTTGCGCCGGAACGCTTGAGGCCCAAATGCCGAATTACTGGACCGAATTTGACATCACGTTCTGGCAGACGCTCCCATTTGCCGCTTTTTGGGGTTATGTGATTGCTTCGCAACTTACGGGGGGCGGGGTGGTTGAGTGGAGCCATATCGGCTATTTTGCCGCGGCGGCCTCGGCCCTCAACGCCGCGCTTCACGCGGGAAAAACAACCGCCGCGCGTTCTCAGCCGTCGCAATAGCGACTGTTTCACCACTCAGGCCTTTTAGCTCCGCGATCTTGGCCGCGACTTTCACGACAAAGCTCGGCTCGTTTCGCTGGCCGCGGAACTGCTGTGGCGCCAAGAATGGGCAGTCGGTCTCGATCATGATCCGCTCAAGCGGGATCTCTTTGGCCGCGTTCCTGATCTCGATCGCTTTTGGATAAGTAATATTCCCCGTGAATGAGATGTAGAGCCCCATCTCAAGCGCCGCCCGGCCCAGCTCCATATCGCCGGCAAAACAGTGCAGGACCCCTTTTAACTTGCCTTTATTCTCCTCGCGGATGATATTGATCGTGTCGCGCGCGGCTTCGCGCGAGTGGATGACCGCCGGCAGATCGAGCTCCTGGGCAATCTGCAGGAAATAACGGAAAACCTTTTTCTGCTGGTCGGGCGGCGAGAGCTTGTAATGATAATCAAGCCCGGTCTCGCCGATGGCGACCAGCTTGTGTTCTTTGGCCAGGGCACTGAACTTTTCGTATGTGCTGTCATTCCACTCAGAGGCCTCGTGCGGGTGGAGGCCGGCGCCGGTAAAAATATAACCCGGATAGTCTGTTGAGAGTTTCAGCGACTTTTTGACCGCCTCATCATCGAGCGCGATATTGATGATGGCTTCGAGCCGGGCCGCTTTGGCGCGTTCAATGACTGCGGGCAGGTCGAGCTCAAATTCAGGAAAAGTTAAATGCGCGTGGGTGTCGATGTACATACTCTTCGATCTCTTTGATGACGTTTATGGCGGCCGACGTATCGACAAAATTAGCGGTGCCGACCTGGACGGCTTTTGCCCCGGCATGGAAGAACTCAACGGCGTCAGAGCCGCTCATGATGCCGCCGATGCCGATGACCGGGATCTTGACGGCGCGAGCGGCTTCGTAAACCAGCCTGACAGCGATCGGCCTGATGGCCGGGCCGGAGAGGCCGCCGGTGAGAGACCCGAGTCGCGAGCCGCCTGTCTCGATATCGATCGACATGCCGACGATGGTGTTAATTAATGAAAGGGCGTCAGCGCCCCCCTCGGCGGCCGCTTTGGCGGGCAGAGTTATGTCGGCAACATTGGGGGTGAGCTTCGCGATGATCGGCTGAGTCGTCGCTTTACGAACAGCGGCGATCACTTGCTTTGTCAGACCAGCATCACAACCAAAAGACATCCCGCCCTTTTTCACGTTGGGGCAGGAGATATTGACCTCTATCCCTTTAACCGTAGTCTCTTGGCTCAAGATCCTGGCCAGCTCCGCATAATCCTCGACCGATTCGCCGGCGATATTGACGATCGTTGGCGTGTCAAATTTCGCCAGGAAAGGGAGCTGCTTTTTGAGAAAATGTTCGATCCCCTTATTCTGCAGACCGATCGAGTTGAGCATCCCCGATGGGGTCTCCACGATGCGAGGCGGAGGATTGCCTTCGCGCGGCTTGAGGGTCACGCTTTTGGTGACGATCGCGCCGAGCTTGTTCAGGTCAATATAGTCAGCGAAATCTTTGCCGAAGCCAAAAGTGCCCGAGGCGACCATGACCGGATTCTTCATTTTGATGCCGGCTAATTCCATATAATCTCCTTCGCGTCAAGAACCGGACCGTGCTTGCAGACGGTCCGGTAGCCGCCGGCCGTCTTGGTGGCACAGCCCTTGCAGGCGCCGATGCCGCAGGCCATCCTCTCTTCCATTGAGATCTGGCAGTCGATTTTCTTTTGTTGCGCGATCTCGGCGACGGCCTTGAGCATGGGGCGGGGGCCGCAGGCGTAAATAGTTGCGAGTTCGGAGTTGTGAGTTCGGAGTTCGGTCTCAATAAAGTTTAAGAGCAGGTCTGAAACGAATCCTTTCTTGCCGTAACTGCCGTCGTCGGTGGCGACTTGAACCTGATCCGTGACTTTTCTAAATTCTTCTTCGCCGAAAATATGCTCCTTATTATTCGCGCCGATCAGAACGTAAAGCGCATTTTGGCTTTTTACTTTTGAATTTTGAATTTGTTCGCCCAGCGCCAGCAACGGCGCGATCCCCATTCCGCCGCCGACCAGAATATGAATTCTTTTTTCGGGATCGATGTTAAAACCCGTCCCTAACGGACCGAGGATGTCCAGCTCTTCGCCGACAAAATATTTCGTCAGGAGTTCCGAGCCGCGGCCGACGACCTCATATAAAAGTTCAAAGGTTCTATGTTGAGTGTTGATCCGATGGAAACTGATAGGGCGGCGCAGGAGAGGATCAAAGCTTTCAGAACATTTGACATTGACAAACTGGCCGGGCTGGGCATGGGATGAAATATACTGGGAGACAAGCGTTAATTTGTAATGGTGGGGGCCGACTTTTTGATGTTCAAGAATCCGGCATTTTTCCTGAATGGGCATTACATTAATTATAGCACAAATCGCGCTTCCTCGTCTGTTGAGAAATATTTCACAATTTGATATAATTTATGCATGACCGACCGGCGGGAAGAGATAAAAGAGTGTTTAAAAGCGATCGAGTTCGGCGTGGTCTCCACGCTGGAGAACGGGAAGATCAAGTCCCGCGCCATGCATTTTGCCATTGACAAAGATTTTAATTTTTACCTCGCTTCGCTTAAGGGCGACCCGAAGGTGCGCCAGCTGCTCGAGAAGCCGGAGATCAATCTCCTGCTTTTGAAAGGCGACCAGGGCTTTCCGGCGGCCAGAGAAGTCGAGGCCGTCGGTTCGGCCGAGATCGTTAGAGGTGACGAGGCGCGCAACGAAGCTTTTGCTCTGCTGGAAAAAAGATCGCCGGTTGTCGCCAACATGAAGCAGGGCGGCGCGCTGGGAATGCTCGAGGTCATCCGCGTGACGCCGTCGCTTCTCAAGTACCGCGTCGTCGAAGAGATCATGCGCGGGGTGGGGCCGACGGTGATCGAGTTCGAGAGCGGATCGCAGGTCGCCCCTCTCAGGGGAAAAATCTTCAGCTTGTTAGAAGAGATACGCGCCCCATTCCTCACCGCTTCAATTATACCGGTTCTGCTCGGCACGGCGATCGCCTGGGCCCGGACGGGGAATTTCCATTTCGGCTATTTCTTTTTGGCTTTGCTCGGCGGGGTCTGCCTCCACGCGGGGACGAACATCGCCAACGATTATTTTGACCACTTAAGCGGCAACGACGAGGCCAACACCGAATTTGTGCGGCCGTTTTCCGGCGGCAGCCGGCTGATTCAGAAAGGCAAGCTGGCGCCGCGCGAAGTGCTGGTCGAATCTCTTTTCTTTTTCGCGCTTGGCAGTTTGATCGGTCTCTTTCTCAGCTGGGCCAGGGGCTGGCCGATCCTCAGCCTCGGCCTGATCGGCGTCGTCTCAGGTTTCTTCTATTGCGCGCCGCCGTTCAAGTTCGTCCACCGGGGCTTCGGCGAACTGTTAGTCGGGCTTAATTTCGGCGTCCTGATGACGCTGGGCGCTTATTTTATCCAGACGCAGAATTTTTCTCTGGAGGCGGCCGTTGCTTCTTTGCCTATCGCCATCCTGATCGCCGCCGTCCTTTACATCAACGAATTTCCCGATTTTGCCGCCGACAAGAAGGTTGGCAAGGACACGCTGGTCGTCCGGCTGGGCAAGGAGATCGGCGTTAATTTTTACGTTTTCCTGATGGCGCTGACGTACATTGTACTTGGCGGCTCGGTTCTCTTTCGCCTTATTTCACCCTTCGCCCTGATCGGTTTCCTGACACTGCCGCGGGCCCTGCGGGCCATGCGGGTGGCGCGGCTCAATTTTACTGAAACGCTTTATCTCGTGCCGGCCAACGCCGACACGATCCTGACGCACCTCTTTACCGGCGGCCTGATCATCGCTGCCTATCTCCTGCAGAAATTGGTCATCGGCTGATGGGATTGACCGATATTTACCGGCCGATCGCCGGCGAACTCGGCGCGGTCAAAGAAAACCTGCGCGGCGCCGCCCGGAGCGAGAACGGTTTCGTCAGACGGTTGGCCGACGACCTCCTCTCTTCGCCGGGCAAGCTGCTGCGCCCGGCCCTGGTCCTCTTCGCGGCGCGCGTCGGCGGCAAGAACAAAAGATCAGCTGTTGAGCTGGCCTCCGCGATCGAGCTCCTGCACCTGGCCACTCTCGTCCAGGACGACGCGATCGACAAGGCGGAACTGCGGCGCGGCAAAAGATCGATCCAGAAGCGCTGGGGCGAGGCGGCGGCCGTCCTCTTCGGCGACTATCTCTTCACCCGGGCGTTCGGCATCCTTTCTCTCCTCAACGATCACCGCGTCCTGCGCTCGCTCCTTTCGGTCAGCCGGGTGATGGCGGTCGGTGAGCTCGAGCAGATCCACCGGGCCGGGCGGAAAATTTCGACGCGGAAATATTTTGAGATAATAAATAAAAAGACCGCCGCCCTGTTCGAGGCCTGCTGCGAGACCGGCGCCCTCGTCGGAAAAGCGAACGCGGCGCAGACCGCCGTCCTGAAAAACTTCGGCCGGAATTTCGGCCTGGGCTTCCAGATCGTCGACGACTGTCTGGACGCCGCGACTGAGAAAGAACACCTGCCGGCGACAAAAAAGCGCGCGGCTGAATACATGGAACTGGGCAAGATCGCCCTTGACGGCGTTCTGCCGGCTGGCGCGAGCGGCCCATTCATTGAACTTTGCGACCATGTTCTTGCCAGGGCGCCCGATGCGTAAGATCCCCGAGCCGACCGTCCTGCGCCTGTCGACTTACCGCCGCTGTCTTGAGGACTTCAAGGCGCAGACCAACCTTCCTTTCGTCTCTTCAAATGAGCTGGGCCGGCTGGCGCACCGCAACGCAGCGATCGTCAGAAAAGACCTTTCCTACTTCGGCGAGTACGGCGTCCCCGGCAAGGGCTACAGCGTCGACCATCTCCTGAAGCATATCCTGCGCATCATGAATCTGCGGCGCGAGCACCGCGCCGTCCTGGTCGGCGCGGGCAATCTGGGCCGCGCGCTCCTGGGCTACCCTGGTTTCAAGAAATTGGGCTTTAGAGTCGTGGCGGCTTTTGACAACGATCCGCGCAAGGTCGGCCGAAAGATCGGCGAAGTCGCCATCTTCCCTGTCTCAAAGCTGAAGAGCGAAGTGGAAAGAAAAAAACCGGCCTTCGGCCTCATCACCGTGCCGGCCGCCGCCGCGCAGGAATCGGCCAATCTGCTCGTTGAAGCGGGGGTGCGGGCGATCATCAATTTCGCCCCGGCCCGCGTCTGGGTGCCGCCCCGCATCGTCCTGCGCAATGTTGATCTGACGCGGGAGTTAGAGGTCGCTTCTTATTACCTTGGCTGAGCCGAGCCACCTATTTCTGTTTTTTCCAGCAAGAAATATCACTTTAAGATCCGGTCTAAATTCTCTTCAGCTTTTTTCAGCAGGGCGCCGGCGTAATCGATGTTATGGACGCCGCGGGCGTCCTTGACGAAATAATAATTGTATTTTGCTTCATTAAAGAGGGCGGGGTCCCGCACCTTTAATTTTTCCGCCCGCGCCAGCTTGGCCTCGATCTGCTTGAGGGATATTTCCAGGTCATTTTTCCAGCCGTCGAGGATCGACCCATAGCCCTCGTCATGACAGCCGCCGCAGCTCTTTTTGGTGGTCTTATAGGTTTGGCCTTTGAACCGGACATCCTCGGGCGGGATGCTCGGCACAATGTGACACCCTTTGCAGTCGACCTGATGTGTGAACATGGCGCTTGGCGAGTTCGGTACCCCTTTGCCGCTGACCCCCATATACATTTCTCTGACCCCGCCGTGTTTTTTGACGTGACAGAGCGCGCACTGCGTTTCCAGCGGCTCGATGACCCTCCCCAGGCGATGTTTGATCTCGGCATGGCAGCTGATGCATTCGACCTTGTGGTCTGTGATATGGCTTTTGTGGATCAAGGCCGTATCGCCGTATTTTTCGATCCGATCTGGCTGGTTGTGGCAGTCGAAGCATTTATCTTTTGAGGTCTGGCCTTCGCCGATGATGGAGTCGGCGTGGCATTTGTCGCAAGAGAGCGCTTTGTCGCCGGCAAAATCTTTATGATTAAAGCTAAAGCCGCCGTGCGTGATCTCCTGTTCCGGCATCTTATGGCAGATGTCACAGCGCGCGATTGGCGGCCGCCGTCCGTTCTTATCTTTCTTGAAATGGCAGATGAAGCAAGTCGAATCGGTCACTTCGATGTGCTTTGCCTGCACGATCTGCGAATGGCATGAGGTGCAGCGGAGCTCTTTTACGTGCCGCAAGTTGCGCAGGTGCGGGCCATGGTCAAAAGTGACGTGTTCTTTGTAAATGACTTTGCCTTTGAGCAGGCCCTTGGCATGGCAGCCCTCGCGCAGACAGCTGGAGTCGTCGACCTCCGCGTAAGGCCGCGTGCCGTAGGTGCGGGTGACATATTTGGCGACCTGGGACATTGACTGGAACTTTTTCCAGGCGAACTGTTTGGCCGTGACGCCGGACGGATAATGGCAGTCGACGCACTTGACGAAATTGTGTTTGGAGGTTTTCCAGGCCTCGTAATAGGGCTTCATGATGTGGCAGGATTTGCAAAATGACGGACTTTCGCTGTAATGGGCGAAAGCCAGCAAGATAACGACAAAACCGCCGAGAACGATCAGCGCGAACCTGACCCATCTTTTGCTCAGGAGCCGCTCAAGCCGGGCCTTCATCTATTTTCTTCTTCCCAGGGCGGCAGTAAATATAGAAGGGCGGCCAGAATAAAGAGGGGGAGAACCGCAATGGCGGCAGCGATATAAGCTTCGGCCCCGATCAGGTTAAGTTTGTAAGTTGTAAAGCCGAGGAAACTCTTGGAAAAAAGCTGGCCGCCTACAACTACGTTCCAGCGCATGGCAAAGATGCCGAGCAGGGTTAAAATACTGGAGATGAAATAGAGCTTTTTCCTGGCGCCCGGCTTGGCGCTGAAGAAAAAAGAGATCCCCAGCAGGCTGATCGGAACAAGCGTGCCGACCAATATCTGGCCGACAAACTGCGTCCAGAACAGATTGCTCCTCATCATCAGCGAAATAATGTCAAATGATTCCTCGGCCTCATAGATGCGGTGAATGAGATCGAGCATTTCCAGGGAAAAGTCGATTACAAAAATATTGAACAGATACAAGCCGATTGTGTCGAGGCACTTCATGTCGATAATTTTGCGGCGCAGCCATTGGGTCACCATATAGATCAGCATGACGGCGGCGATGCCCGAAACCATGGCCGACATCAGGAAAATGATCGGCATGAGCGGCGTTGACCACCAGGGGTTGGCCTTGACCGAGCCGAAAATAAATCCGACATAGCCGTGAAGGAGGAAAGCGGAAGGGATGCCGATGACGGTGATGGCGCGGCCGATTTTTTCGTCCAGTTCTAAAGCGCCGGCGGAAATATTATTAACTCCAAGGGTCAGAATCTTATAGAACCATTTTTTTAACCCTCTTTCGGTTTTTGACCACATAACGAAATCCGCCCGGTAGTCAAACCAGATTTCCAAAAGCAGAACCGCCATGAGGTACCAGGCGTAGACAAAGCCGAACATGGCCATGGCCGAGTCGAGTTTGGGGGTGAAGAAAATTTCAAAAGCCCGCTCGGGATGCCCCAGATGCGCCAGGAGAGGCAGAGTCGCGACCAGCAGAAAAGCCAATGCGGTTAAAAGCGAAAGCCGGTAAGTCGGCTTTACTTCCGAAACGTTAAAGACCCGCGCCAGCGATGCCAGGATGAAAGCTCCCGCGACCAACCCCGTGATATAGGGATAAAGAACGATCAAGAGGCCCCAGTGCAGCTCGATCTCATTGGGATAGATAAAACCCTGCACCAGCGGCAGGAGCTTATAGAGCATTTCGATAATTTCCATTGTCAGCGTACCTCTTTGTCGATGCCGCTGTAAAAGATCTTGGGCCGGGTGCCGAGATCAGGTTTTAAGACTAGGACTTTTTTCGCTTTGATGAATTTATTGATTGGGCTGTTTCCATCTTTCAAATTTCCGAAGATGCGGGTTTTGGTCGGACAGGCCTGAACGCAGGCGGGCTCCAGCCCTTTGGTTATGCGCTGGTAACAGAAAGTGCATTTGTCGGCCACGTGCTTTTTGGGGTGCAGGTAGCGGGCGCCGTAAGGGCAGGCCTGGATGCAGTAGCGGCAGCCGATGCAGTAGCCGGGATCGACCAGCACGACGCCGTCTGGGCTCTTGTAAGTGGCGCCGACCGGGCAAACCTGGACGCAGGGCGGATGTTCGCAGTGATTGCAGATCTTGGGGACGAAAAATGATTTGACCAGTTCCTTTTTGTTTTTCAGATCGGGAAAGCCGTCGCGGCCGCCGTTGGGGGAATCGACTTCAACTTTTTCGCCTTTCCTTTCGGCGTAGCGCTCGACCCAGGTGCGGAAAAAGAAAGGTTCATCGGGGACATTGTTCTCCACTTTGCAAGCATCGACACAGCGGCCGCAGCCGATGCACTTGTCGACATCAATGCCGTAGCCCCAGAGGTGCTCTTCCATTTTATAGCCGTCCAGGCCGGTCATGGCTAACAGTTTCTTGGGAAAACCGAGCGCCATCAGCGCCATAATTGATTTTAAAGACAGGCCCAGAAATTCACGGCGGGAAAGGTTATTCATATCAGCCATCACCCGCGGGCGGTTTGGGTTCGTGAGGATTATGGCAATCGGCGCAATTCAGGTCCGGGTTGTGCGAGCCGGGATCGATCTGCGGGAAATGTGTCGGTTTGGAAACGTTTTTGCCGTGGCAAAGGAGGCAGAAATCCCTGCCGGCGGGTTTTCGCGGTTTAATCGAGGTGGGGTCTTCCGTGTGCTTGAGCAGGGCGCCGTGGCAGGTCTGGCAATTGACCGTTTTATGTTTGGACTTTGACCAGAGGGTGTGTTTGTTCTCGTGGCAATCTGCGCAGGCGCCGCTGCCGGCATAATTGAGCGGCCGGCTCATGTTCTCCTCGAGCGAGCCGCCGCGGTAGTGGCCGTATTCACCGAAATCTTTAGGTACAAACATGGTTCGCGCCGCGATAAAGCCGGCCACGACCATGACGATGATGATCAACAGACGTTTAATGTGTTCGTAATCAGAAATTGGTTTTGACATTTAATTTGATCTGTGATTTAATTCACCAAGCAAGCATATTATATGAAAAAACTTTTGTCAAGAACATGGGATCTCTTCTCTTCCAATATCTTCGCGGTCGTGCTGATCGCTCTTCTGGCTGCGGTCTCGCTTTTAGGCACCGTCATCCCGCAAAAAGAGGCGTCCGAAACTTATTTCAGATTGTACGGCGAAGTTTTTTACCGCCTTTTTAGCTCGTTGGGCCTGACCAATTTGTACGCTTCGCCGTTCTTTTACATTATATTAGCCCTGCTCGGGCTTTCACTCTTCGCCTGCAGTTACAACCGGCTGATGACCTTGCTGAAAGGCAAGGGGGATATCTATCGCTGGGGCTCGTTCTTCTCGCATTTGAGCGTCCTCATCATTTATCTCGGGGCGGTCTATGGCAATCTGGCCGGCTTTTCCGGCTACGATCAGATCGAAAAAGGGAAGGAATTGACCGCGCCGGGCGGGATTTTTTCGGTTCGCTTGAACGATTTCAACGCGAAGTTCGACGCCGCCGGCCGGCCGCTGACTTATACCTCTGATCTTTCGGTCATGGAGAACGGGCAGGAAGTCCTGCGCAAGACAATTTCTGTCAATGACCCGCTGGCTTACAATGGCTTGAAGTTCTACCAGAGCAGTTACGGCCTGAACGGGATTTTGGAGATCACCGGCCACGGGGGGAAAACAGAGCGGTTGCCCATTTACAAAGGCAGCTGCGCGACTTATACGGGCACCGGCCAGATGTTCCATATTGAGGAGCTGTTCCCCGACCTGCATTTTCTTCACGGGATGGCGGTTGCCGTTTATGAGCCGACCAAGGCCGTTGCTTTTCTTATTGCTCACGATGATCGCAGTTCAGAAAATGTGGGCTGGCTGGCGGCGGGGAAGCCGGTGCGGTGGGGAAAATACAACTTGAAATTAGCTTCGGCCGTAGAATATACTGGACTGCAGGTGAAAAGAGATCCGGGCGTCCGGGTCGTTTATCTGGGTTTCCTGTTTTTAACGGTCGGCGTCGGTATAATGCTTTATGTTAAACATTGAATCAAACTTTTTGATCTTTACGGTCGGGTTTTACGGCCTGGCGATGGTTGCCGGGTTTCTTTCGATCGCTTTTAAGAAATCATTGATCGACCGGGCGGCGACGTGGCTTTTGGCCGGCGGCTTGGTACTGCACACGGTTTCGCTCGGCGCCAGGATCGCCGCTTCGGGTCGCCTGCCTTTTGCCAACCTGTATGAGTCAATGACCAGTTTTGCCTGGGGGATCGCCCTCATTATCCTGGTCGTCAATTACATATATAATGTCAAAGCCGCGGCGGCGGCGGTCACGCCGATCGCTTTCCTGGCCGCGCTCTATGCCACGACGCTCAACAAGGCGATCGAACCGCTCATGCCGGCGCTCCAGAGCAACTGGCTGTTAGCGCATGTCGGCGTGGCGATCGTCGCCTACGGTATCTTCGCTTTTTCTTTCGGCACGGCGGTCCTCTATCTGGTCAAGGCTAAATATGACGCCAAATGGCTGCCGGCCAGGGAGAAGTTAGACGAATTGACATACAAATTGATCGCTTTCGCTTTCCCCTTCATGATCCTCGTCATTATCACCGGCGCCGTTTGGGCCGAGCAGGCCTGGGGCACGTACTGGAGCTGGGACCCCAAAGAGACCTGGTCGCTCATTACTACCCTGATTTATCTGGGCTACCTTCACGCGCGCCTGGTCATGGGCTGGAAAGGGAAGGTCGCGGCCTGGTTTGCGGTTGTCGGATTTTTGGCCGTGATTTTCACCTATCTTGGTGTTAGCTTTCTCTTGAGCGGTTTACACAGCTACGCACAATGAGTCGTTAGTTGTTTGTCGTAAGTTGTTAGTAAAGAAAAAAAGGGGGTGAAAAGATGAAAAGAGTGATTTGTTTGCTGTTGTGTGCTTTTGTCCTGCTCGGCAGCGCTGCTTTCGCTTTGAAAAAGGTTGAGTTTGCAGGAGGAAAAGCGGGCAAGGTAATATTTGACCATGACAAGCACATAAGCCAGAAGAAAGTCGTGAAAGGTTGTTTCACCTGCCATATTAAAGATGTTAAAGCCAACCTGTTCCCGAAGACGATAAAAGGCACCGTCAAGATCACGATGAAAACTATTGACGAAGGCAAGTTCTGCGGCAAGTGCCATATCAAGAACGGGTCTGCGTTCGCGGTAATTTACACCAAGGGCAAGGAGAATTGCACCAAGTGCCATGTGAGCCAAAAAAAAAGCGAGATTGAGAGTGAGAGTTAATTTTTGATTTTGCAGATACAAAAGAAGCCCGCTTGCTTTCAGCCGATTGCGAGCGGGCCTTTTTTTTATTATAATGATGAGTGAATCCATGAAAATCGTTGTTTGCATTAAACAGGTCCCGGATACCACCGACGTCAAGATCGATCCGGTGACCAACACGCTCGTCCGCGAAGGCGTCCCCTCCATTCCCAATCCCTACGACATGCACGCGCTTGAAATGGCTCTCCAAATCAAGGATAAATACGGAGCGGATGTTATCGCTGTAAGTATGGGGCCGCCGCAGGCAATCGATGTCTTGAAGAAAGCGGTGTCGCTGGGCGCCGATGAAGCTATTCTGCTGACCGACCGGGTGTTTGCCGGCGCCGACACCTGGGCGACGAGCTACGCGCTGGCCGGAGCCATCGCCAAATTAAATCCCGATCTTGTCATGTGCGGCAAGCAGGCGATCGACGGCGACACGGCGCAGGTGGGGCCGGGGATAGCGACGCGCCTCGGCCTGACCCAGCTCACCTATGTCGTCAATTTCAAAAATGTCGATGTTGAAAAAAAAGAAATAGTCGTCGAGAGAAAACTCGAAGAAGGGCCGGAGACGGTCGCGGCGCGCCTGCCGGCGCTCCTGACCGTCCTCAAAGAAGCCAATGAGATCCGCTATGCCTCCCTGCCCAATTTAATAAAGTCGGTCAAGCTCGAGCCGCAGGTCTGGGACAATAAAGTTCTCGGCCTCGATCCCGATCTTTTGGGGCTCAAAGGATCGCCAACTCAAGTCGTGAAAATATTCTCTCCCCCTCTGCGCGAAGGAGGGAAACTCATCTCGGCCAGTGAAGAGGAGATCGTAAAGATCGTTGATCAACTCATGCCCCAAATAAGATCGGAGGCCAGCTGTGCCATCTAATTTAGACGATTACAGGGGCGTTTGCGTCTTTATCGAACAGGCGCGCGACAAGATCGCATCGGTTGCTTTTGAACTCTTAGGCGAAGGGCGCAAGTTGGCGGATAAGCTTCAAGTCCCTCTGTCAGGCATATTATTGGGCGACAACAATATCCGCGCGCTGGCGGGTGACGTTATCGCCCACGGCGCCGATATCGTTTACCTGATCGACGATCCGCAGCTTAAAGATTACACGACCTCGGCTTATCTGGCCGGCTCGCTCCAGATCGTCAATAGATATAAACCGGAAATTTTACTCCTGGGCGCGACGACGATGGGGCGCGACCTGGGTGGCGCGCTCGCAACCAGGCTGGCGACGGGCTTGACAGCCGACTGCACAGGGCTTGACATTGAAGAGGGCTCGAGAAATCTCAAGCAAACGCGGCCCGCTTTCGGCGGCAACATCATGGCGACGATCATGACGAAGCGCCACCGCCCGCAGATGTCGACGGTGCGGCCGCGCGTCATGCGCGCTCTTGTTCCCGATCCGAGCCGGCAGGGCAAGGTGATTGAAGAAAAGATGCCCGCTTTTGATATGACCGCCAGGGTGATCGACTTTATCTGCCAGGTTAAGACCGACGCGCCGTTAGAGGACGCCGAGATCATCGTCTCCGGCGGCAAAGGGGTCGGCGGGGCGAAGAATTTCGCTATCCTGAAAGAACTGGCCGATGTTCTGGGCGGCGTGGTTGGCGGCTCGCGCAAGGCGGCTGACGCCGGCTGGGTGCCGGTCAGTTCGCAGGTCGGCCAGACGGGGAAGACCGTGCGGCCCAAGATCTATTTTGCCTGCGGCATCTCGGGCGCGATCCAGCACCTGGTCGGCATGCAGACCTCCGACGTCATTGTGGCGATCAATACCGACAAAGAGGCGCCGATCTTCAAAGTGGCGACCTATTCGATCGTGGGCGATCTTTTGCAAGTTGTTCCGATGTTCACGAGAATATTCAAGAAAAGGCTTGGCACCCCAGAATGAATTCTGGGGAATATTCCCCACATTTTAATGTGGGGTGCGGTATGAAAACATGATAGAGAACAAGTTCGACGCGATAGTCGTCGGCGCCGGACCGGCGGGAACGTCGGCCGCGCTGGTCATGGCGCAGAGCGGGCTTAACGTGGCGCTGGTCGAGCGGGGCGATTTTCCCGGCTCAAAGAATGTCATGGGCGGCCAGATCTACAGTAAGAGTTTAAACGAGATCGTGCCGGAATTTTGGAAAGAGGCGCCGCTTGAGCGCGTCGTGGCCGAGAAACGATTCTGGTTCCTGTCAAAGGATTCAAAAGTTTCGGTCGCGCACAAGACCCCCAAATTTGCCCAGCCGCCTTACAACAGCTGTACTGTCCTGCGGGCCAAGTTCGATAAATGGTTCGTCGGCAAGGCGATCGAAAAGGGCGCATTCTATATCCCGGAGACGCTGGTCGAAGATGTCATTCGCGACAACAAGGGGAGGATCATCGGCGTGAAGACGGGGAGGGCCGAGGGCGAACTCTACGCGCCGGTGGTTGTGGCCGCCGATGGTGTTAATTCACTCTTGTCTAAAGCGGCCGGCTTTCATCCTGAGCTCTCTCCCGAGAACGTGGCGCTGGCGGTCAAGGAGATCATCGCCATGCCCAGGAACAGGATTCAGGACCTCTTTGATCTTGAGGGGGAGCAGGGTTGTACGATCGAGATCGCCGGCGAGATCACCAAGGGTATGGTCGGCGTTGGCTTTATCTATACCAATAAAACTACACTCTCGGTCGGGGTCGGCTGTATCCTCTCCGACTGGGTCAATTATAAAATGAGCCCTTACGACCTGATCGAAGAGATGAAAAACCATCCGGTCGTCAAACCCCTGCTTGAAGGCGGCCAGATCCGTGAATACCTGGCTCATCTTATTCCCGAGGGCGGCTACAACGCCATGCCGCTGCTTGTTAGTGACGGCTTCCTGGTCGCCGGCGACGCCGGGATGATGGTCAACGGCCTCCACCAGGAAGGCTCGAACCTGGCCATGACCTCGGGTAAAATGGCGGCGGAGACGATCATCGAGGCGCACAAAAAGGGCGATTTTTCCGCCCGTTGCCTTTCATTATATAAGAGGAAATTAGATGAGAGCTATGTTATTAAGGATTTGAAGAAGTATCGCAACAGTTATGCTTATTTAGAAGGCAACCGCCAGTTGCTCACGACTTATCCGGAGATCATCAATAATGCGGCGACAGAATTTCTAACCGTTGACGGCGTGCCCAAATGGGAGAAGCAAAAGAAAATTTTCAGATCGACCTTGAAAAAGCGCAACCTGTGGGGACTGATCAAAGACGCCTATTCAGCTTGGAGGGCGTTTGGGTAAGAAAATAATTCTGTGAAGTAAATTCAATTATAATGCATAAGAAAGAATTATCGGCAATTATTAAGTCCGGTGAAAACTCAAGGGTAGAATTCAAGTCGTCCTTAGCTAATCTTAACAGGTTAGGGGAGATCGCTTGTTCTTTTGCTAATTCCCGGGGTGGCGTCATTCTAGGCGGCGTCTCTGATGACGGGCAAATCGTTGGGGTTGATGTTGGGCGGCAAACGCTGGAGCGTGTTGTCGATGTTATTGTTGATAATTCTGACCCTAAAATATACCCCAAAGTAATCCCGGTAGTTATCGGGGCCAAGCAGATCATTGTTATTAAAGTCAATGAAAGCCATGACAAGCCACATCTCTTTCAGGGGCGGGTGTTTATCCGCATCGGCAAGAACACCAAACCGATGAGCCGCAACGAGTATGAGCGGTTGTTGATCAAAAGGAGCCGGACCGATGTCCGATACGACAGGGAAGAGTGCGCCGGGGCTAAACTGAAAGATATCGACTGGCTCAAGGTTAAATGGTTTAAATCCGTTTATAAAGATTATTCCGGGAAGGCCGTTTCATCCTCCGATGAAAAACTGCTGGCAGGCCTGGGTTGTATTAAAGGCGGCAGAGTGCTAAACGGGGGGATGTTATTATTCGGCAAACAACCGGAAAAATTTATTCCCCAGAATCAGATTACGATTGTCAGGTACCCCGGAGAAAGCGTTTCTGATCGT
This sequence comes from candidate division WOR-1 bacterium RIFCSPHIGHO2_01_FULL_53_15, assembly GCA_001772335.1. GTDB lineage: Bacteria > Margulisbacteria > WOR-1 > O2-12-FULL-45-9 > XYB2-FULL-48-7 > 2-01-FULL-53-15. The sequence continues at coordinate 16,787 of METM01000008.1, forward strand.
TACCTCGATATCAAGGACTTTTACGGCAGTTTGTTCGATCTCATAGATAAAGCCGATGACTATATCAAGGAGCATATTCAGATCGCTTCCCGCCTTATCCCCGGGCAAATCCCTCGCGAAGAGATTCCTGAATACCCTCTTTATGCCATCCGTGAGCTGATAGTCAATGCGGTCGCCCACCGGGATTATTTTATTTCCGGCAGTCGTATAATAATCAAGATGTTTAAGGGAAAGATAGAATACAGTAGTCCGGGTGGGCTGCCGGAGGGGATCACGCCAAAAAACATGATCAACAAGCAGTCATCACGCAATCCAACTTTAGTCAAAGCGCTTAACCGGGTCAAGTATATCGAAGCGATAGGCGATGGCATCAACAGGATTTGTGACGCGGTCAGAGAACACCCGCTGAAGCCCAAAATGCCTCTCTTTAGGGATGTCGGAGAAAACGTCATTGCTGCTCTATTCGCGGCTGATTTAAGCAAAATTGAAAAGGAAGAATTAAAGCTGGAGTTAAACGAAAGACAAAGGAAAGCATTAAAATATGTCCGAGAAAAAGGCAAAATATCTAATAGAGAATACCAAGAGATAAACAAAACCACCAAAATTACTGCCGCAAGGGATTTAAGGTCTCTTGTAAATCAAAAAAAGCTTAAGAAGATGGGAAAAGGAAGAAGTATCCATTATATGCTTTTTCAATGATACGATTATGATACGATTATGATACGATTATGGCAAAACATTGTGTGTGTGGCGTTTATGAAACGTACGAAAATATCGTACGGTTGAAATAGATTTAAAGGGGAACCAGTAAAAATGAAACTCGAAGACAAATTGTTTCTTGACCGCTATGTGGTCGACAATATCCCGCATCTCAAGATCAAAGACCCGAGCGTTTGCACGATGTGCGTCAAAAAACAATGCCTCTATACCTGTCCGGCCCAGGTTTATAAAGAGGAAGAAGGCAAAATTGTTGTTTCCTACGAGGGCTGTGTCGAGTGCGGCACCTGCCGGATCATCTGCAGTGAGAATTTGGAGTGGAAGTACCCGAGGGGCGGCTTTGGGATATCTTATAAGTTTGGCTGATTGCATATGGTGACACTATATGCTATTATGATTGCGTTATGATCAAAAGGAAGTTTTGGCTGGAAAGAATTGAGGCGGCCTGGCGGGAACGGTCGATCCTCTGGCTGTCGGGAGTGCGGCGGGCCGGCAAGACGTTTTTGTGTCGAAGTTTGCCCGGCGTGGAATACTTTGATTGCGAGCTGCCGCGAACAAGGCAGATAATGGATGATCCGGAGGCCTTTCTGGAAAGCTTGCCCGGCCGACGCGTTGTTCTGGATGAAATCCATCGACTGGGCAATCCGGCGCAATTGTTGAAAATCGCGGCCGACCATTATCCTTCAATAAAAATACTGGCGACCGGCTCGTCAACGCTCGGCGCCTCTAAAAAGTTTAAAGATACGTTAACCGGACGCAAGAAAGAACTTTGGTTGACGCCGATGATTTCGCAGGATCTCCGTGATTTTGGCCGGCCCGACCTGCGCCATCGTTTTCTTCATGGCGGGCTGCCCCCTTTTTTTCTGGCCAAAAAAATTCCGGAGCCGGATTTTCAAGAATGGCTGGATTCTTTTTGGGCCAAGGATATCCAGGAGCTCTTTCATCTCGAGCGCCATTATTCATTCCAAAAGTTCGTCGAATTGCTGATGGTTCAAAGCGGCGGGATATTTGAGGCCACGCGTTTTACCAGCCCGTGCGAAGTGAGCCGCGCGACTATTCAGAACTATCTAAAAGTGCTGGAAGCGACATTTGTCGCGCATGTGATCCGTCCCTACAGCACCCATCGGCCCGCAGAAATTATTACCGCGCCAAAGGTCTATAGCTTCGATACCGGTTTTATCTGTTATTACAGGGGCTGGAATTCGCTGCGGCGGGAAGATCTCGGCTTCCTCTGGGAACACTATATTTTAAATGAATTTCATGCGGCTTCACAATCCAGAGAAGTCCGCTACTGGCGCGATAAACGCGGACATGAGGTGGATTTTATCCTGGTTGATCAGCGGGGAATTCCCGCGGCAATTGAATGTAAATGGTCGGCGGCCGAATTTGATCCGGCCGGACTTCGAGCTTTCCGCCGGCAATATCCCCGTGGCAAAAATTTTGTCATCGCTCACGATGTTGTCAGGTCTTTTCGCAGAAAATACGGCAATATCGATGTGGATTTCGTCGGAGAGGCGCCTCGCGGCGGGTTTGGGGTTTCGTATAAGTTCGGCTAAAGCGCGCGAATCATCTCCTTGAGGAAATTTTCGGCCGGCGGAGAAAGCGTTTCACCGCTTCTGATGACGGCGGCCAGCGGCCGGGGCAGGCGGGCGTTGGAAAAACGGATCCCTTTCAGCAGGCCGTGAGCAATCTCTTTTTTGACGGTGGCTGAAGGCAGGATGGATATGCCCGCGCCGATCTCAACCGCCTGCTTGACGGTCTCGATATTATCAAACTCCATCTTAACTTTTGCTTCAACACGATGTTTTTTGAAGATCTTATCAAGTGCCTCGCGGGTCGGGATATCTTTTTTGAAGCCGATAAATTCGAAGCCGGAGATCTTGTTGATCTCTATCCGCTTATAACGGGCCAGGGGATGCCGGGGCGGGGTGACCAGGATCAGGCTGTCATTTTTAAAAGGGATGATCTTCAGGCGGGGCTGCTCCTTCGGATAAGCGACAAAGCCGATCTCGATCCGCCGCTCTAACAGGTCCTGGTAGATCTTTGGCGAGTGGCTGAAACTGATGTCCAGATCGACGCCGGGAAACTTTTTTAGAAAATGTTTTATGCAGGGGTTAAGCTCATAGAGCCCGATGCTGTAGATGGTGGCGACTTTCAGGGTGCCCTGAACGGTGCCGGAGAGGGATTTGAGGCGCGAGCAGAGGAGCTGGTAGGCGTTGAGTATCTTGCGGCTTTCTTCATAAAGGATCTTCCCCGCCGGCGACAGGTCAATGATCTTGCCGCTGCGCGCGAGCAGGGGAGAGCCGAATTCCGCCTCCAGGCGCTTAAACTTCTGGCTGATGGCCGGTTGGGTCAGGAAATTCAGCCAGGCGCATTCGGAGAAGCTTTTTGTCTCCGCCAGGTCAACCCAGATCTTTAGGTCTTCAAGCTGCATAAGTATTAGTATTTATTATGGTAGGCATAAATAAATTTCATTTTACTTATACCACGGAGCGGTCTAAAATTCAACTATAAATTAAAAAAAGGAGTTGGTTGGGATGAAAAAGTTTCTGGTTTTCGGTTTCGCGTTGGCCCTGGTTCTGGCCTGGATCACGGATGCGGAGGCGATCACGGCCTGGTCGCGCAAATACGGGGCGGATTGCTCCATGTGCCACTGGAAGCAGAATAAGCTGAACGCGACCGGGAAAGAATTCTTAAAAAGAGGGCATCGCATGGCCGGGGAGAGCGGCAAGGCTAAAGAAGGGGGCGTTTGGAACAATATCAGCGATTATGTCAGCTTGACCGAGAAGATCCGCGTGCAGTCCGAACAAGGATCGAGCCGCCCCGGTTTTTACGTTGAGGCATTGGCGCTTTATTCCGGCGGGCCGATCGATGATAAGTTCTCATATTTCTTCGAGCAATATCTTCATGAAAACAACAAGAGCGGCGCCGACAGGGAAAAGTTAGCGGAAGCTTACCTTGAATATACATCGAGCGATGATGCGGACTTCTGGATAGCCCGTATCGGCCAGATCTCTCCTAATCTCATGCACATCTACGGCACCGGCGGCCGCCTGTCCATCAGCCGCCCCTATGTGCTTGAATCGGCCAGTTTCGCTTCGAACAACCCTTACGCGCCGCGCGGGCGGCAGTATGGCGTTGAAGTGGGAGCCAATGTATGGGATACCTTCGGCGTGCTCGGGGTCGTCAACGGCACGGGGCATAAGATCATCAACCCGCCCGGCGACACCAACGCGGCTAAGGATTTTTACGCGACGGTCGAAAAGGTATTTGACGCGAACGGCAGCAGTGTCGGCTTCTACGGTTATAAAGGGACCTGGCAATTGACCCCCACCGTTGCCACCGATACCGGCATCAGCACGACATATCTTTCCACGGCCGAGACCAACTTCTACCAGCTCGGTTTGCTCGGGAATTATACTCTTGACCGCGTCAGCGTGCTGGGCGGCGTCCTGGCCGGCGTGAACACCCCGACCGGCGGGACCGAGACGAACAACCTGGGCTATTACGTCCAGTGCGACCTGGCCCTGGGCGAGAAAGCGGCTGTCTTCGGCCGGTATGATAATTGGGACGGCAACACCGCCACTGCCAATAACGAAACCCAGCAGTTAGCGGCGGGCTTTTCTGTCGAGCCGTTGAGCTCCGGCCGCGTTGCGCTCGAAGGATCAGCGACGAAGACCGGCACGGCTGCCTTTACGACAAAAGCCGTGCTGGAAACGCAGTACATGTTTTAATTTGATATAATAGAGTTCTCCGATCCGCCCGGCCTGATCTTTAGATGGCTCGGCGGACGTTAGGGTGCGGTTCGAAAGGATCGCGCCTCCCATTTTGGAAAGGAGAAATATGAACGGCATCATTCTCGCCGGCGGCAAGAGTTCACGCTTTGGCGAAAACAAGGCATTGGCTAAGATCGAAGATCAACCGCTGATCGAGAGGACGGCTTGCTTCCTGGGACAGTTTTTCCCAAAGGTCTACATTATCGCCAACACCCCGGACGATTACCAATATTTGGGGCTTGAGATCAGGGCCGATCTTATTAAAGGCCGCGGGCCGCTCGGCGGCATTCACGCCGGCCTGACGGCTTCCACCGGTTTTAAAAATTTTATCACCGCCTGTGATATGCCCTACCTGAGCCGAGAGCTCATTTGTCATCTGGCGAAAAGTTCAGTCGGCTTTGACCTAGTCGTGCCGCGCTTTTCCGGCCGGCTCCAGCCGCTGTGCGCAGTTTACACGAAGACCTGCCTGCCTCAGATCGAGCGGCAGTTAACAGAAGGGGATTTGAGATTGACCGGCCTGATCGAAGCGGTGAATTCAAGGATCATTGAAGAAGATGAGATCACGGCGATCGACCCGGCGGGGAGTTCTTTTGCCAACATCAATACAAAGGAAGATTATGCGGCCATTAGCCGATAAGTTCGGACGAGCCATTAATTATTTGCGTATTTCTGTCACCGACCGCTGCAACCTGCGCTGTGCCTACTGCATGCCAGCTGAAGGAATCGCCCTCAAAACGCACGCTGAGATCTTATCTTATGAAGAGATCGTCGAGATCTGCAAAACGGCGGTCGGCCTCGGCATCAACAAGATCCGGTTGACCGGCGGCGAGCCGCTGGTGCGCCGCGATATCTGCGAGCTGGTCTTTGGCATAGCAAATATACCCGGACTGCAAGATCTGGCTTTGACGACCAACGGGGTCCATTTGAAAGCTCTGGCTTTTAACCTGAAAAAAGCGGGTTTGAGGCGCGTTAATGTCAGCCTCGATTCCCTTGACCCGGCCAAGTATCAGCGGATCACACGGGGCGGCAATTTGTCCGACGTTTTGCAGGGGATCGAAGCGGCGTTAGCGGCGGGGCTTGCCCCGCTCAAGATCAACATTGTCCTGCAATGGGGTTTTAATGACGATGAGGTTGAGGCGTTCATGAGTTTCGCCGATCGCCTGGGAGTTAAACTCCAGTTCATCCGGCAGATGTCATTGTCCCGGGGGAAGCCGGCAGTTCCGGCGGACAATGTCTGCACCAGGCCACCTGACTGCCGCCAGTGCAACCGCGTTCGTCTGACAGCCGACGGCAAATTCAAGCCCTGCCTTTTTTCCGACCTCGAGATCGATGTCAGGATCGTGGGCGCGGAACGGGCTTTGCGGCTGGCGGTCGAAAGCAAGCCGGAGGCGGGGCGAGCGTGTTATAAAAGGGAAATGGTGCAAATTGGCGGTTAAGAAATTCAGTCATGTCGATAGATCCGGCAAAGCAAAAATGGTGGATGTGGGGAATAAGCCGGTGGTTGAGAGAATTGCGGTCGCCAGAGGATTTATTTATTTAGCGAAAGAAACAATTAAACTGATCAAGACCAATCAATTAAAAAAGGGCGACGTCTTGGCTGTTGCAAAGATTGCCGGGATCCAGGCGGCCAAAAAGACGAGCGACCTGATCCCGCTCTGCCATCCCCTGGTTATTGATGTAATTGATGTCGACCTGCAATATCAGCAAAAGGGGCTGGCGATCGAAGCGACCGTAAGATCGACCGGCAAAACTGGGGTAGAGATGGAGGCGCTGACTGCAGTTTCAGTTGCAGCACTCACCATTTATGATATGTGTAAAGCAGTGGACAAAAAAATGAAAATAGGAGATATTTATCTGTGGCAAAAATCAAAGCGGTCTGTTTGAGCCGGGACAAAGGCCGGAAGGCCGAGGTCGGAGAAGCCGAGCTGGTGGTTGGCTCCGGGGCGCGAGGCGATTTTCACGCCGGCTCGAAAAGGCAGGTGAGTTTGCTGGCCGAAGAGAGCATAAATATGATGAGAGCCAAAGGGCTGCGGTTAAAACCGGGCGATTTTGGCGAGAACATCGTGACCGAAGGGATCGATCTGAAAGCCTTGGGCCTCGGGACAAAATTATCGCTCGGCCGGGAAATTGAACTGGAGATAACCGAGATCGGCAAAGTTTGCCCCGAGCGGTGCGCCATCTATTACCAGGCCGGCGACTGCATCATGCCGCGGGAAGGCGTTTTTGGCAAGGTCTTAAAAGGAGGGCTGATCAAAGTTGGAGACGAGATCAGGCAAATTTAGGGCGGCGGTCTTAACGACCAGCGACAAGGGCTCAAAAGGCGAGCGGGAAGACAAGTCGGGCAAGATCATCATGGACCTGCTCAAGACCGCCCCTTTTGAAATCGTCCACTACGAGATGATCCCGGATGATCTTGAGACGATCAAAGAGCGTTTAGTCAAGTTCTGCGACGAATTGAAGGTTGACCTGGTTTTGACCACGGGCGGCACCGGGTTCTCCCGGCGCGATAATACGCCCGAGGCCACCAGGGCAGTAATCGAAAAAGAAGCGCCGGGGATCCCCGAGGCCATGCGCTTTGAGGGCTGGAAAAAAACGAAGCGGGCCATGCTCTCGCGCGGGATCGCGGGTCTGCGCGGGCAGACCTTAATTATTAATTTGCCGGGCAGCTCGCGAGGGGCGCGGGAGTCGTTAGAGGCGATCATCGATGAACTGCCGCACGGGCTGGAGATGTTCGAAGGACGCGAGCATTGATGATCTTATTTGACCTGTTCTTTGTTTTTTTCAAGATCGGCCTGTTCGCGGTCGGCGGCGCCTATTCTTTCCTGCCGCTGATCGAAAAAGAAGTGGTCGAGAATTACCGGTGGCTGACCAAACCGGAATTCTTAGATGTCTTGGGAGCGATCCAGATCTTTCCCGGCGCCATTTCCATTAAATACGCCACGTATACGGGCTACAAATTGGCCGGCATCCCGGGGGCGATCGCGGCCAATATCGGCAATTTTGTCGCGCCGGCGGCCTTGATCCTTCTCGTCGGGGCTTTATATTTAAGATTCAAAGACATGCCGCCTCTCAAGCAGGCCTTTGCCATGATCCGGCTGGCGGTTTTCGCCATGATACTGGCTGTCGCTTTTCAGGCGATCGAAATGAAAGAACTTCTGCGCTTCAGGGGATTATTGGTGGCGGCGATCGCGTTTGTTTTATTCGCCTTTACCAAAATCCATCCGGCTTTTATCATTGCCGGCGCGGGGATATTAGGGGCTTTGGGCTTGTAATATGCTCTCGATCAGCCAAGCCAGAAAAATCATCTTAAATAATACCGGAGAGACGCCGGCCGTGACGGTCGATCTTATGTCGGCTGCGGGAGCGTGTTTGGCCAAAGACATTTATTCCTCTCTGCCGATCCCGCTCTTTGACAACTCCGCCATGGACGGCTACGCGGTCAGGGCTGGCGACCTTAAGGGGGCTTCGCAAAAGAACCCGATCCGCCTAAAGATAGTCGAAGAGATCCCGGCCGGATATATCCCCCGCAAGCGGGTGAAGCGAGGCGAGGCCTCTTTAATTATGACGGGAGCGATGTTCCCGGCCGGCGCGGATACTGTGGTCGTGGTTGAAGCCACAAAGCGGGAAGGCAAAACGGTCAAGATCTTTTGTCAGGCGGGCAAGGGAGAGAATATTCGGAAAAAAGGCGAAGTCATACGAGGGGGGGAGCGGCTGCTTAAGGCCGGCGCTTTGATCCGCCCGCCGGAAGCCGCGCTGTTAGCGACGGTCAACAAAAAGACGATCTCGGTTCACCGCCGGCCGCGGGTGTCCCTCCTTTCCACCGGCAGTGAAGTCGTGCCGCTGGGCCGCCGGCTCGGGCCCGGCCAGATCGTCGACAGCAACCGGTACGGTGTGATGATGCAGTTGAAAGCGTGCGGGGCGGATGTGATCGATCTGGGGATCGTGAGGGATGACAGAGTGGCGATAAAAAGAAAATTGGTCAAAGGCCTGCGGCGGGCCGATGCGATCATAACGATCGGCGGTGTTTCGGTCGGGCAATGGGATTTTGTCAAAGAGATAGTTGAAAAACTGGGCCGGCTCATTTTCTGGAAAGTCAGGATGAAGCCGGGCGGGCCGCTGACCTTTGGCAAGATCAAAGATAGACTCTATTTTGGCCTGCCGGGCAACCCGGTTTCGGCCCTGGTGGTTTTTGAACAAATGGTCCGCCCGGCGCTCCTAAAGCTGAGCGGCCGCCGGGATCATTTAAAGCCAGTCTTCTCCGCCGTGTTAGAGAAAGATTATCATGGCCAGGCGGGGAAGGTCCGGCTGGAGAGAATATTCCTTAGATACAAAAACGATAAGTATTTTGCCCGGCCGGTGCGCTCGCTCGGCTCGGGCGACCTGCGCTCTATGACGGCGGCCAACGGGCTGATGATCGTGCCGGAACATATTTCGCGTCTGCGCCGGGGCCAGAAAGTCACAGCGCAGTTCCTGTAATGCAACTTCTCGTCGACAAAATTGCCCCTTGACAAAATTCAACCATGTGATAACATTCACAATGTCTTCGAGTTCCGATGGCCCTCCAGGGGAGTCGGAAAGCGCAACGGCTTAAAGAGCAATCGCTAGGCCCGCCCGGATCCCCGAGCGCAGTCGAGGGGTGAAATTGGCAAAGGAGACAATTCGCTGTCAAAAGCGGGTTGTCTCCTTTTTTATTTTGATTTTTTTTTGCAAGGAGGAATAAGGAAATGAAGAAAGCAATTTTGGCGATGGTTTCGGTCTTTTTGCTGGCGGCGGTTTCTTATGGCGCAGAGGGGAAACTGGATGGGGTGCTGTTGGCTCAATACATGAGCACTCCCGCCAGCGGGGCAAATGCCTTTGATGTAACGCGCATGTACCTTACTTATGTCGCCGAGCTGGCGAGCAATGTTAAGATGAGGTATACGACCGATCTTGCGCGGAGCGTCACTCCGGAAGCGAAGGGCGCCGAGTTTCTTTTCGCCAAATATGCCTGGCTGGAAATTACTAAAATTATTCCCGGCGGCGCGCGGCTCCGTTTTGGTTTGATCGAAACTCCCTGGATCGGGTTTGAAGACGGCATCTGGGGCTATCGCGTGCAGGGCTCAAATTTCGCGGATCGGTTGGGGGTCATCAGTTCCGCTGATTTTGGGGTAAGTTTGGACGGGAAGATTTTGGGTGACAATCTGGAATATTTTGGTGTGGTCGTGAATGGCGCCGGTTATAAGAGTGCGGAAACCGATAAGTCCAAGCGCGCGGAATTAAGATTGACCGGCCGGCCGGTTAAAAATGTTTCCGTTTCCGGTTTTGTTTCCAAGGATTACTGGAGCGATGACCCGAGCAAGCCGCGAGACCGCACCATCGGCCAGGTGGCGTATAAAGACGGTAATTATACCCTGGCGGGAGATTATCTGGTGGCTACCGGTTCGACCGCGGCCGGGAAGAACGGCGCCGGTTACAGCATTTTTGGCACGGCAAAACTAGACACTATTTTTAACGCATTGTCGGGCTACACCGCGATCGGCCGGCTTGATCAATACGATCCGGACACGGCGACCGCAAGTGATGCTTCGATCAGGTATATCGCCGGCGTTTCATATGAATTAATAAAGGGGACCCTGATCCTTCTTGACGTGGACCGTTTACGGACCGAGAGCGGCGCGGGGAATACCACCAGCGCTTACGTCCACGTGCAGGTTAAGTTCTAATGAAAGCGACGGTAAAATTCTTTTTACTGATCGCCGGCTGCTGGTTATTGGTCGCTTCCGGAGCGCAGGCCCGAATCGGCGGCGGCGATATCAAGATCAATGAACAGGTGACCTTCAGCCACGAATGGCATGTTAAAGAGATGGGGCTGTCCTGCGCTAAATGCCATCCGAAACTGTTTGTGACGACTGCCAAACGCAAGTCAGCCGCCGCGGCGCTGAAAAATTGCCTGACCTGTCACGGGAAGAAGTGGTGAAATAATTATGTACGAAGGCAAAGACGAATTGACCATAATCCAGGAAGATATTAAACGGGCCTTAAAAAGGCCGGGCGCCAAATGGGCCATGCTCCTTGACCTGCGGCGCTGCGTCCTCTGCCATTCCTGCACGATCGGCTGTGTGGCTGAGCAGAAAAGCCCGCCCGGGATAACTTACCGCCCGGTATACGAAGAAGAATCAGGAAACTATCCGGCCGTCCAGAGGCGGTTTACGCCGCGCCCCTGCCAACAGTGTGATAAGCCGCCGTGTGTCGCCGCTTGCCCCAACGCCGGGGAAAACCTGGCTACCTGGAAAAGCGAAAAGGGAGACAGCGCCGGCATTGTCATGATCAACTACGATCAGTGCGTCGGCTGCGGCCGCTGCGTCATCGCCTGCCCCTACAAGGCGCGCGCCCTGGATAAGGGCGCTTTCTATACCGAAGAGACGCCAAAGATCGAGGAATATGAGAAAGCGCCGACTTTTGAATATTCCAAACAATGGCCGCGCGAGAAGTACAATATCCCGGTCGGGGTGGCGCGCAAATGCCATTTCTGCCTCCACCGCCTGCGCAAGGGGATGCTCCCTATGTGCGTCTCAACCTGCATCGGGCGGGTCAATTATTTCGGCGACCCGACCGACGCGGAAAGCTTGATCTATAAGGTAATGCAGGCCAATCAGGATAAAATTAGGGTTTTGACGGCAGTTAAGGGAGAATATCCGGGCAAAGCGCCGGAATTCGCCAAAGCTTCAGCCACCCAGCCAAGGGTTTATTACATTGTTGCCTGAGGGAGGATCATCAAATATGCCAGACAAAGCGGAAGAAACGAAAGCAGGCGGCGGGCTGACCCGCCGTGAATTCATCAAGTGTTCGGCGGTCCTGGGCGGCACGCTCCTGGCCAGCCAGTTCGCCTGGGCGGCCGACCTGCTGCGCCGGGCGGAAGCGGGGCTTTTAACCCCCGAGGAAGAGTATGAGCTGGCCAAAGCCGAAAATATTCTCTACACCACCTGCCTGCAGTGCAACACCGGCTGCGGGATCAAGGTAAAATTTTTCCGGAAAAACGGCAGCGCGGTCGCCTTAAAAGTCGATGGCAATCCCTACAACCCGTTCACTCTGCTGCCGCATTATTCTTATAAGACCTCGCCTTTTGAATTGAATACGGTCGACGGCGCCATCTGCCCCAAGGGACAGGCCGGCCTGCAGACGGTCTATGATCCGTATCGTATTACCAAAGTGCTCAAGCGCGCGGGCAAGCGCGGAGAAAATAAATGGAAATCGATCTCTTTTGACGAGGCCGTTAATGAAGTTGTCAACGGCGGCCGGCTTTTCAAGGACGTCCCCGGCGAAGAGGATCGTCACGTTGAGGGGCTAAAGGACATCTGCACACTGCGCGATCCGGAACTGGCCAAGAGCATGGACTGGGACATAAAGGAGATCTGGAAGAAGAAAACCAAAGAAGAGAAGCAGACGGCAGTGGCAGAGTTCAAGCGAAAATATGCCGGTGATCTCCACCACCTGATCGATCCCGACCATCCGGATTTCGGGCCGAAGAACAATCAATTGGTTTACCTGTGGGGCCGCAAGAAAGCGGGTCGCGAGCAGTTCGCCCTCCGCTTTTTTGCCGGCGGGCTGGGGACATACAATTATCACGGACACACCACCGTTTGCCAGGGCTCGCTTTATTTCTCCGGCAAAGCCATGAGCGAACAATACACGGCAGGGACTTTTAAGGACGGGCAGAAGTTTTACTGGCAGGGGGACATCGAAGGAGCGGAATTCATCCTTTTCGTGGGCGCCAATCTTTTTGACGCCAATTACGGCCCGCCCAACCGCACGCCGCGGCTAATCGGCAAAAAGTTTGCCGTGGTCGACCCGCGTTTCAACAAGCTGGCATCCAAGGCCTGGAAATATCTGCCGATAAACCCCGGGACCGACGGGGCGCTGGCCATGGCCATGATCCAGTGGGTCATCAAGAATAAACGCTACAACACCGATTACCTTGAAAACGCCAATCTGGGCGCGGCCAAGAAAGCGGGCGAGCCGAATTACAGCAACGCCGCCTGGCTGGTTAAAATTAAAGACGGGAAACCGGACGTTTTCCTGCGGGCCAATGAGCTTGGCCTTGCTCCAAAAGAATTGAGGACAAAAGACGGCCAAGTTTATACCTTTGAATATCTGACGGTCCTCAAGGACGGCAAGGCGGCGCCGGTCGATCCAAACAGCGAAAAGGAGGCGATCAAGGGCGATCTCTTTGTTGATGCGAAGCTGACTGCTTCTGATGGCTCCGAAATCGAGGTCAAAAGCGCCCTGCAAATTTTGGCCGACTCCGCGAATGAAAAGACAATTGAAGAGTGGTCGAAGATCTGCGGGATACCGGTCTCTGATATTGAAGAAATAACCGGTGAATTTACTTCGCACGGCAGAAAAGCGGCGGTTGATATCCATCGCGGCGTCGCCCAGCACACCAATGGCTTCTACAGTATCCTTGGTTTTTACAATTTAAATCTCTTGATCGGGAATTTTGACTATCGAGGCGGTATGATCGCCGCTTCGGCTTATGGGGTTGATGGCTCAAAAGACGGCCAACCCTATAATCTGGGGAAACTGCATCCGGATAAAAGACAAGAATTTGGCATTAATATCATCCGCTACGGGAACAAATACGAAGAATCCACCATCTTCGAAGGTTATCCGGCCAAGCGAAACTGGTGGCCGATCTCTTCCCATATCTATCAGGAAGTTATCCCTTCCATCGGCGATGCCTATCCTTATCCGATCAAGGCACTCTTTTCATACATGGCGGCGCCCAATTACTCCCTGCCGGCCGGCCACGCGCAGAATGAGATCCTGGCGGATACCAAAAAGATCCCCCTCTATGTAGCCAACGACATCCTGGTGGGGGTCACTTCCATGTACGCGGATTATATTTTCCCCGACTTAAGTTATTTGGAGCGCTGGGAGTTCCAGGGCTCGCACCCCAATATGGCCACCAAGACCCAGCCGGTGCGCAATCCCGTCATTGCGCCGATCCCGGAGACGGTCAAGGTTTATGGCGAAGAAATGCCGATCAGCTTTGAATCAATGATGCTGGGCATTGCCGAAAAGATGAATCTTCCCGGATTTGGCCCGGGTGGCTTAGGTGAGGGGGGCGACTTTACCCGGCCGGAGGATTTCTATCTCAAGATGGTGGCCAATGTGGCGACCGATGGGACGGCCGTGCCTGACGCCGATGATAAGGAAGTGGAGCTTTTCTTGAAATCCCGCGGCCATCTGCCCAAGTCGGTTTTTGATCCCGAACGCTGGCAGAAGGCGGCGGGCGAAAAATATTGGAGAAAAGTTATCTATGTCCTCAACCGCGGCGGAAGATTCCAGGAATATAAGGACTCTTTCAAGGGTGAGCAGGTTGCCAACAAGTACGGCAAATTAATAAATATTTATCAGGAAAAGACCGCCAAGACCAAGAACGCCTTTACCGGGAAGTCAAACAAAGGTTACGCGGCTTATATCCCGGTATCTACCGCTCTGGGAAAATCACCAAAAGACGAGGGTTTGACTGGCGACCTTCACCTCCTGACCCAGCGCGACATTACCATGACCAAGTCCCGAACGGTCACCAATTACTGGCTGCAGACGATCCTGCCCGAAAATGGGATCATTATTAATGGGACTGATGCCCATCGTCTGGGGTTGAAGGACGGCGACCGGGTCAAGGTGGTTTCTTCGACAAATCCGGAAGGGATCTGGGATTTCAAGAACGGCAAGAAGAAACCGATGATCGGCAAGATCAAGGTCACCCAGACGATCAAGCCCGGTGTCATAACATTTGTTTTGGGCTTTGGCAACTGGGCGACGGGAGCCGCCGATATTACCATTGACGGCGAAGTTATTCCGGGTGACCCGCGCCGCGGCAGAGGCGTGCACCTTAATGCCGCGATGTGGCTTGACCCGTATCTCAAGAATACCACCATGCTTGACCCGGTGGGGGGGAGTGTGGCCTTCTACGATACGAGAGTGAACCTCGTCAAGGTCTAACTCTTCGTTTTTGCCCCTGATCCTGTTATAATATACTTGGAGGTGTGATATGTTTGGACTCGGCATGCCTGAACTGATCGTTATATTGATCGTGCTCATGCTTCTGTTTGGCGCTCAACGCCTGCCCGAGATCGGCAAGTCCTTCGGCAAGACCATTCAGGAGTTCAAGAAGGGCGCCAAAGAAGCGCTGGAAGAACCCAAGGAAAAGCATAAATCCTAAATTCGAAATCCTAAATCCTAAACAATATCGAAATCCTAAATTCAAATGTCCCAAACCGGTTTAGGATTTTGGTAATTAGAATTTGTTTAGGATTTAGATATTAGGATTTCGGATTTTATTATAAAATGGATGAGACCAAATATACTCTGGTTGAGCACCTTGAAGAACTCAGAAAACGGCTCATCTATTGCTTAATTTTCTTTGGCCTCTTTTCCGCTCTGGCCTGGCAGCTTGTCCCTCACGTCATCAAATACGCCTCGGCGCCGGCCGGCAAACTTGTCTTCATCCATCCGACCGAGGCCTTTTTCACTTATTTTAAAGTCGCGCTCTGGTCGGGCTTTTTCATCTCCCTGCCGGCGATCCTCTACAATATTTGGAAATTTGTCGCCCTCGGGTTAAATGAGGCGGAGAAAAAGTCGACGTTCCTTTTTGCCCCGGCTTCGTTTCTTTTATTTCTTTTAGGCGCATCCTTTGCCTTTTTCCTGGCCATCCCCCTTTCGGTTAAGTTCCTGGTAGGGTTTGGGGCGGGGTGGGCGGAGCCCATGCTCTCGATCGGCGATTATATCTCTTTTGTCGGCTGGCTGCTGTTAGCTTTTGGGGCGACTTTTGAGCTGCCTCTAATAATTTTCTTTTTAGCAAAATTAAAAGTTTTGACCCAGAGCACATTGAGGACTTACCGCAAACACGCTGTTCTATTGATCTTCATTGCCGCGGCCGTGCTGACCCCCACGCCGGACGTTTTCACCCAGCTCCTGTTAGCGGTCCCGCTGATTGTCCTTTATGAGCTTAGTATCATCATCTCCCGCTGGGCTTAAAATTGTGCTATAATTATAATAAATGTTTGAGGCAGTTCTTTCCGCTTAATTTGGGCATTGAAGAAACTTTAAATCAGAGGAGGAGAAAACAATATGGTCCCGACAAAGTTGGTTGAAAAAATCGCCAAGGACTTTGATTTGACGGGAAATGAGCTTATAAAAGAAAGTTTGGCGTCCGAGCTCCGGCGGCGGATCGCGGCTTATAAATTTACTGATTACCTTCTTGCCAAAAAGTACAGAATGACACTTACTGATTTTGAAAAGAAAAAAATAATTAAGAAAAAATCACACTCCTTTGAGGTTGAGGAAGATTATCACAATTGGGATCAGGCAATCGACGGCATTAAAACAATTGAAAGAGACCTGAAATTGCTTGAAAGCAGTAAATGACCGTTGACAAAATCAGGCATGAAATTGTACTTTCGGCTGACAAAGCCGGATTTATTCGGAAAGCAGAGCTAATTGATGAAACTGATAACACTTTAAAACTCCGGTTACTTGTTAGCCGCGCTTGTTTTGTCCAAGTTTATGTAAACACAAGGAAGAATATAATCAATTATGTTGTTGTCTTAAACGGCCAGAGAATTTTTGGGCTGGACTGCGACGGTGGCCGTTGGCATCAGCACCCCTGGAGCGCCCCTAACAAACATCAGCCCGCCGATAATATTTCCCTGGATGATTTTTTGTTTGATGCGTATGAAAAATTAAAAGGGAGGGGCATAATTTAAATTTTCTAATGCCCAAAAGCTATTATCCTATCAATTTGGACGTTTCCGGCAAGAAATGCCTGGTAGTCGGCGGCGGGGCGGTGGCGGAGAGGAAAGTCAAAACCCTGCTCAAATTCGGCGCCAGGGCCGTGGTGGTCGCGCCCGAGCCGACAGGGGGGATAGCGCGGCTGGCGAAGTCGGGCAAGGTCAAGCTGGCCCGCCGCAAGTATCGAAGCAGCGACCTGAAAGAGGCGGCGCTTGTCATCGCGGCGACTGACGACGGGGAGGTCAACCGTCGGGTCGCGCTCGACGCTAAGAAAAACAAGATATTGGTTAACGTGATCGATCGGCCGGAGCTCTGTTCTTTTATCGCTCCGTCGGTGATCAAGCGGGGCCCTTTGGTCGTTTCGATCTCGACCTCGGGCAACGCGCCGGCTTTTTCAAAGGCCCTGCGGCTGAAACTGGAGAAAATCGTTACGCCGGCACTCGGCAAACTGGCCGGCGAATTAGGGAGAATAAGGAGGCAAAAGCTTGGAACTGCGTCTCATCGGGCTTAGCCACAAGACGGCGCCGGTCGAGATCCGCGAAAAAGTCGCGATCGCTTCGGCGCGCCTGGAAGAAGCGATCAAGTTCTTCCTCTCCGCGGCCGAAGAGAGCCGCCCCGAGATCGTCATTATTTCCACTTGCAATCGGACCGAGCTCTACACGGTCAGCGAAAGTTTTGAGGCGAGCGAGGCGTTCCTTGAGAACTATTTCGAGATCAAGCTCGCCGATTTCGAGAAATATCTTTACCGTTACAGCGGCCTCAAGGCGGCCGAACACCTGATGAGGGTGGCCTCGGGGCTCGATTCGATGATCGTGGGCGAGGGGCAGGTGCTGGGCCAGGTCAAGACCGCCTGGCAGACGGCGCTCGACCTCAAAAGCTCGGGCGCCATGCTCAATTCGGTTTTCAACCGGGCTGTTGCTTGCGGCAAGCGCAGCCGCGCCGAGACTAGTATCAGCGCCGGAGCTGTTTCGGTCGGTTCGGCGGCGGTCGAGTTGGCGAGAAAAATATTCGGCGACCTTGAGATGAGGCAGGCGCTCATCGTTGGCGCCGGCAAGATGAGCGAGGTCGCGGCCTCCCTGCTGAAATCAAAGGTCATTTTTGTCGCCAATCGCACCTATGCCAGGGCCGAGGAGCTGGCCGGCAAGATCGGCGGCCGCGCCGTCAAGTTCGACGAGCTGGACGAGTACTTAAAGACCTGCGATATCGTCATTTCCTCGACCGGCGCCAAGCACTTCATCATCAGCCGGCCGCGCATCCAGAGCATTCTGGCGGAGCGAGGCGGCAATCCGCTCTTCCTGATCGACATCGCGGTGCCGCGCGACATCGACCCCCGCGTCGGCGAGCTCTCTTCCGTCTATCTCTATGACATCGACGACCTCAATTCGATCGCGGCCGAGAACCTGCGGGCGCGCCAGGCGGAGATACCCAAAGTGGAAAAGATCATCGGCGAGGAAAAAGAAAATATAATAAAATGGCAGCAAAATTCTACGCTAAGAATAAAAAAGTTGTCATCGGTTCCCGCGGCAGTCATCTCGCTTTAGCCCAGTCCCAGGGCGTTCTCAAAGAACTCTCCGGACTTTTCCCCGACGCTAAATTTGAGCTGAAGGTCATCAAAACCAAGGGCGACATGATGATCGGCAAACCCCTCTCCCAAATAGGGGGGAAGGGGCTATTTGTCAAAGAGATCGAGCAGGCGATGCTGCGCGGGGAGATCGACCTCGCGGTCCACAGCCTGAAGGACCTGCCGACGGAGATGCCGAAGCGGCTAACGCTGGGAGCGATACCTAAACGGGAAGATCCACGGGATGCCCTCCTCACCCCGTCCTCACTTCGTTCGGACACCCCTCTCCATCGAA
>METM01000008.1:34929-41605 GCA_001772335.1 candidate division WOR-1 bacterium RIFCSPHIGHO2_01_FULL_53_15
GGAATCTTGATACAAGGATCAGGAAGCTGAATGAAGAGAATTTAGACGCAATAGTGGTGGCGATGGCTGGCGTTAGAAGACTGAAAGTAGATAGTAGAGCGTTGAACGTAGAACTTAGGAAGTTGAGTTGGATGCTGCCAGCGCCCGGACAGGGAGCGTTGGCGATCGAGTGCAGAAAAGACGACACCGACGTCCTTTCTATGCTCGCCAAACTCAACCATCGGCCGACGCAACTGGCCGTAACGGCGGAGCGAGCCCTGCTTTTTCATCTTGGCGGCGGGTGCCTCGTGCCGATCGGCGCGCACGCAACGATCCGCGGCGAGAAAATGAAATTGGAAGGGATTGTGGCGGAGGTAAATGGGGGGGAAGTGGTAAGGGGTGTGGGGTATGGGGTAAGTGGCGAGCCGGAAATTATCGGGAAAAAGCTGGCGAAGAAATTGCTGAAGATGGGGGCGGGGAAACTTTTAAAATGAAAGGTAAGGTCTATTTAATCGGCGCGGGGCCGGGCGACCCCGAGCTTCTGACGCTCAAAGGGAAGCGAATACTTGAGACGGCCGATGTCGTTATCTACGATTATCTCTCGAATCCCTCTCTCTTAAGCCTCGCGCGGAAAGACGCAAAACTGATCGCCGCCGATTTTCGCGGCAAACGATTTTCCGACGGCTCGATCATGAACCAGACCTTGCTCAATAAAATGATCGTCGACTACGCCAAAAAAAGTAACGTTGTGGCGCGGCTCAAAGGCGGCGACCCCTCTATTTTTGGCCGGGGCGGGGAAGAGGCGGAGGTTCTCGTTGCCAACAAGATCGCCTATGAGGTGGTTCCCGGCGTCACAGCGGCCTCGGGACTGGCTTACGCGGGATTTCCCCTGACCCATCGCAAATATTCATCCTCGGTCAGTTTTATCACCGGCCACGAAGATCCCGGTAAACCAGGCAGTTCGGTCGATTGGGCAAACATTTCCCGGACCGGCACTCTGGTTTTTTATATGGGGATCGAAAATCTGCCGAAAATTGTTGAGAAACTAATTGATGCCGGACGCCTCCGCTCGACGCCCGCCGCTCTGATAGAGTGGGTGACGCGCGGCGCTCAAAGAGAAGTTTACGGCACTTTGTCCGACATTGTTAAAAAAGCTAAAGCGGCTAAAGTCAAAGCCCCGGCCTTAATTGTTGTCGGCGAAGTCATTAACCTGCACAATAAGCTAAACTGGCGAAAAAAGCTGCCGCTGGCTGGACAAACGATCGTGGTGACGAGAAGCCGCGACCAGGCCTCACGGCTTTCGGAAAAGCTCAGCGCGCTCGGCGCCGAGGCGATCGAGTTCCCGACGATAGAAATAGTGCCGCCTAAAAGCTTTAAACCGCTGGATACGGCCATTGCGCGGTTCAAAGACTACCAGTACATCATTTTTACCAGCCGCAACGGTGTCAGGAGCTTTATCGACCGGCTGATGGTCAAAAAGATCGATGCCAGGGCGCTCTGCTGTGAAAAGATCGCGGCGATCGGCCCCGGGACGGCGCAGGAGCTCAAAGTGAACGGGCTATTGGCCGACTTCCAGGCCAACTGCGATTATTCGCAGGAAGGGCTTTTGAAAGAACTCCTGCGCGAGAAGCTCTCGGGCGCCAACATCCTGATCCCCCGGGCGGAGAAAGCCAGAGAAGTGCTCACACATCGCCTGCGCGCGGCCGGCGCCAGGGTCCTCGTCGTTCCCGCTTACCGGGCGATCAAGCCGTCGGTCAAGTTCAACCCGTTCGCGGGGAGAGTCGACGCCATAACTTTTACGAGTTCCTCGACCGTTTCAAATTTTGTCGAGATCTTTGGCGCGAAGAAAGCGAAACAATTGCTTCAAGGCGTGAAGATCGTCTCGATCGGCCGGATCACGTCGGCGACGGCGAGAAAATTTGGCCTCAAGGTAGCCGTCGAAGCCAAGCGCTCGACGATAGACGGGCTGGTCAAGGCGATACTATGATCGACATAACAAAATTATTTTGCGGCCAGGAAACGGAATCGGACGCCCTGCGTTACGGCGAGGGTCACGGCGCGGCCAAGGCGGCGTCCGAGCGGCGGCCCGTTGTGGTCTGGAACACGACGCGGACCTGCAACCTGCGCTGTATCCACTGTTATACCGCCTCGGAAAACAAAAAATACGAAGGGGAACTGACGAACTCGCAGGGTAGAGCGCTGATCGAAGATCTGGCGCAGTTTAAGATCCCGGCGATACTTTTCTCGGGCGGGGAACCCCTGGTGCGCCCCGATCTTTTGGAGCTGGCCACCTATGCCAAGAGCCTGGGCCTGCGGCCGACCCTCTCGACCAATGGCAACCTGATCGACGAGAAAATGGCGGCCCGGATCAAAGCGGCCGGCTTTATTTATGTTGGCGTGAGCCTTGACGGCCTGGAAGAGGTTAACGATAAATTCCGCGGGGCGGTGGGGGCCTTCAAGAAAGCGCTGGGTGCTTTTCGCAATCTTCACGCTGTCGGGCAAAAAGTCGGCCTGCGCCTGACGCTGACGCGCCACAACGCGCAGGAGCTAAACAGGATCTTTGACTTTATCGAGCGCGAAGGTATCAATCGGGTCTGCTTCTATCACCTGGTCTATTCAGGCAGAGGCAGAGGAATGAGGAATGAGGATTTGACTCACGAAGAGAGCCGCCAGGCGCTCGATACGATACTTGCGCGCTCCAAAGATTTCTCCGACAGAGGACTGCCGATCGAGGTCCTCACCGTTGATAATCACGTCGACGGCATCTATCTTTATTTAAAACTTCTCAAAGAAGATCCGGACAGGGCGGAGCGCGTCTTAAAACTCCTCCAATGGAACGGCGGCGGCCGGTTCAGTTCGGGAGTTGGAATAGGTGACATTGACCCGGAGGGGAATGTCCACCCCGACCAGTTCTGGATGCACTATTCGTTCGGCAACGTCAAAGAGCGCAAATTCTCCGAGATCTGGCAGGACACTTCTGATCCTCTCATGGCCGGGCTCAAAGCCCGCCTGCCGCTTTTAAAGGGGAAATGCGGTGCCTGCAAGTGGCAATCGGCCTGCGGCGGGTCATTGCGAGTGCGCGCCGACCTCGTCTACAACGATCCCTGGATGGAGGACCCGGCATGCTACCTCGACTGATCTTCTTCGAGTTGACCAAGCGCTGTAACCTCGGGTGCATTCACTGCCGCGCTACGGCGCAGAAGGAACCCCTGCCGGGGGAGATGACGACTCAAGAAGTTTTTACTTTTATCGACGATGTTGCCGCTTTCGCCCGCCACGGCGGGCAAGCCAAACCGATAATGGTCCTGACCGGCGGCGAGCCGCTCTATAGGGCGGACATCTTTGAGATCATCAAATACACGGTCGGCAAAGGTTTAAAAGCCGCGCTGGCGACGAACGGCACTTTAATTATACCGGAGATCGCGAAAAAGATAAAAGAAGCGGGCGCGACGCGCGTGGCGATCAGTTTGGATGGTGCCAGGCCCGAGACCCACGACGGCTTCAGGATGCAGAAGGGGGCTTTTGAGCAGGCCCTTAACGGCATTAAGCTGTTACGGGAACAAGGGGTGGGGGTTCAGATAAATACGACCGTCACCACCCATAATCTGGCAGAGATCACTGAGATCTATAATTTGGCTCTAAAGATCGGGGCAGAAGCTTTCCATATATTCCTCCTAGTGCCGGTTGGCTGCGGGCTGACGATCGCCAAAGAAAAAGAGATCACGCCGGAACAATATGAGGAAGTATTGAATTGGTTTTATGATAAGGAAAAGGAAAGCAGGATAGAGGTTAAGGCGACTTGCGCGCCTCACTATTATAGAATCCGCCTGCAGAGGGCCAAGGCCGAGGGCAAAACGCTCAACCCGGCCCGGGGATGCCTGGCCGGCAGCGCCGTCTGTTTTGTCTCCCACAAAGGCGACGTCCAGCCCTGCGGTTATCTCCCCCTTGTAGCGGGGAATGTCCGGCAGACCAAGTTTAAGGACATCTGGGAGAAGTCGCAGTTATTTGATTCATTAAGAAAGCCGGAGCTCCTCAAAGGCAAATGCGGCGAATGTGAATATAAGATTATTTGTGAAGGCTGCCGGGCCAGAGCGTATGCCGCCGTCGGCGACTACCTCGAGGCCGAGCCGTTCTGCACTTATGAGCCGAAAGGAACCCATGGACGCAACCGACAAGAAACTCCTCAACGAACTGCAGTTTAACTTCCCCATCGACGAGCGGCCGTATCTCGAGATCGCGGAAAGAATAGGCCTCTCCGAAGCCGAAACGATCGAGAGGATCAAGGTCCTCAAAGAGAGCAATGTGATCAGGCGGATCGGGCCGACATTTGAGGGGAGCAAGCTTGGTTATGTCAACACGCTGGTGGCGATGAAAATCCCGCCGAAGAAGCTCGATGAGATCGGGGCGCTCGTTTCGCGCTACGACGAAGTGACCCACAACTATGCCCGCGAACACGAATATAACCTCTGGTTCACGCTGACCTGCGAGAACAAGGCAAGGCTCGACCAGATCGCCTCCGAAATAAAAACCAAAAGCGGCATCGGGGAAATTTATCTTTTGCCGATGACAAAAAAGTTCAAGATCAACGCGAGGTTTGAGCTGTGATCGATAAGCAACTTATCAGAGAGCTTCAGGCAGATTTGCCGGTCGAGCCCCGGCCATTCAAAGCCGGACTGATTGAAAAGATCAGGGAACTTCAACAGACCGGCGTGATCCGCAAATTCGGCGCTATCCTCAAGCACCAAAAGGCCGGTTTTGCCGCCAACGCGATGGTCGTCTTCAATGTGCCGGACGAGTCGGTCGGCGTGATCGGCGAAAAAATCGCCGGCTTTAAGGAAGTTTCCCACTGCTACGAACGGCCGCGGTTTCCCGGTTTTAACTACAATCTCTACGCCATGACCCACGGCAAGACGAGCGAGGAGTTGGAGTCGAGTGTCAGGCGTATTGCTGACGCGGTTGGAATTAATGATTATCAGATGCTCTGGAGCAAAAAAGAGTATAAGAAAGCCAGCCCGAAATATTTTTGATTAAAATCCGCCTTGCCCTGACCGGGCGCATAGTTTATAATCAAAACGCGCATGGAAAAACAGGGATACGATTATCTTGAGCCGATCGAAGTCGTCCCCGGCGTTTACTGGATCGGTTTGTATGACGAAAAAGCCGCTTTTCACTGCAACCCTTATCTGCTGGTGGATAACGGGGAGGCGGTGATTTTTGATCCGGGCAGTGTCGGCTTTTATCCCAAAGTGGCAAGTAAGATCTTCTCGATCATCGAGCCCGCCCAGGTCAGCTATATCGTGCTCCACCATCAGGATCCGGATCTCTGCGCCTGCACGCCCCTGTTAGAAGACGTCATCGCTAACAAAGAATTAAAGATCGTGACGCATTCCCGGGCCCAACTTTTAATTCGCTACTATGACATAAAAAGCGAATTTTACCCGGTTGACCGGCATAATTACGCGTTAACCCTGAAAAGCGGCCGGGTTTTAAGATTTATGAAAACCCCGCACTGCCACTTCCCCGCGTCAATCGTGACCTACGATGAAAAGCAAAAACTGCTTTTTTCGTCCGATATTTTTGGGGCGGTCTCGGCCGACTGGCGCCTTTTCGCCCAAAAAGGCTACGAAGAGCAGATGAAGTCCTTCCATGAGGGCTACATGGCGAACAAGCCGCACCTGGCTAATGTCATGGAAAAATTGGCCAAACTGGACCTGGAAATGATTCTGCCCCAGCACGGTTCGATCATCAAGAAAGAGCTGATCCCCGCCTGCGTCGAGTTCCTGAAAGACCTGAAATGCGGCATTGACCTTCAAGCGAGCGATGAGGAACTCTACGGATGGATCCCAAGCTAACAGAGCAGGACTTCTATGTCCAGTCCCTTGAACACCGCGCGGCAACGGAAAGACGATTGACCGCGGAGACCATTCTCCAGCTGCGCCGCGTCCAAAAGCAGGTTGAAGAAAAGGGCCGCGAGCTGGCCAGGGTCGAGGGGCGGGAACAGCTGAAAACTGAGTTCATCTCGATGATCTCCCACGAACTGCGAACTCCGATCACCCCCATTATGGGTTATTTGTCATTTTTCCTCTCCGGCGGGCTGGGCGAGATCAGCCCGAAGCAGAGAGAAGCCCTGTTGATCATGCGCAGGCAAAGCGGCCACCTGCTGACTTTAATTGACAGCATCACGGACGCGGGCCGGACTGAAGCCGGCAAGCCGCTGGAAATTAAAAAAGAGCCCCTGTTAATGAACGAAATCGTCAAGCAGGCCCTGGTCGGCGCGGAAAACCAGGAAAAAAAATTGGGCATCGAACTTGACCTGGCCGACGATCTCCCCACCGTCATGGGGGACAAGGCCAAGCTGACCAGGGTGATGGCGAACCTTTTGGGCAATGCCGTCAAGTTCACTCCGGCCGGCGGAAAGATCGTCATAAAAACTGTCCCGCGGGACGGCGGCGTCCAGGTTTCGGTCGCAGATAACGGCCTCGGCCTCGCCCGGGAAAACCTGGAAAGAGTTTTCGAGAAGTTCTACCAGGTTGACAGCTCCTCTACCCGGGCGGCGGGCGGGCTGGGCTTGGGCCTGACTATCGCCCGGGAGATCATCGCGGCCCACGGCGGCCGGATCTGGGTGGAATCGGCGGGGCTGGGGCGGGGAGCGAAGTTCGTTTTTAATCTGCCGTTAATTTAGAGGTGTAGAAAAAAT
>METM01000008.1:41619-59499 GCA_001772335.1 candidate division WOR-1 bacterium RIFCSPHIGHO2_01_FULL_53_15
GTCAGCGTTTGTCGCTTTGTCTATCCTGATCCTGGCCATGGATTATGTCCGGGGCTATGGGATATTTCTAACTTCGAAAAGGAACCTGGCAACCGTATCTGATCTCCAGGTCGCTTACGCGGCTTCGGAACACCTGCGCGCGCTTATCGTCTTTGACCTCATCATGCCCGCCAACGATTATATTTCCACGGCCGATCCCGGCTACAAAACAGAATTCGAGAAAGCGCTGGTGAAAACCAACCGGGCCGCCGATCAACTGTTAGGCAATAAAATAATAACTGACCTGGAATCGGGGCTGGGGCGGGAACTGCAGACAGGCCTGCGGCAGATAATCGTCGGGAAATCAAGGCGGATCTTTGCCCTGACAAA
Source organism: candidate division WOR-1 bacterium RIFCSPHIGHO2_01_FULL_53_15 (assembly GCA_001772335.1). Classification (GTDB taxonomy): domain Bacteria; phylum Margulisbacteria; class WOR-1; order O2-12-FULL-45-9; family XYB2-FULL-48-7; genus 2-01-FULL-53-15. Next base: position 41,989 of record METM01000008.1, read on the forward strand.
GCCAGTCGGCAACCCTCTGGGGATGAAATTAATGCGGGAGATCGACGCGCAAGCCCATCGTCTCAATGAGTGGATGGAAGAGAAAATTGACGCCCCCCTAAAAGCCAGGCTCGGCCGGGTCCGGCAGGACTTTGAAAACTTCGGCCGATTGGTCAACTTAATTTTTCTGTTTTCCACTGCCGTTTCGTTTCTCCTGTCATATCTTTTTGCCGTCTGGGCGGCCGGCCGGATTTCCGGGCCGATCGGGAAATTAGAGGCCGCCGCCCAAAAGATGCGAGACGGCGATCTGGCCGCCCGGGCCGACATCCGCACCGGCGATGAGATCGAAAATCTGGGGCAGGCCTTCAATGCCATGGCGCAAAACGTCAAGGCATCCTTCGATGATCTGAAAAACCGCGAGGCAGATTTGCGGCAGGCGGGGGCAGCGCTCGAGCGGGCCAACCGGGTGAAAACCGAATTTCTCTCCATGTTTTCACGGGAAATGCAAAGCCCGCTGGCCGTCGTCAAACAGCACATCACGGCGCTGGCCGAAGGCGCGCCGGCGGCGGACCATCTCCCGAACATAAAAAAACTGTGCGGACACGTGGCCGAGATGATAAGCGGTATTTTCGATGTCCTGCGCCTCGAACGGGGGCAAGGCCTGACGCTCAATAAGGAACTCCTGAACATGAATAACGTGATCTCAAAAGTTGCCGGCGACCTGGAGGAAGAAGCCGCCGTCAGAGAAGTTAAACTGAAGCTCGACCGGCCCGAGACGCCCCTGCCGTTAGAGGGCGACGAGGCGAAGCTTGAGCGAGCGCTGACAAATCTCATCGGCAATGCCGTCAAATTCGCGCCGGCCGGCGGCTGGATCCTTGTCCGGGCCCAACAGGAAGACAGCCGCCTGCGGGTCGAGGTCAGCGATAACGGCATCGGCATCGCGGCGGCGGACCTCGAAAAGGTCTTCGAGAAGTTTTATCAGGCGGATAACCCCTACGTCAAAAATGCCGGCGGGCTCGGGCTGGGCCTGACTATTGCCCGGGAGATCATCGAAGCCCACGGCGGCAAGATCTGGGCGGAGTCGGCGGGGCTGGGGCGGGGAGCGAAGTTGACTTTTACCCTGCCGATAATGTAGCCGTTAGATCAGCTTCATGACCCGGTCGATAGCCACGTATTTTTCCACCAACTCTTCCGTCGCCCGTATTTTATCCGTGTCGGTCGGCCTGATCTTGACGATCAGGTCGTGAATATATGAGGCGACCGAGAAAGTGTCGGCCTTGACCTGGATGATCGGGATGTTATAGCCGCTGATGAGCCTCAGAACATGGCGGTGCGGCGTGATCTTGCCGGTCAGGATTATCCCCGAGACCCCGTAGGTCTCGACATGTTCGCCCAAGCTGCCGCTGATCGCCGCCAGTATCAGGTCTTCGCGGCTGCCCGGGGTAATGAGGAGCGTCCCTTTGCCGAAATAGCCGAGCGCCTCGTGCGGCGGCATGGCGCCGATGATCATCCGGTGGATCGAGTTGTTGAGGGCGTCTTTGCCGCCGAGCAGTTTTCCTTCGAGGTCTTCGAGGAGCTGTTCCATGGTGGGCGAGGAGAGGACTTCGCGGTAGGGGATAACGCCGAGGAGCTCGATCTTCTTGCGCGCGAGGCCGGCTTTGACCAGCCGGCTGATCTTTTTTATCTTGCTCTCGTGGACTTTGTTGATGATAACACCTAAGACCTCGACACCCTTCGCGTCAAACATCGCCTTGTTGAGCATGATCTCGTCAATCGGCTTGCCGACGCCGCCGATCGAGACGATGATGACCTTCGCGCGCAGGAGCGACGCCACATCCGAGTTGCTCAGGTCAAAGACCGAGCCGACCCCCGCGTGGCCGGTCCCTTCGATCAGGACAAAATCGTTCACTTTCTGGATGTCACGGAACGACTTTTTTATCCGGCGTGAGAGGACCTCTTTTTTGCCGTGCTTGATGTAGTTCTCGGTAAAGCCGTGCGGCACGGCGATGGGACTCATGTCCTGGAGCTGGCCGGCCGGGTGATAGACTGAGTTGATGAGGACGGCGTCCTTGTCGATCTTTTTACCGTCGACCACCAGATAGTGCTGGCCGACCGGTTTGATATAGCCGATTTTCTTGATCCGCTTGCGCAGGGCGGCGTAGAGGCCGAGCGAGACGATGGTTTTGCCGTCATTCTGGCGCGTGGCGGCGATAAAAACTTTATTTTTCTGGTCGCTCATTTAAAGCAGGCGGCTCCTTTTAACTTCTGGATCGAATAGGTCGGCACGATATTCTTTGGGCAGACCTCAGCGCAATTAAAGAGGGTGTGGCAGCGGAAGGCGCCGTCTTCGCCGTCGATGATCCTTAAGCGCTCCGCTTTCGCGGTATCGCGCGAGTCGGCGTAAAAGCGGTAGGCCTTGGTCAAAGCAGCCGGGCCCAGGTAATCGGAGTTGGTGGCGGCCATGGTGCAGGCAGAATAACAGTTGCCGCAGAGGATACAGTTGATCATTTCGTCAATTTCGGCCCGCTCTTTGAACGATTGCTTGAATTCTTTGTCCGGTATCGGATCATTGTTGATCAGGTAGGGCTTAATCTTCTCGTATTTGGCAAAAAAGCTCTCCATGTCGACCATGAGGTCTTTTTGGACCGGCAAGTGGGGGAGCGGCGAGATCGTGATCGTGGTTGAGCCGAGTTTTTTGATCAGCGTCTGGCAGGCGAGGCGGTTCTGGCCGTTGATGCGCATGGCGCACGAGCCGCAGACAGCGCCTCTACATGAATAGCGGAAAGCGAGCGAGCCGTCGAGGTTCTCGACGATATAAAAGAGGGCCTCGAGGACCGACATCTCTTTCTCATCGGGGACCTCATAGGTTTGGAAGCGTGGTTCTTTATCTTTATCCGAATCGAAGCGGGCGATCTTAAACGTTACCATCAATATGTCCTCGCTTGGGGTTTAAATTGCGTGATCGTGACCGGCTTGTAGCCGATCTTGACCGTGCCGTTAACGAAACTCGCGATCGTGTGCTTGAGCCACTTCTCATCGTTGCGCTCGGGGAAGTCGGTCCTAAAATGGGAGCCGCGGCTCTCCTCGCGGTTGAGGGCGCCGGCGACGATCACCTCGGCCAGCTCCAGCTTGCCCTCGAGCTCCAGGTTCCTGACGAGGTCGAGATTGAACTTTTTGTTCTTGTTCTGGATATGAATATTCTTGTAGCGTTCTTTAAGCTCTTTGACCTTAGCCAGCCCCTTCTGCAGTTTGCTCTTTTCCCGGAAAATGCCGGCGTTTTCGGTCAGCGTCTCTTTTAACTGGTTTCTGACGTCGGTCGGCTTTTCCTTGCCGGTCGAGTTTTCAAGGCGGTGGATCTTACTTTTGATCTCTTGCAGATGTAGGGACAGGGCTTGTCCCTGTCCGCTTTTCTTCTTTGTTTTGACATATTCCGACGCGAAGCGGCCGGAGAGCTTGCCAAAGACGATGGTGTCGAGCAGGGAATTGCCGCCCAGGCGGTTGCCGCCGTGGACAGAGACGCAGGCGCACTCGCCGGCGGCGTAGAGCCCCGGCCGGCTCGTCGCTCCTTTCGCGTCGGTATCGATGCCGCCCATCGAGTAGTGCTGGCCCGGCTGGATCGGGATAGGCGCGTCTATGGGATCAATCCCGGCGAAGTGGATGCAGATGTCGCGGATGCCCGGCAGGCGCTCAATGATCTTTTTCTTGCCGAGGTGGCGCAGATCGAGCAGGACGTAGGCGTTATCATAGCCGCGCCCCTCGTTTATCTCGGTCTGGATCGAGCGGGCGACGATGTCGCGGGGGGCTAACTCCTTAACAAACCTCTCGCCCTTGCAGTTGTATAAGTAGCCGCCTTCGCCGCGCGCCCCTTCTGTTATAAGAATGTTTGTGCCGTAGAGAGAAGTGGGGTGGAACTGGACGAACTCAAGGTCTTTTAACGGCACGCCTGCTGTCAGATAGACGGCGGCCATGCCGGACCCGGTATTTATCAGGGCGTTAGTTGATTTGTTATAGATCCGGCCGCAGCCGCCGGTCGCCATAATGACAGCGTCCGCCTCGAACGCTTCGATTTCTCCGTTCTTGATATTCAATGCGATGACGCCGGCGCAGGAGTCGGCGTTTTTGACTATAGAGAGGAGAAGGTATTCTTCGTAAACTTTAATTTCTTCTTTAACCGAGCGCTCGTACATGGTATGGAGGAGGGCATGGCCGGTAATATCAGAGGCGTAGCAGGTGCGGGGAAACTCGGCGCCGCCGAACGGCCGCTGGGCGATCAGACCTTCCGCCGTCCGGGAAAATGGACAGCCCCAGTGCTCCATTTCATAAACAATGCCGGGCGCCTCTTTTGTCATGATCTCGACCGCGTCCTGGTCGGCCAGGTAGTCAGAGCCCTTGACGGTATCAAAGGTGTGCTTTTCCCAGTTATCGTCGCGCCCGCCCTCGGCGTTGCCTAAAGCGGCGTTGATCCCCCCTTGGGCGGCAATAGAGTGGGAGCGGACCGGTTGGACTCTTGAGATCACCGCCACGTCAAGCCCGGCCGCTTTGGCCTCGAGCGCCGCGCGCAGGCCGGCGAGCCCGGCGCCGACGACAATTATTTGATGTTTATAAGAAATGCCCATAAGCCCCTTACTCCTAAGATAAAGAATGCGGCGCCGACTATCACCAAGAGCCACGAGATAAGCCGGTCATGTTTTTTGAGAAAGTCGTAATCGAGGGCGACCATACGGACACCGTTTAAGCCATGGAAAAGGCCAAGGAAGAGGATGGAGGAATCGAGGGCAAGGGTCATAACATCCTTGAGCCGCAGGGCAACGCCCGCGTAGAGTATCGGTTGTCCAAGCTCAACGTAGTGGACTTTCCAGATGTGCGCGCCGAGGGCAGAAAAGATCAAGACAGCGCTTATTCTTTGTAATAACCAGAGTAGAGATGATTTATTGTATTTCATATTTTTTCTTTTACGAATATCAGGAAATCAGAATATCAGGATGAAGGAGATCAGAATAACAGAAGATCAGGTTTTTGCGCAACCTGACACCTGATCCCCCGATGCCCACTTCCTGATCCCCTGATATTCTGATATCCACTCCCTGATCCCCTGATATTCTGATATCCATCAAAAAAGATACGGAATTGTAATATATGCCGTCACGAACCAAATAATGACCGCCGGCGCCATCATGAACCAGAATATCGCTTTCTGCTGGCGGATACCGACGCCGGTGTCGAATAAAATGATCCTTATGCCATTCAGGCCATGAAAAAGAATAGCGGCCAAGAGCGCCAGATCGGCGAGAATAAAGGGTTTTGAGGTCAGGACCGCTAAGAGCTTATCGAAGGTCTGCGCGCCATTTAAGGCGCGGGAGATGACAAAGATGTGCATCAGGAGGTAGAAGATCAGGGCCAATCCTGTGATTCGGTGCAACAAGAACGCCCACATGCCGACGCCGGATTGATAGGCAATTACTGATTCTTCTTTGAGTTTTCCGAACTTCATTGCAGGTATTATAGCAATCTGTGGAGGAATTGACAAATGGGCTTTGCTACTGTTGTTTACTGACGAAATTTACTTATTCTTCGGGTATCCCACGATCTCGTAGTAAATTTGCATCAATTCTTTATCAAAAAGCGGACGTTTAACTTCAACCGCTTTTTCCCGGACTTTTTCCAGGATCTTCCCGGCCGTATCTTCGTCAAGGACAATGCCGTACTCGTCGAATTTCGAGATAATAGACGAGCGGCCGGAGTGTTTGCCAATAAGAAGCTGGCGGATGCCGCCGACGACCGACGGGGAAAAGATATCGTAAGTGCTTGGCTGTTTCAGGATGGCGTTAGCGATGATGCCGGCTTCGTGCATAAAGAGGTTCCGGCCGACGATCGGCTGGTTGACCGGAATCTCGCGGCCCGAAGCTTTGGCCACATATTCGCAGATCTCTTTTATTTTTGAGACGTCAAAGCCGGTCTCTATGTGCTTTAGATATTTGAGCGCCATGACGACTTCTTCGAGGGCGGCGTTGCCGGCGCGCTCGCCCAGACCATTGACCGTGACGCTGGCGAAATTGGCGCCCGCTTCAAGCGCCGCCAGGGTGACTCCCGTCGCCATGCCAAAGTCGTTGTGCGTGTGAATTTCGATCGGCAGGCCGGTCTTCTGGATCAGGCCTTTTATTTCCTCGTAGGCGCGCAGAGGATCGAGCGAGCCGGTCGTGTCGCAGTAGCGGAAGCGGTCGGCGCCGGCTTCGCGCGTGGTTTCCATGAACTGGAGGATAAAGGCGGGGTCGGCGCGGGAAGCGTCCTCGGCGTTGGCCGAAACATAAAGGCCGTGGCTCTTGGCGTAATTGATGGCCTGGGTCACGGTCTCAAGCACCCAGTCGCGGGTTTTGTTTAATTTTTCTTTGATGTGGACGTCGGAGATCGAGATGGAAATGGCGACCGCGTCGAGCCCGCATTCGATCGAAGCATCGATATCTGATGTCATGGCGCGGTTCCAGCCCATGAGGGAGCTTTTAAGGCCGGCCTTGACCATCGACTTGATCGCTTCTTTTTCGGCGCCGCCCATGGCGGGGACGCCGACCTCGAGTTGAAAAACGCCGGCTTCGGAGAGCAGTCTGGCGATCTTTAACTTCTCCTCGTTTGAGAAGACCACGCCGGCGGTCTGTTCCCCGTCACGCAGTGTCGTGTCAACGATTTTGATATCTTTTAGCATAATTACCCCCTTGATTCCCCACACTTAAGTGTGGGGAATTCAATTATAACACCGCCTTGACCATGGCCGGTATCTCGGCGGTTGTTTCGGCGATCGGCGCTTTGGCCGCGGTGAGCGCTTTAACTTTTGACTCCGCCGTCCCCCTGCCTCCGGAAATGATGGCGCCCGCGTGGCCCATTCTCTTGCCGGGCGGAGCCGTGCGGCCGGAAATAAATGCTATCACAGGTTTTTTCATTTGGGTAGCGATATATTCGGCGGCCGCTTCCTCGTCGGAGCCGCCGATCTCGCCGATCATCACGACTGCTTTAGTCAGAGGGTCGGCATTAAAATCGGGGAGAAGTTCGACAAAGGTTGAGCCAAGAATGGGGTCGCCGCCGATACCGATGCAGGTCGTCTGGCCGATCCCGATCTTGACCAGCCCGGCGATGATCTCGTAAGTCAGCGTCCCCGAGCGGGAAATTATGCCGACGGGGCCTGCTTTAAAAATATGGCCGGGCATGACGCCTAACTTGGCGGAAAACGGGGTCGTGATGCCGGGACAGTTGGGGCCGATCATGCGCGCGCCGGCTTCTTTAAGCAACGGGATCACTTCGATCATGTCTCTGAAAGGGATCCCCTCTGTGATCGTGACGATGAACTTAAGGCCGGCCTCGACCGCCTCAATAATGGCTGATTTCGCAAAAGGGGCGGGGACGAAGATAATTGAGGCGTTGGCGTTGGTTTCCTTTTTGGCCTCGGCAACTTTGTTATAAACGTTAACTCCCAGGGCTTTCTGACCCCCCTTGCCCGGAGTGACGCCCGCCACGACCTGGGTTCCAAACTTGATCATCTGCTGGGCGTGGAAGAGGCCCTCCCGGCCGGTTATTCCCTGGACAATGACGCGCGTATCTTTGCCGACTAAAACACTCATCTGGCTAACTCCACGATTTTCCTGGCACCCTCGGTCATCGAAGCGGCATATGTGAGAAAAGTCGTCCGCGCGAGCAGTTTTTTGCCTTCTTCCTCGCGGGTGCCGGTCAGCCGGATCACCATCGGGACCTTGACGCCGACTTTGTCGTGGGCGGCGATGATGCCGTTGACCACTTCGTCACAGCGGGTGATCCCGCCGAAGATGTTAAAGAATATCCCCTTAATATTTTGATCCTTGGTCAAAAGTTCCAGACAGTTGGCCACCGTCTCGGCCTTGGAGCCGCCGCCGAGATCAAGAAAACAGGCCGGCTCACCGCCCGCCCTTTTAACCTCGTCCATGGTCGTCATGACGAGCCCCGCGCCGTTGCCGAGAATGCCGATCGAGCCGGGCAGGCGCACGTAGGCAATCTTCCTGCGGTGCGCTTCGGCCTCGAGCGGATCCTCTTCGGCTTCTTCCGCCATGGCGTGGAACTCCGGGTGGCGGAAGAGGGCGTTGTCGTCAATCACGATCTTGGCATCCGCGGCGACAAAATTCCCGTCCTTAGTTTTAACCAGCGGGTTGATCTCGGCCAGCGTGGCGTCGGTCTTGAGATAAAGCTCGTAGAGCTTTTCGGCGATCGCCTCTATTTTTTTACCCTCTCCCAGAGAGAGAGGGGGGAAGGTTATGGGCAAACGGGTGAGGGCTGTCCGAAAAATTTCTGCCGGGTCATGCAGCGCGACTGCCTCAATATCGATCCCGCCCATGGCTGAAAAGATGAGGACATTGCTTTTGCTCGTCCGATCGAGCGTGATGCCAAGATAATATTCTTTGGCAATCTCCAGCCCTTTTTCGACGAGAACTGAAGCGACCGGCAATCCCTTGATCTTCATGTTGAGAATTTGACCGGAGAACGTTTTGACTTCCTCAGCGGTCCTGGCGATCTTGATTCCGCCGGCTTTGCCGCGGCCGCCGACCAGGACCTGGGCTTTGATGGCGAGCGGCAGGCCGACCTGCGCCGCAAACTTTTCTGCCTTTTCAGCCGTTTCTGCCACTTCACCTTTTGGCGTCGGGACGCCGGCTTTGGCCAGCAGTTCTTTGGCCTGGTATTCGTAGAGTTTCATTTGGCCGCCTCGGCGCCTAACTTAAAGCCGAGCGCCAGCGCTTTTCTGTTGTCTTCGCGGAACCTCTCCGGCACGTTCGGGAGGACCGAACTCTCCAGAGCTTCAATTGAGATAATTTTTGTGATCGCGGCGATGGCGCCCAGCGCCAGAATATTGCCGAAGATGGCCCGGCCCAACTCGTGCTTCGAGGTCAGCGTGACCGGGATCGAGTAGGTCTTGAAGTTCCCCGACGGGACTGCCTTGACGCCGAAAGGATCAATAATCAGTATGCCGCCTTCTTTCAGGTTGGAGAGATATTTTTTGACCGATTCCTGGGTGAGAGCGAGCAGGAGGTCGAGCCGGGTGATCTTTGGATAATAGATCGGCTCATCGCTGATCACCACTTCCGAGCGGCTGGCGCCGCCGCGCGATTCCGGCCCGTACGACTGCGTCTGCACGACGTGCTTGTTCGTATGGAGGGCGACGGCTTCGCCAAAGATCTTGCCCGCCGTGATCAGGCCCTGTCCGCCGCTGCCCGAGAAGCAAATCTCAAACCTGCTCATTTATTTTCTTTAAGCCTTGCCCGAAGCGCGGCGTAAAGGTCCGTGTATTCCGGCGCCGGTTTGTTGTGCAGTTCGCCGATGACGAATTTGCCCCCCTTTTCCTCGTCGGTCATCGTGCTCCACTGCTTGATGTTGCGGGCGTTATCGCGCTGATATTTGAGCATGTCGACCGCCTCGGGCATCTTGTTCATCCGGCCGAAGTAAACGGGGCAGGCGGTGATGACATCGAGGAAGGAAAACCCTTTGTTCTGTATCCCTTTCTCGACCAGCAGGGGAAGCTGTGTTGCGTGGAAAGTTGTCGACCTGGCCGCGTAAGAGGCGCCCGACGCTCTCGCCAGCTCGCAGAGGTCAAAAGCGTTTTCGAGATTGCCGTAAGGAGCGGTGGCGGCGATGTCGTCGGGCTGGGTGGTCGGCGAAGACTGGCCGCCGGTCATGCCGTAGATCGAATTGTTGAAGACAACGACGGTGAGATCGATGTTCCGGCGGGCGGCGTGGATCAGGTGGTTGCCGCCGATGGCGGCGCAGTCGCCGTCGCCGGTCAAGACGATGACCGTCATATCGGGCCGGGCCAGCTTGATGCCGGTGGCGAAAGCGATGGCGCGGCCGTGGGTCGTGTGCAGGGTGTTGAAATCGACATAGCCGGCTGAGCGCGAAGAACAGCCGATGCCTGAGACGACCGCGACTTTATCCTGGTCGAGCTGGAGTTTGCCGATGGCGCGCAGGACGGCATGCAAAACGATGCCGTTGCCGCAGCCCGGGCACCAGATGTGCGGCAGTTTATCGAGGCGCAGATATTTGCTTATGTCTTCTTCTGGCATGCTCTGATTTTTTCTCTGATGACATCGGGCGTGATCAGCAGCCCATTGGCGATATTGACGCCGGCGATCTTGGCCAGTCCGCCGGCGGCCCGCTCGACCTCGCCGATCAATTGGCCGAGATTCATTTCCACGACAATAATAGTTTTAACTTTTTGCGCCAGTTCCTTGACTTCCTTGTCGGGAAAGGGGAAAAGCGTTGTCAGTTTGACCAGGCCGACCTGCGCGTCTTTGGCCGCCTGGGCGGCCGAGCGGAATGAGGCGCCGTAAGAGAGGACGGCCACTTCAGCGCCGCGCGGCAGATCAACCTCGATCCCTTTGATCTCGCCGTAACCGGCTGCGATTTTTTTATGCAGGCGCATGAGGGTTGATTGGGTGATCTCCGGCGCGTTGGAAGGAAACCCGCTGTCGTCGTGGATCAGGCCGGTGATATTGAAGCGAAAACCTTCGCCGAAGTTTGGAATGACCGGGACTTCGTCGTCGCGCGAAACGGCGTAAGGCCTGTAGTTTTTCTTGTCGACATTGGCCGGCGGTTTTTTGCGGTCAACGATCTTGATGTTTTCAGGGATCTCTAACTTTTCACGCGTGTGGGCAATGACTTCATCGGGCAGTAGTATGACCGGCGTCCTGAATTTTTCGGAGAGATTGAAGGCCTTGATCGTCAACTCGTAATACTCTTTGACGGAGGAAGGCGAGAGGACGATGGCCGGGTGGTCGCCGTGCGTCCCCCAGCGCGCCTGCATCACGTCGCCCTGGGCCGGCAGGGTGGGCAGGCCGGTCGAGGGGCCGCCGCGCATGACGTTGACAATGACGCAGGGGATCTCCGTCAGCGCCGCGTAGCCGATGTGCTCCTGTTTGAGAGAAAAACCCGGGCCGGAGGTCGCCGTCAGCGCTTTGAGTCCGCAGATCGAGGCGCCGATTACCGCGCCCAGGCTGGCGATCTCGTCCTCCATCTGGATAAAAGTGCCGCCGATCCTGGGCAGGGCTTTGGCCATCCCCTCGGCGATCTCCGTCGACGGCGTGATCGGATAGCCGGCGAAAAAGCGGCAGCCGGCCGCGATCGCCGCCTCGACGCAAGCCTCGTTGCCCAGGATGAATTTCACTTCTTTAGGCTTACCGGGAAAAGGGAAGATCATTTCTTTGGTTCAACCTTGATCGCGAATTCCGGGCAGCGGATGACGCAGAGCCGGCAGTTGTTGCATTTTTCGGGGAACTTGATGATGGGGCCGCCCAGATCATCCTCGGTATAAACGCCGGTCGGGCAAAACTGGATGCAGATGCGGCAATTTTTGCAGAACTTGCGATTGACCTCAATATCGTATTTGGCGTTATTTTCTGGTTCAGCCATTATCTATAGTTTAGCGATGTCTTCGAATTTAATATCGGCGCCCAGGATCCCCATTATTTTGCCCCCCTTGCCTTTGATGGGAGCGGCGACCGTGATGCAGAGTTTGTTCGTCAGTTTGGAAGTATAGAAATCGGTGACAAAAGCGCCGCCTGCTTCGACCGCGCCCTTAAACCACGGGCGGTCGGAATAATTTTCATCAGGCGAGAGCTTATTGAACAGCTCAGCATCCTGGGGGTGGACGATATTCTTGGTGGCCTTGAGGCCGTTTTGGCCGACCACGTAAATGAACTGGATAAAGGCGTTCTTCTTTAAGAATTCTTCCAGGGCCGGCTCCTGCAGGGCCGGGACCATCGACTTGATCTCTTTTTTGGCGACGAGATCTTCGATCAGGTGCTTGGCTTCCAGTTCGGTCTTCTTCTTCAGTTTCGCGAAATCCGACTCGATATATTCCGGCAAGTAGAGCTTGACCTGCTCGATCATTTCGCCGGTCGAGATGGTGGTGGTGCGGTTTTCAGAGTATTGTGACGCGACCCAATCATTGATTTTCAAGACGGCCGGGTGGTTCTTGGGTATCATCTGCTCGCCCGTGAGACCAAAGTGGGAGTTGAGCCAGAAGGCGATGCCGGCCGCGCCCGACTTGTCGGTGATGGTGATCCCCATCGGCCGTTTCAGGATTTTGCCGGTGTCAAAAATGTTGTAGATCTCGGGATTCTTGATCAGGCCGTCGGCGTGGATGCCGGCGGCGGTCGTGTTGAATTCCGAGCCGACGAAAGGATAATTCGGCGGGATAACATGGCCGATCTCGTTCTTAAAATACTCGGCGATCTCGGTGATGACCGCTGTGTCGATGCCGTTCGTTTTGCCCATGAGGCCGATGTATTCGATGATCAACCCCTCGATCGGCGGATTGCCGGTCCGCTCGCCAAAGCCGAGCAGGGTGCCGTTAGCGGCTGAACAGCCGTAGAGCCAGGCGGTCGAGGCGTTGATGAGAACTTTATGGAAATCGTTGTGGCCGTGCCACTCTAACTGGGCCGGCGGCACGCCGCCCTCCTTGACCAGCTTGTAGATTAGCTTGCCGACGGAACGGGGCAGGGCGGCCCCGGCGTAAGGCACGCCGTAGCCCATCGTGTCGCAAGCGCGCACCTTGATCGGGATCTTGGCTTCTTTGGAGAGCGCCATCAGCTGCTGGACGAACGGGAGAATAAAGCCGTAGAAATCGGCCCGGGTGATATCCTCCAGGTGACAGCGGGGTATGACGCCGATCTCGAGCGCCGCCTTAACGATATCGAGATAGCTCTCCATGGCTTTCTTGCGGTCCAGGCCGAGCTTCAGGAAGATGTGGTAATCGGAGGCCGAGGTCAGGATGCCGGTCTCTTTCAAGCCCATCTCCTTGACCAGTTTGAAGTCGTTCTTGACGGCGCGGATCCAGCCGGTGATCTCGGGGAACTGGAAGCCGAGTTCCTGGCATTTCCTGACCGCCTCGCGGTCTTTTTCGCTGTAGAGGAAAAACTCGGACTGGCGGATGATCCCTTTGGGGCCGCCCAGGCGGTGCAAAAAGGTGAAAAGGTCGACGATCTGCTTGACGGAGTAGGGCGGGCGCGCCTGCTGGCCGTCGCGGAAAGTCGTGCAGGTGATCCAGATATCGTCGGGCGGGTTGAGCGGCACATCCTGGTAATCAAAGGCGATCTTGGGGACTGCTTCGTACGGGAAAAGCCCGCGGAGCAGATTGGGCGTTTCGTTGGTTTCTTTAACGAGGTCTTTTTCGTTGAGCATCCATTTCATGGTTGTTTTCCCCCCTGGTCAGATAAAGTATCAGCAATTATATCATATCATTCCCACTCCAGCGAGCCGACTCAAGACCTCCGCGTCCTCCTTAAAATTAAATCTTGACCGTCTTAACCCAGCGGCCGTGCAGGTTGCAGTATTCCAGGACCTTTAATTCATCGCCCGGCTTCAGGTTCAGCTCTTCAGTTGCCTGGGCCGCCGCTTTCAGCGGGGTGTCGGCCTGCCACTGCCACTGGGTGGGGCCGAGACGGCTGCGCTTGATGCCCCGGCCGTTCACATAATAATCAATGAACATTATATGGTGTTCCGGCAGCATCGGATGGGGAATGCCGCCGACCTTGACCTCCACCTTGCTGCCGCTTATATTGACTTGGGGAATATGCTTGTTCTCCGATTCAGTCAAATTGGCCGGGTCGACGGGATTTTTAACCGCGTCTTTGACCTCATTATATTTTTCTCTGGCCGCGCCGCAGATCGGGCAGTTGGCCGGGGCTTCGCCAAAAGCTAAATGGCCGCAAACCTGGCATTCGAAAGTTTTCATGGGATCGCCTCCTCACAATTAAAATGAAGCATTCCGGACACGCCGGCTAATTTTCACCTCCTCCCTTAATAAGACAGTTCCGGCACCGCCCGAAAAACTCCACGCGGTGGCGGTCGACTTTAAAGCCCGCGGCTTTTTCGGCTTTTTTGTTCAAAGTATTTTCTACCGGCAGGTTGATGTCGAAAACCCGGCCGCATTTTTCGCAGATAAAATGGTAGTGGGGCAGGGGGTTGCCGTCGAAGCGGTCAAAGGTGCTGCCAAAGGCCAGCTCCTGGACCTTGCCTTCATCCCTTAAGAGATTGAGATTGCGGTAGACCGTGCCCAGGCTAAGCCGCGGGAATTTGTTTTTCAGACGGGCGAAAACCCAGCCGGCAGTCGGGTGGCTTTTTGTTCCCCGCAGGACCTTGAGTAGTTCTTCTCTCTGGCGGCTGTGTTTGCGTAGGGTTTTCATATATTTGATAATCGGAACGATTATTGATATTATAACCTGCCTCTGTTTTTCGTCAAGGGGTATTTTTTGTCAGCGAGACAGGGCCTGTGTTATAATATAAATATGACTAAAACAGTCGATAACAAAGAACAAGAGGCGGCGACACTGGCCAGCTTTATTGAAATATATTGCCGGGAGAACCATAAAACGCCTTCGCTCTGCGCCGAGTGCGCCGACCTTCTCTACTACGCCAAAAAGAGGCTGGACGCCTGTCCTTATGATCCCAAACCGAAGTGCAAGAACTGTCAAACCCACTGTTATGCGCCTGCAAACCGTGTTAAGATAAAGGCCGTGATGAAATTTTCAGGGATGTTCATGGTCAGGCGAGGGCGGCTCGATTGGCTCTTCAAATATTTTTTATCGGGGAAAAAATGAAAATGAAGATCGGGACGATCGGTTTATTTTTGCTCATCTTGGCCTCCGCTTCGCTCGCCAAGCCTGCCAGCCAGGCCTGCCTTGCCTGTCATAAGGAAACTACGCCGCAGATCATCAACCACTGGAAGGACAGCCGGCATTCAAAAGTTGGCGTCAGCTGCTTTGAGTGCCACCAGGCCAAAAAAGGCGAGCCCGACGCGTTCGAACACAACGGTTTTACCATTGCCACCATTGTTTCTCCCAAGGACTGTGGTAAGTGCCATGCAAAAGAATTTAAAGAACAGCAGAGCAGCCGCCACGCGGAGGCCGCATCTTTTATTGGTTCGCTGGACAACACTTTAGGCGAGATTGTCGAAGGGGGGCCGGCCGCGACCTCCGGCTGCAAACAGTGCCACGGCAGCACCGTCAAGGTTTTGGGAGAGGGCAAACTTGATCCCGCCACGTGGCCTAACGGCGGCATGGGCCGGATCAATCCCGACGGCAGTAAGGGCTCCTGCGGCGGCTGCCACTACCGCCACACATTTTCCCTGCGCGTCGCCCGCGCCCCGGACACCTGCGGCCGCTGCCACATGGGGCCCGACCATCCCCAGCGCGAGATCTACGGCGAGTCAAAGCACGGCATCAACTTTATGGCTAATTTTGAGAAGATGAACCTCGACAAGAAGTCCTGGGTCCTGGGGAAAGATTATTCGGCGGCGCCCAACTGCGTCACCTGCCACATGGGAGCGACCAAGGACCAGCCCTCCACCCATGACGTCGGCGCGCGCATCAGCTGGACGCTGCGTCCGGCGATCTCCATCAAGATCCCCGACTGGGAGAAGAAACGCGAAGAGATGCAATCGGTCTGCCAGAACTGCCACAGCCCGCAGTGGGTCTCGAATTTCTATATCCAATACGATAATCTGGTCAACCATTATAATGATAAGTTCGCCAAACCGGCCAAGGAGATTATGGACCGGTTGTTGAAAGCGGGGAAGATCACCAAGACGCCATTCGATGACAAGATCGAGTGGACCTATTATGAATTATGGCACCACGAAGGTCGCCGCGCCCGCATGGGGGCCGCGATGATGGGGCCCGATTACACGCAGTGGCACGGCATGTACGAGGTGGCCAAGCATTTTTACACCAAGTTCATTCCCGAGGCCGAGGAGCTGATGAAGGGCGTGGCCAAAGATTTTATGGATTCCGATTTCCACAAGTGGCAGAAGGGTTTTTCCAAGGAAGAAATAGAGAAGCAGATCGAGTTTTACAAAGAGAGATACGAACAATAGCCGTTTGCCGCCAAACCCGCCGAGGCCTTCCCTTGACGGAGACCGCCGGGCGCGAGGGGAAACTATTAAGTAGGGGGAATAATTATGGGGAAGACCGTTTTGATCCTGGGTGGTGGCATGGGTGGGGTAGTGGCGGCGAATGTGTTGCGGAAAAAATTGGCCGCCGAACACAAAATTATCCTGATCGATCAAAGCCAGGACCATTTCTTTTATCCGTCCCTGCTCTGGGTCCTCGATGGCGGCCGGACGCCGGCCCAGATCGTCAAGCGATTGGACCGGCTGGACCGCAAAGGCATTATTTTCCGGCAGGCCGCGGTCCAAAAGATCGACCTGGCTGAAAAGAAGGTTCTGGCCGGGGGAGAGAGCTTCGCTTACGATTATCTTGTTATCGCCCTGGGCGCCGAGCACAATTATGCCGCGTTGCCGGGCCTGACCCCGGAACGGTCTCTCTTTGACCTGTCGGGCATATTGGCGGCCAAGGAAAAGTTGAAAACTTTTACCGGCGGGAAAGTTTTTGTTGTGGTGGCGGGCGCTCCTTTTCGCTGCCCGGCCGCGCCTTACGAGGCGGCGATGATCTTGAACGATATTTTTAGGCGGAAGGGCATTCGGGACAAAGTTGACCTGCGGCTGTTCACCGTCGAGGACCAGCCGATGCCGGTGGCCGGGCCCAAAATTGGCGCGGCTGTCCGGGGAATGATCGAAGCCCAGGGAATAAAGTATTTTCCCAAGTATAAAATCACTTCGATCAATGACACAAACAGTGAGATCGTTTTCGAGAACGGAGAAAAACATAATTTTGACCTGCTCCTGGTTGTGCCGCCGCACAAAGCGCCGGACGTCGTAAAAGATGCCGGCCTCCTGGGCGAGACCGGCTGGCTACCGGTCAATGCCAATACTCTGGCGGCAAAAACACCGGGCGTTTTTGCGGTCGGCGATATCACCGGCGTTAAACTCTCGAACGGGAAAGCGCTGCCCAAAGCGGGCGTTTTTGCCCATTTTGAGGCGGAGGTCGCGGCCAAACGCATAGCCGAAGAGATCAACGGCAAAACACCAACTGACAGCTTTAACGGCGGCGGCTCATGTTTTCTTGAAGTTGGCGGCGGCCGGGCCGGCCTGGCTTTCGGTGATTTTTACGGTGTTCCCGACCCGAAAGTCACTATGCTTTCTCCTTTAAAGCTCTGGCACTGGGCAAAGATCATTTTTGAAAAGTGGTGGTTCTGGAAATGGTTTTGAGTTATCATAGGAGGAGCTGATCAGATGGCAAATATTACTATCATTATTAACGACGCCCCTTATGGGACTGAAAAGCCTTGGAACGCATTAAGGCTGGCGAAAGCCTTGATCGCCATCAAGCAGGAAGTGAATATTTTCTTGATGGGCGACGCCGTGAGTTTAGCCAAAGCCGGACAGCAAACGCCGACCGGCTATTATAATCTGGCGCAGATGTTAGCGGAATTGATAGCATTGGGGAGCGAGGTGAGGGCTTGCGGCACGTGCATTCATGCCCGGGGGCTGAAAGAAGAAGAGCTGGTTGAAGGGGTGATTGTCGGCAAGATGCTGGATCTGGCTCGCTGGACGACAGAAAGCGCGAAAGTCATTAATTTTTGATGAAATATTAGTCACGGCTTCTCACCGCCCCGGCGAAATTTCCCGCG
>METM01000009.1 GCA_001772335.1 candidate division WOR-1 bacterium RIFCSPHIGHO2_01_FULL_53_15
TATGGGGACGATTGGCGGCATCCAGGGCAATGGCGTTGGGACCGCCAGCGCCGCTAGCCACCGTCGTAATAAACCACCACGCTTTAGCTGCGCCCGGGTCGACATCTTTTATGCCGCCAATTCCATTCGCCCAAGACCCTTCGCTGCCAAGGTAGCGGGCATATCTTAAGCTAGTATTAGATAGCGCGTCAAAATAGGTGATATGGGGTTTGCCGTTTGAGTCCAGGGCAATTGAGGTCCACTTACCCACATTTCCGGAATCGACAGTTACAGTGACCCAAGTCCCGTCGGGTTTCTTGTAAGCATACTTCAGTGTATTATTCGTAATATCATAATAGCTAAAGTGGGGCCGGCCACCTGCGTCCACCGCCATCGAAGTATACCGACCCACATTCACCAAGGGATCAACAACCTCTTTTACCCATGTTTCAGCGGTTTTGTAGGCATACTTCAGTTTTTTAGTAGTATCATACCAATAGCTGATGTGCGGTTTGTTAGCGTAGTCCACTACAACCGAAGATTCTTGCCCCGATGAATCAACGGCCTCCCTTATGAACCCCTCCGGAGTTCCGTAAACATAGTTAAGCGCCCAAGGGCTTCCCCAGTTATTGTAGCTGATGTGAAATTTGTCATTTGAATCGAGCTTAATAGAAGGCAGAACGCCGCGCACCGTAGATATGCCAGGCACATGAGACCAGCCGCCGGCGGCATTCCTGTAGGACAATTTGATCCGATTAGCGGGAAAGTCACTATACCAAGGATAAACAAAATATGGATTGTCATTCGAGTCCAGGGCACTATCGATGATAGGGCTAACATTCCAATAGTCAGAGGGCGTCCAATACCCCGACCCTCTTGTCTCCCATATACCTGAATCGGTCTGGTAAAGATAAACTAAAAAAAGGTTGGCATAATGGGGAATATGGGGGAGGCCTTTTGAGTCTAAAGTTATGGAGGCAAAATAATTATCCCAATTTGGATCATTCTCCCTACCCGCAGGAGCACTGAAAACCTCTGTCGCCGACCACATAGAAGCCCGGGCTGACTGCGGCCAGCCCGCCCCTAAAACCAGAGTAAAAAGCAGAAATAAAAGAGCCGGCGGGAGTTTGTTCTTCACCAACTTACTCCGCCGTTAATCTCAAATCAGCATAGCCCCGGCGCTTGCCCAGCGCCCTATAATTGAATGTCGCGCCGCTCGTGCCGCCGCCGGTTTCATGGACGGTGAAGCTCCGCGTGCCGTCGGCTTCGACATAAGTGCCGTTCGCCTGGGAGGTCAGTTGGATAAAAATCGTCAGCCCGGCTGATTCGTCGATCGTTTCTTGGAAGATAGGATCAACGGCAATGGTCGCTTTCCCCGCGGTCAATTGCCCTTTGCCGACATCCTCGAACCAAACATCCGGCGATTCAACCGCGTAAAGCTTTCTTTTTCCGTAACTTGGCGTTTCGACCAGCGAGTTTTTCGCGCCGGTCACGACCATATTGCCGTAGACCATTAAGCCACTCCCGCTCTCTGTCCCCGAATAGACATTTAACTTGTACGTGCTCGGCTCCGCCGTCCCGATGCCGACATTAAATGAGGTTTGCGTCGCATAAAGATTGGGGGACGCAAGCGTCCAGCCGCCGGCGCCGGCCGCCACGCGGATGTCAACATAGCTCTTGTTGGCCGCTTCAAAAGAATTTTCTGGTGTTGCCAGATTGATAATCTTCTGGTTATTCATGTTTAAGGCGCCCTCAATGCTCGCCGTCCCCGCCACATGCAGTTTCGCCTCCGGCGTCGCCGTCCCGATGCCGACACTGCCAGCAACAATATTGAAAACACCATTATTTTCATTTACTCCAATATTTAATCTTGCGACTCCCGACTCGGTTGTCACATGCAGATTTGCATAATTGCTGCCACCAGATTCTTCTAAAACCAGACCTTGGTCAGCAGAGCCGGCTTTTATAATGATGCGAGCATTCGGGCCGAAAGTTAGTGGACTAAACGTCAATCCACCACTACCATAAAACAAATTGCCGCCACTCATATTTATGTTCCCGCCAACATTAAGCTTCGCGTTAGATATAGGCGTGACACCAAGTCCCACTCTCCCATCATCTGTAAATAAGACCGATTCTGTAACTGAAGGTTTCCCTACTTTCAGTGAGCCGCGAACTTCGAGTGTAACCGTCGGATCCGTCGTCCCGATGCCGACTTTGTAAATAGTTTGAGTCGGATAAAGATTTGAACCGGACAGCGTCCAGGCGCCAGCCCCCCCCGGTAAATTAGTCAATCCCGCCCCGCTGCCTACAAACTTTCCCGTCCCCTCTATCGAGACATCGCCGGCCTTGACAACCAGGCCGCCCGGGATAATTTCCAGGTTGGCGCTGCCCGCTCCCCCGGCCGGCACGGACCAGGCCGGCAGTTGGGACAGCAGGCACAGGACCAAGATCATCCCCGCTTCATGAATTAATATTTTTCTCATCAATTATCACCCCGTTCGATTGTTAATTTCTGTCTTACTTTAATATGTTACCGGATGTTACTGGATGTTGCCTGCTTCCTCTCAGGCCGAGAAAATGTTACTGGAGGTTGCTTTTTATTGCGCGAACCTGGAGTTTTCCATGTGCCTGCCCGCTCCATTTTATATAAAGATTCCAAATATCTTCTTGACATATAATCCGCGCTTTTGAACAAATTCGATAATTGGGTAAATTCGTCCTTCGAAATAAGCCCGTCTTCCAAGCAATCTTCAACATCACCGCTTAATTCCTCCAATGAACCGAGACTTATTCTAATACTGTGTGAAAATTCGCCGACCGTTCCTTTTTTATAACCTTCCCTGATATTCTGTTTTGCTGATCTGGCGGCATCCCTCATCTGGGAAACTAGCCTTAAATGAGTTTTTGCAAAACGCTCTGTAATACGATAGATCAATCTCCGGATTTCGCAAATATCCTGATAAAACTTCAGCTTCTCATAAGCAGCTTCAGCCATAAGTAACCTCCAGCAACCTTTTCCCCATGCTTACTTCCGCTTCAACTCGTCCACATCCGCCTTCAGCTCGTCAATCTCTTTCTGCTGTGCCTTGATGACCTCCAAGAGATAGAGCGGAACTTTCTCGTATTTAACCCCCTCCGGCTGGCCGTCTTTGTAGAAAACTAGCTCCGGAATAACTTTATCGACCTCTTCAGCGATCAAGCCGATATCCCTGGCATTGTTCTCCTTCCAGGTGAAGTTTTTCGGACTAAGCTGGAGAACAGTCTGCGGATCAACGGTGAGGAGCGAGATATCTTTCTTATACCTCAAACTGCTGGAAGCCTTGTAGAGCTTACCAAAGCCATCAACATAAACCGCCGAGCCGGTTCCCGCGGGCAGTCCGCTGACGACCATATCGCCCCCAACTGACAGTCGTGCATCCCCCGGCGACGAATTGATCCCGACTTTGCCGTCAGCTGGATTCACTACAAAGGCATTCGGAGTGAGAGCACCAACATACACATGAAGTTTTCCCATCGGCTCCGTCGTCCCGATGCCCACGTTTCTTTCATTTGCATAAAGAATCGTATTATTTTGATTGTTAGCAACCTCAAACACCGGGTCGTTATCTCCCGAGTTGTAATAACCCCCTTTAACCAGCAGTATTCCGTTAGGATCGCCGGCAGAGTTATATATCCTCGCTGTATAACCAATCGGATTAACGCCCTCCACATCTAGCTTTGCGGATGGGTCCGTCGTCCCGATGCCCACTTTGCCGTCAGTGGTTATTCTCATTTTTTCCAAGTTATTGGCGCCAATCCTCACGAATGTACCCGCGTCACCCCACAGATCGAGGCTTTGCAACGACCCGCTCCCATCACCCACAAATCCGGTCCTCCTCGTTTGGTCGTAGAATCCGACATAAGCGGCGGCTTGCCCAAATGTTGAATCTTTATCTCTCATCAGAATCCCGGGTAAAGAGCTCGCCACCTCCACTCCCTCAAAAGAACCCGCCACCTCCAACTCCTCCCCCGGGTTTGTCGTCCCGATGCCCACCTTGCCGTCTTTAAAGACCACCTCCCAAGTGGTGCCACCCGCTCCATCCATATCCACATGTAATTTCCCAGCCGGCGCCGTCGTCCCGATCCCTACGTTGCCGCCCATCACTGCTAATTTTGCGGTTCCCGCCTCCGTCGTCCCGATCCCCACGTTGCCGTCCATCACTGCTAATTTTGCGGTTCCCGCCTCCAACGTCCCGATTCCCACTCTGACCATGCCCTTTACAATTAAATTATTCTTGCCTGGATTCGCATACGAGTAGGTATCTGCAACCAGGATGCCCCCGGCCTTTAGACCTGAGGCAGATGTTTGAGAAGGAGAATTGATTAATTGAAGATATCTATTTAATTCAGAACCGGCTGTGCCGGTATAAATAGCCGGGCTGCTCCCTGGATCAAGAACTAGATTCCCTCTGACATCCAGTTCGGCAGACGGCGCCGCCGTCCCGATGCCGACGTTGCGACCGGTGTTTGTCGTGTAAATTTTATTATTCGTCGCGTTTTCCGTCCATCCGCCGCCCGACGGCCAGCTGGTTTGAGTCACGCCGCCCAGCGTGATGCCTTCAAAACTGCCAGTTCCGGCCACATGCAGCTTCGCCCCCGGCGCCGTCGTCCCGATGCCGACGTAAGTGCCCGCGAAAGTCATGACAGTAGAATTGCCCATCTTAAAGTTCAGCGGTACTGAACTCGTTGAGTAATTTTCATGGATATAGGCCTCATTTGATTGAACTCCCATAATCAAGCGGGGTTTATTCCCCCCATCGTTGCGAAGGGCCGTTATAGCCACTACATTCGGATCAGCTACTGTAAGATTGCTTAACACCCCAACGCTTGTAATCCCCGTATAGGCCCCGATCAATCTCCCCGCGGGCAATGTCCCCGTCATGATGGCCTCTGCTGAGATCGTGTTTGTGCCATTAAGCGTCTTGTTTGTCAGTGTCTGGGTATCAGTCGTACCGACAATGGCGCCAGTTGGTAAGGTCATCCCCGAACTCTCCAGTGAGAGGCCTCCCGAATGCACTCTCACCAACTGATTGGCCGTAAATGACGTCGCTCCGGTCCCGCCCTTGCTCACACCCAGCGTGGTAAATGTCGGCTCAAAGCCGGTGATCGTGATATTCGAAGCCGCGGTCAATCTCCCTTGCGCATCAACCGTAAATTTTCCCACCTGGTTTTCCGAACCATAGTCCCCGGCTGTTACGGTCGTATCCGCCAGAGCGATCGTGCCGCTCGTCGTGATCGGCCCGCCTGTCAGTCCCGTCCCGGCAGCGACGTTTGTGACCGTGCCAGCCCCCATTTGAGTTCCATCTGTCTTGTAAAACGCCTCGGCCGTCACCTTCCCGGTAGTTCTCATCCCTCCGCTCGCCTCAAATGTCGTCTTTCCCCCTATGTCAAGCTTGCCCCCGGGCGCCGTCGTCCCGATGCCCACATTGCCGTTAACCACCAGGCCGTTCGGAATAATTTCCAGGTTGGCGCTGCCCACTCCCCCGGCCGGCACGGACCAGGCCGGCAGCTGGAACAGCAGGCAGAGGCACAGAACGAAGATCAGCTCCGCTTCATGAATTAATATTTTTCTCATCAATTATCACTCCGGCTGATCTCATACCAGGCCGCAGTGCCCGAATCATAGATCAGCTGCAGGGTATCGCCCAGGCCCAGTGTAAAACTCGCTCCGCCCGCCAACTTTAGATTACCGCTTGAATTAAATTTTACCGTATTGGTATCATTGGTCCCCTGCAATATTATGATCTGGCCGTTGGTTCCGGCTTCGATCCCCGCTGTAACTTCTCCGGCGGTGCTGGCAATCCTGATAACCTTATTATCCAACATTCCGGCAGTGACACCGGCTACTGCTGTTATTGCCTCTAAAGACGGTGTATAGACAACGCGGCCCTCAAGCGTCAGCGTCCCCCACATCGTGTCGCCGGATCTCCGGACATAATTGGACAAGGCGGCGGTCGTCACGACACCGGTCAGGTTTGTCCCGTCGCCGTAAAATTTATCGGCGGTGACTGAAGCGTCTGAAGTGATCGGTCCGGTAGTGCTGATGATCGTATCGCCGCCGATGGTGCCCGAGGTAATGGCCGAGCCGGAAACTTTACCGGCCGTCGTTATTGCCGCCAGTTTACTGTCCGCTATGGCGGCCGCCCCCGCAATATCAGCATTGGTAATTGTTCCATCGGCTATCGTCCCCGAATTCACTTCGTTTGATGTCGCTAAGCTACCTAAACCCAAAATAGTGTTATTCGCCAAAGAAATTGTCTTGCTGGTGAGGATCTGGGCATCCGAGGTGCCAACAATGGCGCCGGCTGGCAAGATTATGCCTGAACTCTCCAGTGATGTTCCCGCAGCATTCGCCCGCACTAACTGGTTAGCTGTAAAGCTATTGGCGCCCGTTCCGCCTTTACTTACCCCCAGGGCGGTAAATGCCGGCTCCGCCCCAACATCAGCCGCTGTCAACCCATGAGGAGCAAAGCCGAACGAAGTCGCATCCGTGGCTTTCAAAAAGTGCCCTGTAGTTAAGCCGGAAACAGTATGTATGGCTGAATCAGTAAGGCCGTGCG
This sequence comes from candidate division WOR-1 bacterium RIFCSPHIGHO2_01_FULL_53_15, assembly GCA_001772335.1. GTDB lineage: Bacteria > Margulisbacteria > WOR-1 > O2-12-FULL-45-9 > XYB2-FULL-48-7 > 2-01-FULL-53-15. Next base: position 6,582 of record METM01000009.1, read on the forward strand.
CAGTTGGCGTCCTGGCATCAGACAGTCGGCTATCGTTTCCCTGGGCAGCCGTGCCTGCTGTAGCCCCGTACGACACATTCAAAGTCACATTCCCCACTGTGCCGCCGCCCGTAAGTCCTGTTCCTGCGGTAACCCCGGTAATGGTTCCAGCTTCGCCCACAGTAATATCAACATAGCCCATGGTGGCCGCGTCTGAAGAAGCAGTTGGAGTTCCAAGGTTGATTATTTTTTGATTACTCATGTTTAAGGCGCCCTCAATGCTCGCCGTCCCCGCCACATGCAGCTTCGCCTCCGGCGTCGCCGTCCCGATGCCGACGTTGCTGCCCGCGAGAGTCATGACAGTAGAATTACCCATCTTAAAGTTCAGCAGTCCTGGACCCGTTGTGTACGTGTCCTGGATATAGGCCTCAGTTGAATTAACTCCCATAATCAAGCGGAAATTATCCACTCCATCGTTGCGATAGGCCGTTATCGCCACTGCATTCGGATCAGCTACCGTCAGCTTATAGCCGGGCGCCGTCGTCCCGATGCCGACTCTGCCGTCCCCTAAGACAGTGAATAGATTATTCGTGAAGAATGAGCTCAAGCCGCCAGTAGCCGTGTTTGCCGGAGAATATTTAAGCTGGAACGCCGGATTGGACGCATTGACAGAGAGTCCCAATATCGCGACAGTCGAGCCATACGTGCTCGTTCCCTTCGACCATGAGTCGGAATTCAGAGCGCTCTGATACGAGTTACTGGCAAGATAGGTGTCTCCACCCGAATATCTTGTTCCGACCGTCCCGCTGTAAGTATCGCCGATGCGGATCTGCACACCGCCGGTCGCGGCGCCGTCGAGTTTTAGACTGGTGGGCTCGACCGTACCCGAGAGCACTCCGATTTCTGCTCTGTATCCCGGCCCCGTCGTCCCGATACCCACGTTGCCGGCAAAAGAAGAAATACCTGTGCCGCTCACAGTTAGAACGCCTTTGGTTTTGATGTTCCCGGTGGTTGATTCGATCGTCACATTCTTAGCAGTTTCGCTCGTCCCGATCTCCAGCGTCCCCGTCATCGTGTCGCCCCCCGTCCGCACATAAGGGCTGGTTCCCGTCACTTCAAGCGTCGTCACCTTCAGCGTCCCTTCAATCGTGGAAACCTGATAGCCCGTTACCTTCACATTCCCCGCCACATGCAGCTTCGCCTCCGGCGTCGCCGTCCCGATGCCGACGTTGCCGCCGAGGATCGCCATGGTGTTGGGCTGACTTATAGTGCGAGCGGCGTTATCCAAACCAATACCAAACGAATAATTGCCGGCAACATTTATTTTGTTGCCCAGCGCGGTTGAGTTAGAACCACCTGCGATTGTATTGGCGCCCAGCGCGGTCGAATAATCTCCACTTGCGCTTGTCTCAAAACCCCGCGCGGTTGAAACATATCCACCTGCGAATGTACGGATGCCCATCGCGGTCGAATAATTTCCTTCTGCGCTTGCATTGTAGCCCAACGCGATTGCGTCGGTACCACTTGCGGTTGTTGCGCTGTTGCCTACTTCAAGTCTACCAATAACTTTAACTTTGCCGGTATAACTTATGCCACCGGAAACATTGTTCCACTGACTGCCCGTGACCCTTCCGTCTCCATCAAAAAACGCTTCGGCCGTCACGGGTTTTACCGTCCTCATCCCGCCACCGGCCTCGAATGTCGTCTTCCCCCCTATGTCAAGCTTGCCCCCCGGCGCCGTCGTCCCGATGCCGACATTGCCGGCAATCTTAACGTTCCCGCCGGCTTCAAGCGTGATGTTCTTGGTCGTCGCCGTCCCGATCTCCAGCGTCCCTATCATCGTGTCGCCGGTATAGTTGACCCAATTATCGGTGGCGGCAGTTAGAAAATCGGCGGCGCGTTTGCCCTGCAAATATCCGACATTGAGATTGGCAACTTCAGTCGAGGAAGTCACCAGCAAAGGCGCGGCGCCCAAAGCCGCCGAAGATCTAAGCTGGGTTCCCTCAAGAGTGGCCGAGGCAGTGATCCGGCCCAAGGTTGTGATGTTGCCCGTCATCGCCTCGATCGTCGCCTTGCTGCCGGCGGCATTCTTTAAAATAACTCCGGCTCCGGCCGTTTCAGAACTCATCGTCAGCGTCCCCGTCATCGTGTCACCGGATCTCCGGACATAATCGGCCATCGTGATTCCTTCGACACTCTTCGCCCGCATGGCGTAGGCGGCGGTCGTCAACTGCTGGCGCGGCGAGAGAAGCGTGGGGGGCAAGCCGACACTGATCTCCAGCCAGTAAGGCGCGCTGAAATCGAGGGTGCTGACATCGATCGTCGTGCTGAACAGGCCGTTGCTGTCGGCGGCAACCTCGGCGACGGGAATCGTTTTCAAGGCGGCGCCCCCGCTGGCCACATCATAGATGGCGAAACCGACGCTCTGGCTGCCGGTCAGCGGCAGGCCGCTCGCGTTCGTCAACCTCCCCTGGAACGAGATGATCTCCGGTACCGCGGCCCCTGCCTGTCCGGCAGGCAGGCAGGCCAGCGTCACCACCGTCAACAACATGACCAACCCGATTATTAACTTTTTCATCTTTTTTTCCTCCTTAATTCGTCAGGATTAAGTGATAAGGATTAAGGATTAAGTTACGGACCCGATGCTTTCACGTCCGACTTGATTATTACAACTTGATCCTAAATCCTACCATATTCTTTACTCTTCAGCGCCTTTTGGTAGCCGCATAA
>METM01000010.1:0-4724 GCA_001772335.1 candidate division WOR-1 bacterium RIFCSPHIGHO2_01_FULL_53_15
CGTCAGCTTCAGCGGCGCCGCGCCGACAGCTCCCTCAGCCGCCAACAATACGACGGCAAATATTAACGTCCCGGTTGGCACAACCACCGGCCCCGTCTCCGTCACCGTGAACGGCAAGGCCTCCGACACGACCAGCTTTACCGTCGGCCAACTCCTGACCGACCCGGTCATTGCCTCTGTCTACAAACAGGGGACGACTAACGCCTTCGGCTATGTCTACGATAATATAGAAATAAACGGGACCAACTTCGGCGCCGACCCCGGCGACGGCAATCGCGATACCGCGACAAATAAAGTCACGATCGCCGGCCTCACCATCCCCGATGGCGTTAATGTCGGCGGCCAGGACCCCAACGGCGTCGCCGTCTACGCCTGGTCAGATACCCAGATCGTCCTCGGCATCCCGAGCCAGGAAGGCGGAACATATTTAGTCGCCGGCGACCTCTCAGTTGTCGTCACCGCGGGCGGCATCCAAACCAACAGCCAGAGCTTTGAACTGCGGCCGATGGTTTATGGCGTCAATCCCGACAACGGCCCGGTCGGCACGGATGTTTCGATCGAAGGGACCGCTTTTGGGACGAATCCTGCCAATATATCTGTTTCCTTCAACGGGACGCTGGCAACTCCTTCAACTGTTAATGACACGAACCTGCACGTGACCGTCCCCGCCGGCACAACGACAGGGGCTCTTTCGATCACCGTCAACGGTCAGGTTTCCAACACTAATATAACCTTCCAGGTCCTCGCCGCGGCGATCAGCGGCATCTCGCCAGACCCGGCCCTGATCGGCCAAACTATCACGATTAGCGGCAATGATTTCGGCGGCGCTCAAGGGACCGGCACGCTCACTATCGGCGGAGTCACGGCCACCCCCACTTTCTGGAATAACACTCAAATAATCGCGGCGGTCCCGACCGGCGTCGGCAGCGGCAGCATGGTCGTCAGCGTTTCAACGCCCAACGGCACGGCCAGCGCCGATCTGACGATCAGCGCGGCTCCAACCGACTCGGTCATGATCGACGACTTTGAAGGCGGCGCGGTCAGCGATTGGATCCAGAACCCGAATTCCGGCTATTACGCCTACGGCAGTAACCTTACCCCCGACAACAATTCGATCAATGCCCAGCTGCGGACAACGGAGGCGGTCCACGACGGACAATATGGGGCCAAAGTTAAGTACTCCTATTCGGCCGCCACCGCTACCGGCTGGGGCGCGGTCCTGGTCAATCCGAAATCTTTGCCCAACCCCGGCCTCGTTTCCTTTAACATCAAGTGGGACGGCTCGGCCAATTCGCTTGAAGTTTCATTCAAAGACGCCGACGGCACCATTGTCGCCTCAACCATTCCCAATTGGACGCTTGCCGCGATCAGCGGTTACGGCCAGATCCAGCTCCACACCGGCAGTTTCAGGGAAACGACGGCCGGGACTGTCGCCGGCTTTAATTGGTCAAATGTCGTGAACTACAACTTCAATTATCTCGGCACGGGCGCGACCGCGAATTTCCAGTCGATCGACTCTCTCTCGGCCGCGCCAACAGTCACGACAGCCGGTCGCAATTATACGATCCAATATAGTAGTGAAATCCTGTCAGAGAATTGGCTCGCCGTTCCTTACGCCAATGCCACCGGCTCCGGCGGCTTCTTTCTCGGCAATTCCGACGGCCTGGCCAATTCCATCGGTTCGGTCATCATTCCCCAGCCGAACGACCTGCTCACGATCATTGGCCGTGACAACAGCGGCCAGATCACGGTCGGTCCGATCCAGTATATGTATCTTAGCGGCGTCTGGGATTCAGCCGGACAAACGCCGATCGCCTTGCGGCTGGGCTACATGTATATCGTGACGATCTCCAATCCCGGCCGGCCAACAATTTCAGTTGCCTGGAACGTCGATGGAACTGTCGGCGGCGTCTCCCTGCTCTTCGCCTATCAGAGCGAGACTCTGGCGGAAAATTGGCTCTCAATCCCCATGATTGGGGTCGCCGTCAATAATACTGACGACTTTGCCGCTTCTCTCGGGGCCAAGATCGCTCCGTTAGACAATGATCTGCTGACCTTTATCGCCCGGGATAACCAGAGCCAGTCCCTGGTCGGGCCGATCCAGTATCGCTATATTGCCGCGTCGGGGACCTGGGATGGCGGCGGCCAGCCGCCATTCAGCATCCTGGCCGGCGACACCTGGAAAGTGACACTTTCCAATCCGGGCCGGCCGGCGGTCAATGCGACCTGGCCGTGATCAAAGTAAAGAAAAAGTGAAATTTCCGGCCGGATCGGCCGATAAATATTATGAGAAAAGAATTTTTGGCAGCTTGGAGTAAAATATGTTCAAAAAAGAAATTGATATTATCAAAGGGGGAAAGAAAATGATCAAGAAAATCGTACCGTTAAAAGCGCTCGTTTCGTTCCTGGCCCTGTTACTGGTTATCAGTCCCGTCCTGGCCGAGGCCCCGTCAATGAATACATATGTTAAGACCGAAGGGGGCGCCAGTAATCCCGAGGCCTATTCGGTCAACTTCACCGCCTACTATAATGGCGATGACAATTACATCCAGACCGAGGACAGCTGGGATAAGAATACGGCTGACCTCGGCTATGTCGCTTCCTGGGGCATGGCGCGCGTCAGTCCTTCGCAGGTGACCGGCGATCAGGGCAACCAGCCCTATGACATCTGGCTCGCCTATTCCGGCACGGCCGGGAAACAGGCCAACCATGCCGCGGGAACCATTCCGGCTTCCGGCACCGGTTATACCTCGCCCGGCACCTCCGCTTCGCCTTTAATACTGGCTGGCGCTAATTATTTGGAGCCGCCGACCGGCTTTTCCGTTTTTGCCAATGACGGTCAGTTGCTTCTTCGCTGGGATAGCGTCAGCGGCGCCACCGGCTACCGGATCTACAAGCGCCCGGCCGCCGGACAGCAGGCCCAGGAAATTGTTTATGAAAAGGCCGCGACTATCGCCAGCGGCGCGACCACGAGCACCGTTCTAACCGGCCTGACCAACGGCACGACCTATGAATATATTATGGTGGCCAGCGATGCCACCCGCCGGAGCGCGCACACCAGTGCCGTCAGCGGAATTCCGACCAATGTCTCTCTGCCGACGATCACCACCGTTTCCCCCGCCAATTCGGCCACTATCGAAGCCAACATCACCATTAACGGCACCAACTTCGGGGCAACCCAGGGGAGCGTTTACGTCAATGGTGTCGGCGTCGACAGCGTCAGCTCCTGGTCGGCAACCCGGATCATAGCGAAGATCAGCTCTCTGACCCCGATCGCCTCCGGCGAGATTATTGTTGCTACCGCCGGCAAACTTTACGTTTCGACCCCTTATCAGGTTAAATCATATATTTCCGGCGTCGCCTGGGATACCAGCACTGCGAATAATGCGGCCAATGTCGGTTATGTCGACGGCGTAATGATCATCTCCGGCAAGGGCTTTGGCGGCACTGAGGCCGGCTCTCCCACCCCGCCGGCCGGCTGCAGCGTGGAAGTCCTCCTGCTGGTGAGCACCTCTACCTACAGGACTGTCCCGATCTACTGGTGGTCAAAGAACTCGATCACGATCGGTATCCCGTATGCTTCGGGGCTCATCACGAAAGCTGGATTGGCCGCCACCAAGAGAGTCAAAGTTATCACGCCGACCAATTCGGCGATTGTCAGCGGCCTGAATATCAAGCCGAAAGTAGTGAGCCTGGTTCAGCTGGAAGGGGTTCCTGGTTCCACTTTGGATATCAGGACTTCAGGGACAGACACCATCATTAGCGGGAACAAGGTCTATTTTACCGACGCGGCGGGGGTCAGCGCTGAAGCGGTCATCACCCGGATAACCGCCGGCAACCCTGCTGCCGCAAACCAGGTAACCACTCTGGAGGTGACGGTGCCGGCCGGCCTGGCCGACGGCGCGTACGACATCAAAGTCGTTACCGCCTCGCTGGAGTCAAATGCCTACTATACATGGGATTTGAGCAGGAAAGTAACTTTCGCTGTCCAGAATATCATGACGACAACGGCCAACCTCGCCTACCAGAGCGAAGTCCTGGCGGAAAACTGGCTCGCCATCCCGTACAATAACGCGGTTGGCAGCGGCAGCGTCACTCTGGCCACGACCGACGACCTGGTTAGATCGCTGGGCATCGCTTACACGCCGGCGGCAAATGACCTGATCACGATCATCGGCCGGGACAACAGCGGCCAGACCACGGTCGGGCCGATCCAGTACATGTATCTCGGCGGCGCCTGGGATTCGGCCGGCCAGCCGGCCATCACGCTCCAGATCGGCGGCATGTACAAAGTTACGATCTCAAACCCGGGCAAATCGCCATTCTCCGTCAACTGGACGGTCAGCGGGAGTAAAAAGATCCCGACGATCAGCTTCGGTTACCAGTCGGATGCCCTGGGTGAAAACTGGCTCTCTATTCCGTCAGACGGCGTCGCTATCGCCGACACACAGGCGCTGGCCAGCTCGCTCGGCGCGAAGATCACGCCCCAGAACGGCGATCTCTTGACCATCATATCGCGCAATAACAGCACACAGGCCAACATCGGCCCGATCCAGTACATGTATAACGGCGGCCTGTGGGATGCCGGCGGCCAGGCGGCCTTGCCGGCCACGATCGGCTCGGCCTGGTCGGTCGCTCTCTCCCGGCCCACGCCGACGCCCGTCAACGTTACATGGCCATAAGCCGCGTATCCCGAGGGACAAGGGTTTCTGTGGTAAGATTAA
>METM01000010.1:4732-7266 GCA_001772335.1 candidate division WOR-1 bacterium RIFCSPHIGHO2_01_FULL_53_15
CAGGCAAACAAGTCGCAGGATAAAATAAATATGTTGAATATATATAATTTTAAAGGCCTGTTCAGAGCCGGTTTGCTCCTGCTGACGATAGTTCTCTATTGTTCAGGTGCTTTGGCCGTTGCCTCATCGATGAATACTTATGTCGACCTGGCCGCCGGCGCCAATCCGGAAGCGTACACGATCAATTTCACCGCTTTTTATGATACCGGCAGTGATGGTACGCCCGATGACGTCAAGATCCAGACCGAAGACAGCTGGGCTGACCTCAACAATGACTCCGGTTATGTTTCATCCTGGGGCATGGCGCGCGTCTCCCCGGCCCAACTGGCCGTTGCGCCGGACAATAAGGCCTATTCGATCTGGCTGGCCTACGAGGGACCGTCCGGTAAACAGTGGGGAACCGCCTCAGGCGCTATTCCGTCCAGCGGCACAGGTTATACTACGCCAGGCAATACCTCCTTAAACCCGTTGCTTTTAGCCGCCGCAAGTTATCTTGACAAACCGACCGGCGTCACCGCCGCCGCCGGGGACGGCCAAATATCAATTTCCTGGAGTCCGGTTGCCGGCGCGGCCGGTTACCGCCTCTACGCCAGGCCGCCGGCGCCCGAGCCGGCATCCGTTATTGTTTTTGACCGGGTCGGCATAGTTGCCAACGGTAGCGCCGCCAATACCGTTATCTCCGGCCTCAATAATGGGACAACTTATTATGTCATCATGGTCGCTAATGACGCCATCAAGCGCAGCGGCCACACTGATGAGATAACTATAATCCCGACTTCGGCCGGCGTTCCAACTATTTCCGGCCCCTCAAGCGGCAACGCCGGCGACTCAATTACCATAACCGGGACCGGCTTTGGCGCCGCCCAGGGCAGCGGCAATGTCTATTTTAGCGGGATACCTGTTTCTTCTATCGCCAGCTGGTCTGACGCTTCGATCACCGCCACGATCGCCGCCGGGACGCCGGCCGGCGGCGGCAGCCTTGTCGTCGTTACGGGCGCCAGCTTAATGGCCAGCGCCGGTTTTATCGTCAGCGGCGGCGCCGACACCACCGGCCCAACAATGACCTTTAATCCGGTTAACGGCGCGATTGGCGTGGCCACGACCCAAAATGTCGTCATTACTTTCAATGAACCGGTCAACACCGGCTCGCTGGCCTACAACATCAATCCTGATCCGGGCGGCCTCTCCGTCGCCTGGAGCGGTGGCAACACTATCGCCACGATCAGCCACACCGCTTTTGCTAATTCAACGGCTTACACGGTCACAGTTACTGCTGTGACCGATGTCGCCGGCAATAGCTATACCGGCGCCAATTCCAGCGCGTTCACCACGGCCGCCACGGGCGGCAGCGCGCCGGCGATCACCCAGCTTGAGTTGACCAGCGCCCCCGGCGTGGCGATCACCAGCGCCAACATCGGCGACGGCATCTCGATCATCGGCACGAACTTCGGCGCCGCACAAGGGACCAGCACGATCACGATTAACGGCACCGCTGTCACCAATTTCTGGTATTGGAGCGATACCAAGATCGATATCCAGGTCCCGACCGGCGCCACCTCCGGCAATGTCATCGTCACCGTCGGCGGCGCGCCCAGCAACGGCTCGTCATTATCGATCGGCGGCGTCCCGGCGGCCTTAAGCATCACCACGTCGACTCTGCCCTCCGGCACGGTCGGCACGGCTTATAACCAGACCCTTGCGGCTTCGAATGGCACAACGCCTTACACCTGGGCAGTTTCGGCCGGGACATTACCTGCTGGGCTCAGCTTAAGCACGGCTGGCGTCCTGTCCGGCACGCCGACCGGCACCGGCACTGTAAACTTCACCGCGCAGGTGACCGACAATGTCGCCGCGACCGATACGCAGGATCTCTCAATAACGATCAATGCGGTCGGCGGCGGCTCCGCCCCAACGATCTCCGCCGTCTCACCGTCCACCGCCGCGATCGGCCAGACGATCGTTATCAGCGGCGTTAATTTCGGCGCCAGCAAGAGCGTCTCAACCGTCACCGTCGGCGGCATCGCGGCCAAACCGACTGCTTGGAGCAACACGTCCGTCACGCTCGCCGTTCCGACCGGCGTGGCTTCCGGCGCGGCCACCGTTCTCATGACGGTCGCCGGCCAATCGGGCAGCAGCACAATGACAATTGACGCCACCAGCATTTATCTCGACGACTTTGAAGGCGGCTCCGTCGGCAACTGGCTCGATCCGAATACTTCGTCCGGCTATTACGCGTTCGATAACGGCGTGACACCCGACAATAGCACGATCAACGCGCAGGGGCTATCGGGCGAAGCGGCCTACGGAGGGACAGGCAGAGGCATGAGGATCAAATACTCCTACACCACCGGCTGGGGCGGCGGCTGGGGCGCGATCCTCGCCAACACGCTCGATCTCTCAAGCGCCAGCCAGATCGGCTTCAATGTCCGCTGGGACGGCTCAACCAACAACATAAAACTGGCTCTCAAAGATGTTGACGGGACTTCCTACGCGGCAACGATCTCGGCCTCGACGCTGGCCCTCGTCAGCGGCTA
>METM01000010.1:7305-12689 GCA_001772335.1 candidate division WOR-1 bacterium RIFCSPHIGHO2_01_FULL_53_15
CGCGGCCGGAAGCAGCACCGGCGCCGACACGACCTTCAGCTGGAACGCGGTCGCAAGCTATAACTTCATCTACACGACGGCCGGCACGACCACAAATTATCAGTATATCGACAATTTGGTCGGCATGATAACCACCGGCCCCTCCTCTGAGCCGACGGGCGAAGCGCCCTATATTGCAAGCGTGACTCCCGCGGCTTCGCCGGCCGGCGCCCGGTTCACCGTCTCCGGCGCGCGCTTCGGCAGCAGCGAGGGCGAGAGCATCCTTCTGTTCGAGAATACAACGACCGGCAAGAGCTACTTTGCCGACATCACCTCTTGGAGCGAGACCACGATCGAAGCGATCGTCCCCGCGGGCGCGGCCACCGGGATCTACAAGATGAAGGTCGTGCGCAAATCGATCGCTCTCGGCATCGTGCGGGCGCTCGAATCGAACGAAGCCGGCTACAGCGTGACGATCGCGGCCGTCGCCGGCCTGGCCAACGCCTGGCCCAATCCGTTCAACGCGGGTTCGGAATCAATAAATATCTCGATCCCGAGTGCGGGCGGCGCGGCCAATATCGGCTGGTACATCTACGACATGACGGCCAAACTGGCCTACAAGACGGCCGGCTCCGCCACCCAGATCAGCTGGAGCGGCCGAGACATCAATGCGAATCTGCCGGTGGCCGACGGCGCCTACATCCTGCGCGTCGTCAACGAGGACACCAAGACCCTGCTCGCCAAAGGCAAGATTCTCGTCGTCAAGCGGTAAAGTGAAATTCATGAAGAAATTTAACGATAATAATATAGAGAAAGCCATGAGAGCCATCAAAATAAACTTACTGCTTACCGCTTACTGCTTACTGCTGACGAGCGCAGTTTTCGCGAGTTCTCTTTCCGACCCGACCACGATCGGCGTCGGCGCCAGGGCTCTCGGCATGGGCAAGGCCTACGTCGGTCTTGCCGAAGACGGCGACGCCATCTTCATGAATCCGGCCGGCCTCGCCCAGGCGGGCGCGCCCAAACTCACCAGCATGTACACCTCGCTCTTGGGCGATGTCACCTACATGGTCGTCGGCGGCGTCTATCCTTACAGCGATCGCTCCGCTATCGGCGCGGGCTACATCGGCTCTTCGGTCGGCGATATTCCGCTGACCGATTCGACCGGCGCCTCGACCGGCACCGGCCGCTGGGGCAATAACGTTATGTTCCTCTCCTACGGCGCCTATCTTATCGGCGATATCGCGCTCGGCGCCAACTTGAAATATTTCAGCGTCGGGGGCGGCGGTACTGCCAGTATCGAGGCGGGGGCCGGCACCGGTTACAGCCTGGACCTCGGCCTGCTCGCTCCGGTTACCAGCTACGCCACGCTCGGCCTCAACGCGCAAAACATCCTGCCCGCCTCAATGGGCGGCAAGATCACACACAGCTCGGGCGTGACCGAGGGGCTGGCTCACACGTTAAAAGTCGGAACAAAGATCGCGCTGATCGGCGAGGAGGGCGCGGCTCTTTCCGCCAACAAGAACCTCAAACTCAGCGGCAATATCGATTATGACTATTTCATCAACAGCGCCGAGCCCGGCCTGCTCCACCTGGGCGTTGAATTCTGGCCGACCAACAACCTGGCCTTAAGGGCCGGCCTAGATGGACAGGATCCGACGGCCGGCCTTGGCATTCGTGTCTCGGGCCTCGAATTCAATTACGCTTATCATCCCTATGCCGGGATCAGCGAGAACACTACCCATTATTTCTCGATCGGCTATTTAGGCGATGCTAAAAAACGCGAGCTCAACATCACCCTTGACGAGCCGAAAGATAAATCGGTCATCTACGAAGACCACGTCCAGGTCAAGGGCAAGGTTGACGTCAAAGAAGGCGACGAAGGCAAGCCGGCCGGTCCGATCTCTCTTAAAGTTAACGGTACCGCTGTCGCCGTTAATCCCGACGGCACGTTCAGCGCCGATGTCCCGCTCGATAAATTCGGCAAGAAGCTCGTCGAGGTCACGGCCTCGGATGACGCCGGCGCCACCGCCAAACTCACATCGCGCCTGGTCCGCCTGACCTCATTCGCCGATGTCCCTGACGGCTTCTGGGCCAAACAGCCGATCGAAAATAACGCGACTGTCGGCCTGGTCGAGGGCTATCCCGACAAAACCTTCCGGCCGAATGGCGCGCTCACCCGCGCCGAGCTGGCCGCTCTCCTGGTGCGCGCCAAAGGGATCAAAGTTCCCGCCGGGAAGGCCAGACAGGCGTTCAAAGATGTCAAACCGGGCTTCTGGGCGGCCAAATATATCGAGATCGCCCAGCGCGAAGGGCTGGTCAAGGGTTATCCCGACAAGACCTTCCGCCCCAACAACAAGATCAACAAGGTCGAGGGGATCGCCGTCATGATCCGCTTCGACAAGAAGAAGCTGGCTTCGGTCGACTCCAAGCCCTACTGGGATATCTCGACCAACCACTGGGCGGCCAAGTACATCCAGGCGGCCAAGGATGCCGGTATGCTGAAGTTCATCGAAAAGAACAAGCTGAATCCCAAGTCGGCGCTGGTCCGGGCCGAAGCGGTCGAGATGTTAGGGAAGACCTCGCTGGCCGGCGGCCGGATCAAAGACCTCTACACCTGGGAGAAGGGATTCAAGCCGGAGTTCACCCCCGAGCAGAGGCCGCAGATCAAGGCGTCGATCTACTGACAAGCGTAACTGCGAATCCCCATACTGAAGTATGGGGAATTATCCGCTCTCAATAATTATTCCCCACACTTTAGTGTGGGGTTTTACTACTAGTTAAAAGGACGCTACCTGTCGCGTCCTTTTTTTGTGCCTTCCCTTTTGTTTTTTCCCTTCTCCATCGCAGATGGAGAAGGGGGCCGATTAAATGCTGGCGGATGAGGTTTTCCCCTCTCCATTCCCAATGGAGAGGGGGGCCGGTTAAGCGCCGGCGGGTGAGGTTTTCCCCTCTCCATTCCCAAGGGAGAGGGGGGCCGGTTAAGCGCCGGCGCCTGCCTGCCGGCAGGCAGGGGTGAGGGAAAAATAAAGTGAAATTTTCGCTGCAACCCTTCGAAAGATAATTGACAAAAGAGACTATCTTTCGGGAGGTGTGAACAGAAAAAACGGTTTGTTTCGAATTAATAAAACAAGAGTCAACGAACTCATGACACGATAACAATTTAGGAGGAAAACAAAATGGATGCAGCTAGTTTCGTTTCTCAATCGCTCAAAACGGCCGGCGCTTATTGGTTAGGCAAGAATGAAAAGAATATCACCGCGGCCGAAACGGCCAAAGGTATCGCTGTTGGGACAGCCGTTGTTCTCTTGTCCCCGCTCGAGCTTTTATCCGGCTGTACTTCGGAGAAACCGGCCGCCCCAGCTCCGGAGCCAACCCCGCAGAAGAAGGTCGAGATCGCTCCTTCCCTGTTAATCCGGTTGCCCGAACCGGCGAAAAAGCCGGTCAAGATCATGCCCAATGGTAAATATACCGTTCCGCCGTTTACCGGTATTTACGCGGCAGCCACCGGCGCCGGCCTGCCCGAGTGCCGTATAGATTTCACGGCCGAAGGTGTGCAGGACAAAGTCACCACGGAAGCGGAACTGGCCCCGACCAATGAGAAGGCCGAACTTCTCGATCTTAGCCGGTCCGTCCCGACTGATATTGACCAATATCCGGTCGTGGCTGTCCCGGTTTCCATCACCGCAAAAGAGGTCTCATTTCTCGCCAAAGGGAGTTATTCGGCCCAATTGGTCTGCGGCATCGACGGTAAGGAAAAGGGGTTCCTCCTGCCCGATTCTGTTACGGTAAATGAACCGGTAAAAGTTTCGAAAAGAGCTGGCGGAAGAGTGATAACACCGCCGCCGGCACCTGTAGATAGAGAAGGCGGAAGACCGATAACACCGCCGCCAGCGCCTGAAGATGAAGAAGGGGGCAGCGCAACTGCCCAATAATGAGTTTGCACAGAAGTATGGCCGTGCTCAAAAGTCAGGGGGCTAAATTGCCCCCTTTTTTTGTGGCCCAGAAGATAGTTTCGTGTGAAATTTTCAAGTAAAAATGTCGATATATATTTGGAGAAGAAAGTATCAAAACAGGAGGAATAATCATGGGAGCATTAGTAGAAATTGCAGTCGGAACGGCGTTAGGCGCCTTTGGATGCTCGACGAGCAAACCAGAGCCGGAAAAGGAAAAAGTCGCCATGTCCGGCGCGGTTTTTCTGACTGCCGTTGAAAAGGCGTTAAAATCACCGGACAACGAGCAATTTGAGCCGTGCGACAACTACGCGACGCCGATCAACGACGATCAGAAATTAGCGGCGCTAAGCCATGAGATCGCGCGGGCGATCGTTGATGGCAACCGCGTGCCGGCCGGCCAGCCGGTCGCAACGGATGTGACTCCCGCCGGGCCGCTCTCCGAGAGCCAGAAAAATTATGCCATCGAGCAGATCGCAAAGTTATTGTCCGAAGGTAAAAAAGATCCTGCCGACGGCCAGGTTATCCAGCCGCCGATCGTCAAAAAGGGCGTGAAGCTCCTTGACCTTTTGAACCGCTCTATTCCGGCGCAAGCGCGCCTGATCATGGGCTGCTGGTTAAAGGGTGTTTTCCCCGGCCTGGTCAAGTTAAACGTCAACGCTTCGGATATCGAAGAGATCATGAGAGCGGCGGCCAACCAGCCGGCCGGCGAAAGCGGCGGCGCGATCGATCCTACGCTTACGCTCAAAGCCAAACCATCACTTCCCTCTCCGCTCGCTGGTGCGTCATTCGCCATTCCCACTGTTGAGGCGTATTACGCCGATGCGGCAGACAAAGCGCTGCCCGAAAATTGCGTCTATCAGATCGGTGACCAGTCCCTTGACGTCAAAATGACCGAACTAACCAAAGGACCGCGGCTGCGCTTGAGCCAGAACGGGGTAGAAGTCGTGGCCACGCCGGTCAAGGTCTCAAGCCTTCAAGCATCAATGGCCGCAGCGGGAACCTATGAAGTTAAACTCCAGTGCCCGGAGGTACCTGAACCGCTTTCTCTCGGCAATCTAACTGTGGGAGCGGCCCGCACTCCAGTCCCTGTGCCGCATAGGGTCGAGGCCCCGGCAGGAACAGAGACACAGGTGCCAGTGCCGGCTGAAAGCAGGGCGGAACTGCCACATGCGACAGTTCCTCAAAAGCCTGCAGAAGATGAGGATGGCGGCAGCGCAACGGCTCAATAATTTGTCTTAGGAGAAAGAAATAAGTGAGCGAAATTATTGTTAATCCAACGATCAGTGGCGCACCACCAGGGACCCGCCCCCTGTTAGGCGGCAATCTCCTCCCGGAGATGAAAACGCGCTTAAGGGATGATACGACCACCGAAGCAGCCGTAAATACGGCGGTCGGCCAGGCAATTGACAATATTAACGATTTCCTTAATCTGGCCGTGGCCAAGGCCGA
>METM01000011.1:0-29462 GCA_001772335.1 candidate division WOR-1 bacterium RIFCSPHIGHO2_01_FULL_53_15
CATTGAAGGCCATGAAGTCCAGCCTTTAATGACAGAGGTTTTCTATCTTAATTGCACCAAGGAATTGGTCTTGACAAACCCGACCACTTAATGGTAGCTCGGAATGAGTTAATGCCTCAAGATATGCCGCATCATATTTACCATATACTTCCCAGATATTATTAAGGAAGTTAAGCGTTTCTTGGCTAAAAGGAAGATTTATTTTATCAATGTTTTCTACCTCTATCGAGCAAAAACCAAACCTTTTAAAATAACGATATAACGATGGTATTGCTGGCCCATGAATCCAAGCTTCTATTGGTTCGACAAACAATTTCTTGTTATAAAATACGGCGTGCCATACGGACGCATAATAAACTAGTTTTTGCAGTTTAAGATTAGTAATTTGAGCATTGTGGTCATGGGCTTTTTTTAAAAAGAAGTAGGCTACTGATAAGGCATCATTTTTACCTATATTCATATTTTCCTCCTTGTTTTGAAAGAAGGCATTGAAATCACCTTATCTCTCTTGAATCGAACAAATCGTATCACAGATAGAATGCTTATTCAAATAGTCTATTTCGCCTTAGTACATATTAAGAAGCGATTTTTTCGGGGTGGGGGAGAAAAAATCGCCTCTTCGAGCAGCTTACATCCTGTGCAAGTCCTTCTTCTTGCAACCATGGATGGTGTTCGGTATAATCAAAGAGATAGTGATTGTCCGGCCCTGAATGGTTTGATGACAGAGGGGTCGAGGCATTATTATGCTATGGGTATGCCGCTGTGGTGGAATTGGCAGACCTGCCTGCCGGCAGGCAGGCGCGCCTAATTCATCGATAGAAATGCCGCCGTGGTGGAACTGGCAGACACGCTAGACTCAAAATCTGGTGAGGTTTACCCTCGTATCGGTTCAACTCCGATCGGCGGCATTTCTATTATTAAAAATTATGACTCAAAATCAGGTGGGGGCAACCCCGTGCCGGTTCAATTCCGGCCAGCGGCATTTATTGATCTTACTATGCTTGATAACACTTCTTGTTGCCGGCTGTCAATTAACCATGAAAAAAGAAACGAACAAGGCCCTCGATCTTAATAACCTTGACCGCTCGGTCAGCCCGGGCGCCGACTTCTATCACTACGCCGTCGGCAGCTGGCTGAAGAAAAATCCCATCCCGGCCGAATACAGCAGTTGGGGGAGCTTTAATATTCTGGCGGAGGAGAACCTTCACAGATTGAAGGAGATCATGGGAAAAGCGGAGAGGGTAAGAGGTAAGGGGTATGGGGTAAGAGGGCATGTCACTCAACTTGTCGGTGACTTCTACGCAACAGGCATGGACGAATCGAAGATCGAGAGGGAGGGGATTGCCCCGCTCAAAGTTGATCTCGACTGGATCGCAGGGATCTCCGATAAAAAAGAGCTTGTTGAGACGATCGCGCGACTGCATCGGGGCGCGGCGGCGCCTCTCTTTCATTTCTTTGTCGCTGCGGACTTTAAGAATAGCGATATCAACATCGCCCAGCTCTATCAGGGCGGGCTCAATATGCCGGATCGGGATTATTACCTCAAGAGCGACAAGGACACTCTGCGGGTTAGAGACGCCTACATTATATATATGGCGAAGATCTTCCGGCTCCTCGGCCGGGATAAAGCCGAAGCCGAGAAGAGCGCGCAGACAATTCTCAAGATCGAGACCGAACTGGCCAGGGTCTCGAAGGACAGAGTTGCCCTGCGCGATCCGCGCAAGAATTATTACCCGATGAACCGGGCCCGGCTCGCCAAACTTTCGCCCCGATTCGACTGGATACTCTATTTCACGACGCTCGGATTGAAAACCCCAGGTGATCTCAACGTCAGCCAGCCGGAATTTTTCAAGGGAATAAGTCGCTTGATCGATAAATTCTCTCTGCCGGAGTGGAAGACATATCTTGAGTTCTGCCTCGTCAACGGCAACGCCGGCTACTTGAGCTCAGATTTCGTCAACGAAAGTTTTTATTTCTACGGCAAAACACTCAACGGCGCCAGAAAGATCATGCCGCGGTGGAAGCGCGTCGTCGGCGCCGTCAGCGGCAACCTTGACCAGGCGGTCGGCCAGCTCTACGCCGATGAATATTTCCCGCCCAAGGCCAAGCATAGGGCCGTCGAGATGGTCGAAAATATCAGGGCGGCCTTCCGCGCGCGGATAAAAAAACTTGATTGGATGGGCGGGCGGACGAAAAAACAGGCGCTCAATAAGTTAGCTGCCATGACGCTTAAGATCGGCTATCCAGAAAAGTGGAAGGACTATTCAAAACTCGCTCTCAAGCGGGATTCGTACGCCGGCAATGCTCTTCGGGTCAGCAAATTCGAGTTCAAGCGCGACCTGGCCAAGATCGGCAAGCGGGTCGACAGGACCGAGTGGCACATGTCGCCGCAGACGGTCAACGCCTCTTACGACCCGACGAAGAATGACATGACTTTTCCGGCCGGCATCCTCCAGCCGCCGTTCTTTAACGCCGCGGCCGACGACGCCGTCAACTACGGCGGGATCGGCTCCGTTATCGCCCATGAGATGACGCACGGCTTTGACGACGAGGGGGGCAAATTCGACGCGAAAGGTAACCTGCGCGATTGGTGGACAAAAGATGATGCTGTGCGATTCAAGCGGAAAGCCAGAGGTCTGGTCGACCAATTTCACGGTTACGTTCCATTCCTCAAAATGCCGCTCAACGGTGAATTGACTCTCGGCGAGAACATCGCCGATCTGGGCGGAGTCGCGATCTCTTTCTCGGCTTTCCAAAAGCTTCATGAGGGGAAAAAGATCGATGATCTAACGCCCGAACAGAGGTTCTTTCTCTCTTACGCGCAGGTTTGGGGCATTAACGTCCGGTCCGAGCGCGCCAAGCTTTTGATCAAAGTCGATCCCCATTCGCCGCCAAGATACCGCGTTAATGGACCTTTAAGTAATTTCCCGGAATTTTATGCCGCGTTTGGCGTCAGTTTGGGCGAGGCGATGTTTAAGCCGGAGAACAGACGAGTCGTGATCTGGTAATCAGCCCTCGTTGTAAATCCCCATCTTGCGATACTTGTTATAACGGTCCGCGATCAGCTCGTGATGGGAGAGGGGGAGCAGAGGTTCGAGGTTACGCAGGATCGCGGCTTTCATGTTCTTGGCCGCCAGATCGGGATCGTTATGCGCGCCGCCGACCGGCTCTTTGATTATTTCGTCGATCACATTTAACTCCAGCAGGTCCTTGGAAGTTATCTTCATCGCCACCGCCGCGTCACTGGCGCGCGTCGCGTCGCGGAATAAGATTGAAGCGCAGCCCTCGGGCGAGATGACAGAATAGATCGAGAACTCCATCATCAGGACGCGGTTGCCCATGGCGATCCCCAGCGCGCCCCCCGAGCCCCCCTCGCCGGTGATGATCGAAATGAAAGGCACCGTCAGCTCCGCCATTTCGCGCAGATTCTTGGCGATGGCCTCGGCCTGGCCGCGCTCTTCCGCGCCGAGGCCGGGGTAGGCGCCGGGGGTGTCGATGAACGAGATGATCGGCTTGTTGTAGCGCTCGGCCAGCCGCATGATCCGCAGGGCCTTGCGGTAGCCCTCGGGGTTGGCCATGCCGAGGTTGCGCGCCAGATATTCCTTTGTCGAGTGGCCCTTCTGGTGCCCCAGCACGACGACTGAGCGCCCTTCGAGCTTGGCTACGCCGGCGATCATGGCCGGATCATCCGAAAAATTGCGGTCGCCGTGCAGTTCGAGAAAATCGTCAAAGATCATGCTGACATATTCGAGCGTCGTCGGGCGCTGGATGAAGCGGGCGACCTGAACGACCTGGATCGGGTTAAGTTTGGCGAAGATTTGCTGGCGCGTCGCCTCGATCCTTTTCTCGAGCAGGCGGATCTCCTCGCTCATGTCCATCTTGCCGGCGCTCCCGATAGTTTTCAGCTTATCGAGTTTTTCGTAGAGCTCCTCGAGCGGCTTTTCGAACGGCAGCAGTCGTCTTGTGTTATTCTTTTGTTCAGCTTTTGCCATTTTAATCCCTAAAGAACTTCAGTAATTTGACCAGCGTATCTCTTAGATCCTTTCTCTCGCAAACCATATCGATCATGCCGTGAGCAAGCAGAAATTCCGAACGCTGGAAACCCGGCGGCAGTTTTTGCCGGATCGTCTGCTCGATGACGCGCGGCCCGGCAAAGCCGATCAGGGCGCCCGGCTCGGCCAGGTTGACGTCGCCCAGCATGGCGAAGCTGGCCGAGACGCCGCCGGTCGTCGGATCAGTCAGGATCGAAATGTAGGGGAGGCGGTTCTCGCGCAGGCGGCCCAGCGCGGCGGAGGTCTTCGCCATCTGCATGAGCGACATGATCGACTCCTGCATCCGGGCGCCGCCCGAGGTGGAAAAGACAATAACCGGCAGCTTCTTTTCGACGGCGGCTTCGACCAGGCGGGCGAATTTTTCGCCGACGACCGAGCCCATACTGCCGCCCATGAAGGCGAAATTCATGACGCCGACCGCGACCTCGAGGCCGTCAAGCTTGCCGAGGACGGTGACGATCGCGTCCTTGTAATTCGACTTCATGATCGATTCTTCGATCCGCTGGCCGTAATCCTTGGTGTCTTTAAAGTTCAAGAAGTTGGTCGAGGTGAGCGACTCGTTGATCTCCTTAAAAGAGTTCTTGGGGAAAAGCTGGGCGAACCGCTCGGCCGCCGTCAGCTTGAAATGATAGCCGCATTTTGGGCAGACCTTCAGGTTCTCCGCCAGATCCCTGGCAAAGATCGCCTGACCGCATTTATAGCACTTGACCCAAAGGTTGCCGGGGATATCAAGTCTTTCGCGGGTGTATTCGGTCTCTTTCTGCAGTTTCTTGCGCTTAAACCAGTCGTGAATGCTCAAGATGCTTGCAATGATAACGCATTTTGTGTTAGGATGTCAAACATGGCCGAGAAAAAAGCATTCAAACGCAAGCATGTCAAGAACGTCCGCAAGACGAAGAAACAGCGCGCCCGCAATGTGCGCGAGAAGAACCTGGTCAAAGCGGCGCTGAAAGCGGCCCGCCAGGCCGTCGCGGCCAAAGCGGCGGATGTCATCGATAAGATTAAAAAGGCCGTCTCGGCGCTTGATAAAGCGGCCGAGCGCGGCATCATCCACGCCAACAAGGCGGCCCGGCTCAAATCACGGCTGAATCTCGCTTATAACAAAACGAAATAAGTGCGCCTGCGAGCCAACGCCAAGATCAACCTTTCCCTGAAGATATTAGGCAAGCGCCCCGATGGCTACCACGAGATCGATTCCATCATGCAGTCCGTTTCTCTCTGCGACTACATCACTTTGGCCCCGCTTGAATCCGGCATTCAACTAACAACTAACAACTTACGACTTACGACTGACAACAGAAATCTCGCGTATGAGGCGGCGGAGGTGTTCTTTAGCGCCAAGGGTCAAGACTTCGACGAGCTCAGTCGAGTCGGGGCAAGGGTCAAGGGGATCAAAATTTATCTTGAAAAGAACATCCCATTGGCGGCGGGATTAGCGGGAGGTTCGACTGACGCGGCGGCTGTTTTATACGGGTTAAACCAGCTTTCTGCGGTCGGCGATCGGCTTTCTGCTTTCGAATTGCAAAAACTCGGCGCCGAGATCGGCTCGGATGTCCCCTTTTGTCTTACCGGCGGCAATTGCACCGTGACGGGGAGGGGCGAATTTGTCAAAAGCAATCCGATTAACGTGAAACGCGACTTTGTTTTGGTCGTCCCTGAGGTTGAGGTGTCAACGAAATGGGCATATGAAGCTTGGGATAGCAAACAGGCAACAGGCAACCGACAACTGGCAACACAAAATGATCTGGAGGCGGTGGTGATCGAAAAATATCCAGTGATCCAGAAGATCAAAGACCGGCTGATCGAGCTGGGCTGCAGTTACGCGCAGATGTCGGGGAGCGGCCCTTCGGTCTTCGGCATTGTTAACCTGAACGAAACTGGCAACACCGTCTACGCGCAGATGAAAAATGAGTATCCCCGCACATTCCTTGTCCGCTCGGCCGACCGGGGCGTCGAAGAGGGTTAGAAAATGACCCGGCGCCTTCAGCGCGGCTTCTTTCTCAAACCAACTCTCGATGTTTCAAAGGCCCTGATCGGGAAGTTCCTCATCCACGAATATAAGGGGCAAAAACTCGGCGGGATGATCGTCGAGACCGAGGCCTATATCGGCAAAAAAGACAAAGCCGCACACTCATATCGCGGCCGCCGGACGCCCCGCACCGAGGTCGAATACGGCGCCGGCGGCCACGTCTACATATATATGGTCTACGGTATGCACTACCAGCTCAATTTTGTTACCGCCGGCAAAGAAGAGCCGGAGTGTGTTCTTATCAGGGCGCTCGAGCCGGTCGCTGGCATCGAGACGATGAAAAAACTTCGCAAAACACGTGATCTCAACAATTTAACTAACGGGCCGGGGAAACTTTGTCAGGCGCTGCATCTTGATAAAACGCTCTACGGCGCTGATCTTTGCGCCAGGGATTCAAAATTATATATTGAGGATAGGGGGGTGAAGGTCGGCTCGCGCGAGATAAAGAAAGGCCCGAGGATCGGGATTGATTACGCTGGCCCTTATTGGGCGAGGGTCCACTGGCGTTTCTGGCTTGACAGGAGTTGGAGCAGAGTTTATACTTTTACAAAGGTCGAAAGTTTATGAGGAGGTAGAGTATGAAGAGTATCTATGTGGGCAACCTGCCCTGGTCGGCCACTGATGCCGATCTTCAGGCCAAGTTCGCGGAATTCGGCAATGTTGTTTCAGCCAGAGTCGTCACCGACAAGTTCTCGGGCAAGTCCCGGGGCTTCGGGTTCGTTGATATGGAAGACGCCGACGCCGACAAGGCCATCGCCGCCATGGCGGGCCAAAAATGGGGCGATCGTGAGCTGACCGTCAACGAGGCCAGACCGAAAACTGAAGGCGGTCCACGCCGAGAGCGAAGAGAACCGCGCTTTTAAAGCTGAAACTTTAGTTTAAAGCCAAAGGCGTCTGGTCTTTCAGACGCCTTTTTTTTACCTGCCTGCCGGCAGGCAAGGACCTATGGAAGCTATTTTAGCGCTTGAAGACGGGACGATCTTTCACGGCCGCTCCTTCGGCGCCCCCGGGGAGAAGGCCGGCGAAGTCGTTTTTAACACCTCGCTGACCGGTTATCAGGAGATTCTGACCGATCCCTCGTACAAAGGCCAGATCGTAACGATGACCTATCCGCTGATCGGCAATTACGGCGTCAACGATGCCGATTCGGAGTCGCCCGGGCCAAACGCCGAGGGCTTTATTGTACGGGAGAACTCGAGAATAGCCTCCAATTTCCGCTCGACCGGCAAACTCGAGGCATATCTCCATAAATTCGGCATCGTCGGCATCGAGGGGATCGACACGCGGATGCTGACCCGGCGTCTGCGGCTCAAGGGTTCGCTCAAAGGGATCATCTCGACGGTTGACCTCGATGAGAAGAGCTTGGTCAAAAAGGCCAAGGACTCGCCGGGGGTCGAAGGGGTCGATCTCGTCAAAGTCGTGACATGTAAAGAACCGTATGTCTGGAACGAAACATCTTACGCTCAAATGACCAATGAGCAATGTCAGCTGACGAATGTGAGCGCCCCGCGGCAGAAATGCAAATATCATGTTGTTGCGTATGATTATGGGGCGAAGTTTTTTATTCTACGTCATTTAGCTGGCGCGGGCTGTAAGGTGACGGTCGTGCCGGCCGACTATCCGGCTGATAAGGTTCTGGAACTGAACCCGGACGGCATCTTTCTCTCGAACGGCCCGGCCGATCCGGCGGCTGTGACTTACGCCATCAAGAATATCAAGAAACTCATCGGTAAAAAACCGATCTTCGGCATCTGCCTCGGCCACCAGCTTCTTGGCCTGGCGCTCGGCGGCAAAACATATAAATTGAAATTCGGCCATCACGGCGGCAACCAGCCGGTCATGGACCTCAAGACCAAGAAAGTCGCCATCACCGCGCAAAACCATGGTTTTGCGGTTGATATCGATTCAATTCCGAAGGGGACCGTTGAGCTAACACATATCAATCTCAACGACAAGACAGTCGAGGGGATGCGGCATCTCAAACTGCCGATCTTTTCCGTCCAATATCACCCGGAGGCAGGGCCGGGGCCGCATGATGCGAGCTACCTGTTTAAAGAATTCACAAAGTTGATGGGAAATGCCTAAACGAACTGATATAAAAAAAATAATGATAATCGGGGCCGGCCCGATAATAATCGGCCAGGCCTGCGAATTCGATTACTCGGGCTCGCAGGCGTGCAAGGCCCTGCGCGAAGAGGGTTATGAGATAGTTCTCATCAACTCGAATCCCGCGACGATCATGACCGACCCGGAGCTGGCGCACCGCACCTACATCGAGCCGATCACGGTCGATATCTGCTGTAAGATCATTGAGAAGGAGCGGCCGCAGGCGATCCTGCCGACGCTGGGCGGCCAGACCGCTCTGAATACCGCCGTCGGCATTGCCGAAACAGGGATACTCGAAAAATACGGCATTGAGATGATCGGCGCCGATATTACGGCGATCAAAAAGGCCGAAGACCGCGAACTCTTCAAGGCGGCGATGGCTAAGGCCGGGCTTGACCTGCCCCAATCAACGTTTGCCCGCACGATCGACGAAGCGCTGAAGGCGATCAAAGAGATCGGCTTGCCGCTGATCGTCCGCCCGAGCTTCACACTGGGCGGCTTCGGCTCCGGCGTCGGCCACACAAGAGAGGAATTCGAGGCGATCGCCCGCAAGGGGCTGGAGCTCTCGCCGATCTCGGAGATCTTGATCGAGGAAGACCTGACCGGCTGGAAAGAATTTGAGCTTGAGGTGATGCGCGACAAGAAAGACAATGTCGTCATCATCTGCTCGATCGAGAACTTCGACGCCATGGGGGTACACACGGGCGACTCGATCACCGTCGCCCCGGCGCAGACGCTCTCCGACCGCGAATACCAGCTGATGCGCGACCAGTCGATCGCCGCCATCCGCGCCATCGGCGTCGAGACCGGCGGCTCGAACATCCAGTTCGCCGTCCACCCCGACACCGGCAGGATGGTCATAATTGAGATGAACCCGCGGGTTTCGCGCTCATCGGCCCTGGCTTCGAAAGCGACCGGCTTCCCGATCGCCAAGATCGCCGCGAAATTGGCGGTCGGCTATACTCTTGATGAGATCCCTAACGACATCACAAAAAAGACGCCGGCGAGCTTTGAGCCGTCGATCGATTACTGCGTCGTCAAGATTCCGCGCTTCACTTTTGAAAAATTCCCCGACACGCCGGCTGTCATCGGCACTTCCATGAAATCGGTGGGTGAAACAATGGCGATCGGCCGCACGTTCAAGGAGGCCCTGCAGAAGGGCTTGCGTTCGCTCGAAGTCGGCCGGGCCGGCTTGGGGGCCGACGGGAAAGAATTTATTAAAGAAGAGCTTTTACTTGAAAAGCTAAAGACACCGAATGACCGCCGGATATTTTACATTAAACACGCGTTGAAGACCGGGATGTCGATTCAGGAAGCTTATGAACTGACCCACGTCGACCCGTGGTTCCTGGATAACATTCTGCAGATCATTGAAGAGGAGAATAGGATCAAGGGTCAAGGGGCAAGGGTCTTAGAAGACAAAGCATCGCTTTATCAGGCGAAGCAGTTCGGTTTCTCCGACCGGCAGTTGGCTTACATCACCGGCTTGAGCGAAAAGACCGTTTATGCCAAACGCAAGGAATTAGGGGTCTCGTCGGTCTTTAAATTAGTCGATACCTGCGCGGCGGAGTTTGAGGCCTTTACTCCATACTATTATTCAACCTATGAAGCTGAAGACGAGGTCAAGCGCAGCCGCAAGAAAAAGGTGATGATCCTGGGCGGCGGGCCGAACCGGATCGGGCAGGGGATCGAGTTCGATTACTGCTGTGTCCACGCTTCGTTCGCCCTGCGCGAAGAGGGGATCGAGTCGATCATGGTCAATTCCAATCCCGAAACCGTCTCGACCGATTACGACACCTCCGACAAGCTCTATTTTGAGCCGCTGACGCGCGAAGATGTCTTGAGCATCATCGAGAAAGAAAAGCCGGACGGGATCATCGTCCAGTTCGGCGGCCAGACCCCGCTTAACCTGGCAAAACCCCTGAAAGACGCCGGGGCGAAGATCATCGGCACGACACCTGAGCAGATCGACCGCGCCGAAGACCGCAAGCGCTTTGCCGCGATGCTGAAAAAATTAAAGCTCAATCAGGCGCCCAACGGCACCGCCTTCTCGCCGAAAGAGGCGAAGAAGATCGCCAAAAAGATCGGCTATCCGTGCCTCATGCGGCCCTCTTATGTTCTTGGCGGGCGGGCGATGCGCCTTGTCTACGACGAAAAAGACCTCGATGAATTCATGACAACCGCGGCGCAGGTTACGCCTGATCACCCTGTTCTGGTCGATAAATTCCTCGAAGACGCGATCGAGGTCGACGTCGATGCCGTCTCCGACGGCAAAGAGACCGTTGTTTGCGGCATCATGGAACATATCGAGGAAGCCGGGATCCACTCTGGCGATTCGGCTTGCGTCCTGCCGCCGTTCTCCTTAAGCCCCGAGATCATCGAAACGATCAAACAAAACACTTATTCAATGGCCAAAGAACTGAAGGTCAAAGGGCTGATGAACGTCCAATTCGCCGTCAAGAACGACCGCGTTTTTGTTCTCGAGGTCAATCCGCGCGCCTCGCGCACCGTTCCGTTCGTTTCAAAAGCCACGGGCGTACCCTGGGCCAAGATCGCGACCAAGACGATGATCGGCAAAAGCTTGAAGTCGCAGGGAATCACCAAAGAGGTTGAGGTTAGCCACATCTCCGTCAAAGAAGCGGTCTTTCCGTTCAACCGCTTCCCGGGCGCCGACGCGGTCCTTGGCCCCGAGATGAGATCGACCGGCGAAGTGATGGGGATAGACGACGACTTCGGCATGGCGTTCATGAAGTCGCAGATTGCCGCCGGGCAGAATCTCCCATTGAAGGGGAAGGTTTTCGTCTCGGTCAACAACCGCGACAAGAGAAATATCGTCTATATCGTCAAACACCTGGTCGATCTCGGCTTTTCGATCGTGGCGACCGAGGGGACGGGCGGGGTGCTCAAAAAGAACGGGGTCGACTGCCAGGTCGTCTCCAAGTTGAGCGACAAGAAAAAAGACATCCTTGACCTGGTCGACAAAGGGGTCGTTTCTCTTCTCATCAATACGCCGGGCGGCAAGAAGACCCGCTCCGACGAGGCGAAGATTCGCACCGCCGCCGTCATGCACGGCATTCCGCTCATCACCACGATCTCCGGCCTGCAGTCGGCGGTCAACGCCATCGAGGCGGCCAAGAAAAAAGGTTTTGAGGTCAAGGCCCTGCAGGACTATCATGGGCTGGCGTCTTCTCAAGGCCTATAAAATGTGCTAAAATAGAACAGAGATTAACCAGGATTGACCTCGCAATTCACTTTGGGAGGGATGACGATGAAAAGAATGGTTTTCGCCGCTTTGCTTCTTCTGCTGCTTGCCTCTGTTTCGCTGGCCGATAGCCCGAAATATCAGATCTTTTCCGAGGATAAAGGTTTTTGGGGGCTGGGTGGCCGCCGGATTATTATGTTAGACAAGACAACTGGTGATTCCTGGCTCTTTACCGATAATAAGTGGGTGCCGATCCTTAAAGCGGTCCCTGAAGCTAAAGTTGCCGAGGACGAGACAAAAGCGAAATTTGAGGCGGAGCTTGCCGCCTTGAAGGACAAGCAGTCCGAGGAGATCAAAGCCCTCAAAGACAAGCAGGTATTGGAGCTCGGCGTTTTGCGGTCGAAGCTTGAAGTGAGAAATGCGACAGCGCCCCGGCAGGCGGTCATCAGGACGCGGCCGGTTTACGCGAAAAAGAAAACCGCTTCGGCCGCTAAGCCGGCCCAGGCAGAAAATGAGGGGAGTGAGACCGAAGCGCCGCCAGCCTGGCTGAACGAATAAATCCCCACACCAAAACACACTGGCTTAACTTCGGGTATTTGGTGTGGGGATAAATAAAGTGAAATCGCTTGACAAAGGCAACGATAATAGTGTAAGATACAAGAGTCGAGGTTGATGTTTGTTCTTGAGAAAAAGTTTCTGCACCTTTTTTCTTAGTGTGTGTTCCGCGAGTCGGTTCCCCACAACATCATTGAACCCGCAGAAAAATCTAATAAAGGAGACCAAACATGAAGAGCATTTTCGTAGGTAACCTGCCGTGGTCAACCACCGATGCCGATCTTTCCGCCAAATTTGGCGAATTCGGCAACGTGTTGTCAGCCCGGATCGTGACCGACAAGTTCACGGGCAAGTCCCGCGGCTTCGGATTTGTTGACATGGAAGACGCTGACGCCGAAAAAGCGATTGCCGCGATGAGCGGGCAAAAGTGGGGCGACCGCGAGCTGACAGTCAATGAAGCCAAGCCCAAGTCGGAAGGCCGCGACCGCGGCCCAAGACGCGAATTCAGCCGGTTCTAATAAAAAGAACAGTTGAAAATTTAAGGCCCTGGGGTAAAATCCGCCTTCGGCGGACAAGCCCGGGGCCTTTTTTATTTATATGGGGCAGGCCTATAAGCCGGATTCTGTCTTTGTACGGTAATCTATCTGGGGCCGCTGTTGCCAGCGGCCTCAATGCGACCTACTCGAGCTCATAACGAGGCGAGCCGCCTCTCACTCTATTTGGTCTTGCTCCGCGCGGGGTTTACAACGTGACCGTTGCCGGTCTGTTACGTCGGGAGCTCTTACCTCCCGTTTTCACCATTGCCACCAAACCTTTAGGGCTTAGTTCGGCCGTGTATTTTCTGTTGCACTTTCCTTCGGCTTTCCTGCCTGCCGGCAGGCAGGTCTTCCGACCTCGCGTTACGAGGCGCGCTGCTCTCTGGAGTCCGGACTTTCCTCCCCGAGCGACGCCGCTTGCGGCGGAGTCGAGGGGTAACCGCCCGGCCTGCCCGGTAAGCATTTTATCAGTTTTTCTGTACAAAATCCAACTATAAACCCAAGATCGATTCTAAAATACGATTCTAAAATAACCTGAAATTTCTGGAGAGGGCGTCGATATATACCTGAGGCAAGTTGAAGGTTGGCAAATTAGGAGGTAAATTCTTTGGTTTCTACTGTAAATCAAGCTGCCTTAGGCCTTACGGTCAACCGTTTAGTGAGGATGGTGGCGCCAACCTCATTAAAAGGGCTATCAATCAACAAGCTGCGCAGTCAGCGCGTCATGCCGGAGGGCCACTACGCCCTCTATCATGATCAGCTTAGTCGCCTCCACAACGACATTACGGTCCTTCTGTCAAGCGGACGCCCGGTTCATCAGTGGGGTTACAAGGGTTTATTGCTTCACGGCATCTACGGCACCGGCAAAACAGAATTTGTCTACAACCTGGCAAGCCGGCTCGCCGACAGCGGCCATCCCGTCAATCTCTTTGTTCTATCGGAAGAGTTCTTCGGCGCTAATCCCGTCTTGGCGCTCAAGCTGCTATTTATTGAGGCCGAAAGAGCCGCGAAAATCACCGGCCGCCGGTCTATCATCTTATGGGAAGATCCCGAAGTGCGGACGGGGCACAAATATAGGACCGCAAGCGTTGAACAACACACTCAGGACACATCCCGGAGTTCATTCAAAGTGACCAATCGGGAAATGACTCCCGGCGATCCGACAAGGGGTCAATTAACGGCACTGCTGGGAACCATCGTCGCCGGCGCCTCTACTCCGCTTGAGAACACAATCCTTATATTAACTACCAACCATTTTAATGCCATTGACCCAGCGATACGTCGTACCGGGAGATTAAGGGCTTTTGAATTTTCAGAGATCTATGACTTTGCCGGCAGATCTGGCGATGACGTCGTCTCGGGCTCACTGAGTTGCCTCTTTCCGGTAGTCTCAGCGGTTATTTCCCGCATTGCCGCCTACGATCCGAACATTGAATCAGATAAGATTCAGATGAGTTTGGAAGAGCTCAAAAAGATTTTTGCTGTCGCGCTGGAAGACGCCCGTACTTCTGGAAAAATCGGAAAGGACCGTGTTACGTATGAGACCTTTAAGGAGTTCCAGAGGAGATTAATCGAGCAACAAGTTTATCTGCCTTTCACATTCCATCATGAATACTTTTGCACGCCGGCTCGAATCTATAATGCGCTGGCGATTATTTTTAAAAAGATTCCAATTGAAACTAAGCGTGATTGGCAAATGGACCAGACAAAAGCCCTCATGAGTTCTCTTTATTTTCTAACGGCAGACTTTGAATTAAAAGATTGGCTAGAAGAGAGTTTTAATCAACAAAAGCCCGTTACCGCCCGGCTGGGGTTTCCTCTGGAAGCACTAGACGGCGAATATAAATTTTGACATGCGATTTCAGCCCGCGCCCTTACTCTCCACCTATATTTTGCCAAAAAGCGGGGAATTTTTCAAACCGTGCTCGTCGATGCCTCGATTGGCCAGTTCGTCGGCGTGCTTGTTTTCCTCGCGGACTCTGTGGCTGATGGAAAACTTCTTGAATTTGCTTGTCAGAGCCCGCACCTGATAGGCAAGCGGAACCAGCCCCTCATTTTTAACTTTGTATTCGCCATTAACTTGTTTGACCAGTAATTCGGAATCGGAATGGGCTTCGGCTTCGATTGCGCCCAAAAGCAATGCTTCCTCTAATCCGCGTATCAGCGCCACATATTCAGCCACATTATTGGTTGTCTTTCCGACATAACCGGAGATTTCCAAAAGAGTTTCCGCCCCCTTTTTTATGACCACGCCAATGCCGGCCGGACCGGGATTGCCGCGCGCGGCGCCGTCGGTGAAAATTTGGACGACCATTATCGTTTAGCGTACAGCAGTTTCAGGAGTTTGGCAAGCGGCCGGGTGTTGATGACGTCGTTCTTTTCGACCCAGCCGCGGCGGGCGGTCATGATGCCGTATTTCATCAGCCGGAGCTGGAGCGCGGCGTGGGCATCGGTGTTGATCGAGAGGAGAACGCCTTCTGCCTTGGCGCGCCGGCAGTGGATGTCGGAGAGGTCCAGCCGGTCGGGATAGGAATTCACTTCCAGATAGGTCCCGGTCTCTCTGGCCGCTTTTATCACTCTCTCGATGTCGACGTCGTAGGGTTCGCGCTTGCTGATCAGCCGCCCGGTCGGATGGGAGAGGACGTTGACGTATCTATTTTGCAGGGCTTTGATGATCCGGCGCGTCATCTTTTCGCGCGGCATTTTAAAATTAGAATGGACCGACGCGGTGACGACGTCGAGCTGTTTCAATATTTCGTCGGGAAAGTCGAGCGAGCCGTCGGGGAGGATATCGACCTCGGCCCCTTTTAAGATGCGGATCCCTTTGAGCCTTGAGTTTATACTGTCGATATCGGCGAGTTCCTTGAGCAGTTTTTTCTCGGTCTGGCCGCCGGCCACCCGCGTTGAGACGGAATGATCGGTCATGGCGAGATATTCATAGCCGAGTTCTTCGGCCGCCGCCGCCATCTCTTCGATCGAGTTGCCGCCGTCGGAGCGGTTGCTGTGCGCGTGGAGGTCGCCGCGGATGTCGGCGAGCTCGATGAGCCGCGGCAGTTTGCCTTCTTTAGCCAGTTCAATTTCGTTCGTCCCCTGCCGCAGTTCGGGCGGGATAAAAGGGAGGCCGACGGCTTGAAATATCTCTGCTTCCGTTTTGCCGGCGAGCCGTTTGTTGCCGCGCATGACGCCGTATTCGGAGATCTTCAACCCTCTTTTGACCGCCATCTCGCGGATTAAAATATTGTGTTGTTTGCTGCCGGTAAAGTAGTGAGCCGCCGCGCCGAAGTTCTCCGGCGGCAGGACCCGGATGTCAGCCTGCATGCCATTCCTTAAAATGACCGACGAGCGGGTCGGCCCCTTGGCCGTCGTCCGCTCCACCTGCGGCAGTTTGGTAAAGGCGTCCATGACCGCTTCCGGTTTTTTTGAAGTGACCAGGATATCGATGTCGCCGACCGTCTCCTGGCCGCGGCGGTATGAGCCGGCCGGCAATATCTGGTCGATCTCTTTCAGCTTATTCAATTCAAAAACGATCGCCGTCGCGTACTGGTCGGCCTCGGAGAGGAGGAATCTCCCCTTAACCCGCGCTTTGAGCGCCAGACCCTTCTTAACGTTTTCGATCTTTTTCTCTTTAAAGCCGGGCAGGCCCTTTAAGAGGCCTTTGGCGGAGGCCCGGCGCAGTTTCGCGAGGCTGTCGATCTTGAGTTTTTTCTTGAGCAGGAAGGCGGTCTTGGGGCCGATGCCGGGAACCTGCATCATCTCGATAAAACCTTTGGGGAATTGCCTGACCAGGCTTTCGTATTTCTTGATCTTGCCGGTTTTAATCAGTTCCTCGATATGGTCGGCGATGGCTTGTCCGATGCCCGGCAGTTCTTTGAGCGCCTTCCGGCCGCCTTTTTTGTAAAGGCCGGCCAGGCTGTCGGAGAGATTCTCGATGTTCTGGGCGGCTTTTTGATAAGCGCGGATCTTGAAGGGGTTGCCGCTCTTCAGCTCTAACAGTTCGGCGATGTTCCAGAATATTTTGGCGAATTCGGAGTTCTCCATGTCGGTCATTCCTCGATGCGGGCTTTCAGCTCAAATAATCTGATGACGTCGCGCTGGGTCAGGATGCCGATCAATTTGTGGTCTTCGGCCACCAGCAGGCGGCCCGAACCGATGCTCGCCATCTTGGCCAGCGCGTCGATGACATCAAGGTCTTTGCTGACGACGATCTTTTCGCTGAGCGGGACCATGATCTCGGCGGCGGCCACCCGCGGCCAGCGCTCTTTTTCGATCTCTTTCACCGCGTGCAGGGTAATGAGCCCCAGCAGGGCGTCATCTTTGACGACGGGAAATGACGTATAGCGGAAGCGGAAGAAATATTCGTCGACCAGCTTATCGATCGTGATCTCCGAGGGCACAGTGACGACCGAGCGCGTCATCACGCTCTCGACGCGGACGCCGGTCAGCGCTTTTTTCATGACTATTTGCTGATAGCTCGTATCGGCCGCCTCCTGCAGGAACAGCCCGATAAAAATGAACCAGAGGCCGGTGATGAGCGAGCCGGCAAAAAGATTGAGCAGGCCGTAGGCGATCAGGATGAAGGCGAAGGTCTTGCCGAATAAACTGGCGAGGCGCGTCGCCCGCTTGATATCCCTGAAAAAATGCCAGAGCGCCGCGCGCAGGAGCCGGCCGCCGTCGAGCGGAAAGCCGGGGATCAGGTTGAAGACGCCGACCGCCAGGTTCAGGATGAAAAGATAATTGAAGATCGAAAGGATGTAGCCCGGCAGGCCAAAGCCGTACAAAGTTTGGGTCAGGCCGAAAAAGATGGCCGCCAGAAAAAAGCTCATGGCCGGGCCGGCCGCCGCCATTTTAAACTCAACGGCGGGGGAGGCCGGCTCTTTTGACAGGTGGGCCACGCCGCCGAAGACAAAGAGCGTGATGCCGTGGATCGGCAGGTTGTTGCGCATGGCGACCAGCGAATGCGAGAACTCGTGCGCCAGGAGAGAGGCGAAGAGCAGGATCGCGGCCAGGGCCGCCATCAGCCAGTGCGCCGCTTCCGGCAGTTCCGGGTCGGTCGCGGGGAAATAGCCGCGGGCCAGGGAAAAGATGACCAGGCCGAGGATAATAAACCATGAATAATTGATCTCGACCGGGATATTGAAGAGCGTAACGAGCTTAAAAGATCTATGGTTCATGATTTAATGCGTCCCAGATGTTGTAGCCCCAGAGGACGATCCCCGCGATCATCAAGAGTCCGAGGACAATAAGAAAAAAGAAACCGTTCAAGAGCAGGGCGATATAGACAACGGCCGGCAGGGCGAAATAAAAAGTCAGCATCAGTTTAAGCCCTTTGTCGCCTTCCCCTTTGATGATCTGGCCGAGACCGACGATCAAAAATGAAGCGAGAGCCGCGGGCCAGTGCCTGTTCTTCATTGAAAATATTATAGCATTGGTATATACTTTCAACAAATTATGAAGATCAAGCACTTTGAAGTCGAGGACCTGCGGCTCAAGCGGACAAAGAAATACGTGAGAGTGATCGAGCTCGCGCCAGACGGCCTTTTGACCCGCGACGCGGTGATAAAATATACCGGCTCGGATGTCGAGCGGGATGTTTTAAAGTTGGTCGCGGTCGAGAGCGAGAAAGGGTCCGGCGATATCGGCCTCGGCTTCGTTAAGGGCGTCGGCCTCACCAAAGGGGCGGTCGCGCAATCGCTCTCGATCGAGCCGGGCCTGATCATCGGAGTCGGCAAGAGCGACGAGGATCTTGCTTCGGCCGTCCGCCGCGTGGCCCAGCTGGGCGGCGGGATCGTGGTCGTGGCCGGCGGCATGATCATGGCCGAGCTCAAACTGCCGCTTGAGGTTAAAAGATCAGAAAACGCCGCCGAGCTGGCCGCGGAAAAAACGAGGGTCTTGGCCGAATCGGCCGCCGGGCTGGGTTGCCGGCTGGCCGCGCCGTTTGCCGTCCTGGCATTTCTGACGGCGGCGCCGATCCCGCAGCTGCGCTTGACCGAAAAAGGGCTGTTCGATCCGGTCAAGCAAAAAATTGTCGATCTCTTCGAGTAATGGAAAAACTCAAGGTCCTGATCCCCGGCTCGCGGCTCAAGAAAATGATCGCGCTGCTCGCCCGGCGGATCTCCAAAGATTATAAAGGCAAAGACCTTGTCCTGATCGGCGTCTTGAAGGGCGCCTTTGTTTTTCTCTCGGATCTCATGCGCGAGCTCACGATCCCGGTTTCTCTTGATTTTATCCAGCTCTCAAGCTACGGCGCGGGGACAGTTTCGTCGGGGGTCATCAAGATCAGGAAGGACATTGACCTGCCGATCGTTGACAAGCACGTCCTGATCGTTGAGGATGTCATCGACTACGGCTACACGCTCGACTATTTACTGCGCTTTCTTGCCAACAAGAAACCGGCTTCGGTCAGGATCTGCGCTTTGCTTGACAAACCTTCGCGCCGAAAGGTCAAAGTAGCGGTCGATTACAGCGGCTTTAAGCTGCCCGACAAATTTATCGTCGGTTACGGGCTTGACTTCGGCGAAAAATACCGCAACCTGCCTTACATCGCGGCCATAGATCAAAAATAATCTCTGACTAGACCCTCTATTTGACGCTTGTTCGGCACAATGATCGAGCCGGCGTAGCTTGTCTCGCTCACCTCGCCGGTCGCGGTCATGGTCAGGATATTCGACCTTGAGACCATCCGCGCGAAATTGACCAGCCGGATCAGTTTGGAGAGCGAGAGGTCGGTCTCGATATGCGAGAGGGCGATCTCGATCGCCAGCGGCGCTTTGAGGAGGTTGGTCGGTTTGGCAAAATCCATGAAGAGCGTCTGGAGAAATTTTTGCTGGCGCTCGATCCGGCCGATATCGCCAGTCGCGTCATGTCGGAAGCGCATGTAGTCCTGCGCCTCGTCGCCGGAGAGCCGGCGCCGGCCCTGCTTCAGATTGATATATAAATTCTGCGCCCGGTCGACGTATGTCATGTCTTTGTCGATATAGATCGTCACCCCGCCGATCAGGTTGACCAGCTTGACGACGGCCGAAGGATTGACCTTGATGTAATAATCGATGTGTTTGCCCGTCAGGCGCTCAAGGGTTTTTTTTGTCAGTTTGACCCCGCCGAAGACGTTAGCCGCGTTTATCTTATTGTAGCCATAGCCGGGGATGTCGACGAAACTGTCGCGCGGAATGGAGAGAAGAACGATCCGCTGGCGGATCGAGTCGACGCGCATCAGGATGATGCTGTCGGTGCGGCTCTCCGAGGCCAGCGGTTTGCCGGTCTTCGCGCTGAATTGGAGGTCCGTGCCCAATAATAAGATGTTGACTGGGCGGCGGCTGACGCCGATCCGCAGAAATTTTGGGATCGAGCCGGGGACGAAAAGATTGGCGTAAAAGAAAAGAAGGCCGGCCGCAACGGTCATGATCGCGAGCAGACGAATGAAGTCGAGCCGGCTCTTTTTCATCGTCTTTTATGAACCGGATCTAAGATAGCCGACGGGGATAAGATAAAAAGGGTCCTGCGTCTCGGGCAGGTCCAGCGCTTTGGCCACGACATCGTCCCAGAAAGCGCCGACGGGGACAGAGGCCAGCCCCAGGGCCACGGCCTGCAGGCAGATGTTTTCCGCGGCGTGGCCGATCTCCATATTGAGATACCGGTAGGAGCGCTGGCCGTATTTGGCTTCGACGATCCGGTAATTGCCGGCAATCACAATGACGAGCGGCGCCTCGCCGATAAACGACTGCCCGAGCGAGGCCCGTACGATCGAAGGCCTTGCGTCCCGGTCCGAAACCTGAGAGAGCTTATGGCCGTCAGGGATATATTTAAAGATGCCGTCGCTTTTCATGATATAGAGGGTGAGGGGATAGAGGGCGCCCGATGATGGCGCGGCGCGGAAACCCCAGGTTTTGTCAGTGATCCCCTGGGCCGCCCACAACAGTTGAGATATTTGCTCCATGTTCAGTTCATTGGACAAGAATGTCCTCTCCGACCGCCGCCGGAAGATCGACTCCTCGACCGACATTTTGCCGAGTATCTTCGGTTCAGGCAGGTTGATGGTCCTGGCGGCGAAAGCCGAGCCGCAACAAAAGAGCGCGAATAACATCAAGACGGTTAGCTTTTTGAACATGGAAGAAATTATATCATATTTGGGGATCGGGGAATTGGGGGAGTGGGGTTTGGGGATTGGGATATTAGGGAATTAGGGTTTGGGGATTGGGGAATTTGGAGATTGGAATTTGGAAATTAGTGATATGGAGTTAGGACGAAAAGAAAATGATTAGGCGAAGGATTATTATAATTCAATTAAGAATCATAGAATTTACAGGACAATCCCAGTTTGACTTTAGATAACCGCGCCGCTGGAACGTCCTCTACGAGATATTATCTGATGCCTGATGTTAACTTGTCCGCGAATAAGTTCAGTAACTTTTCAGTTTCATTAACAGATAATCCGGCGTTTTGCATTTGTGCGAGGATTTGATTGCCCAATGCCAAATCACCGGTTGATCCATCGCCTTTTAATAAGTTAATTGATTGTTTAAACGTTTCATAAACTGATAGCTTTTGTGTTGATCCAGCTGATTGAGGTCTCCCAATTCCTTCAACTCCACCCATTTAAAACACCCCCATATTTTCTATCTCAACGGTAATTATTTTACTCTATTATGCGTAATCTTTCAAGTGATTATTGGGGTTTGGATATTTGGGTTGGGGAATTAGGTGATTGAGATATTTGAAAAATATTTGGCAAATTCTGTCCGACCGGTTTTTATATCCCTAATCCCCAAATCTCCTGATTTCCATATCCCAATATCCCAATTTCCCGATCTCCAAATCCCAGTTTCCCAATCTCCCGATCCCCGAATCTATCTCAAATCCCCTCTTTTCCGTTTCAGGTAATTAACATAGCCATTAATCCCTTTAATTAAGATTAAATATTCGTTGAACAAATTTTCAGCGGTCTCTCGTTTTATGTATCTCTTTGTTGCCATTTTGATGACATGGTTTTGAGTTTCGGCGGCTTCTTTTCTGCTGTCGTAAAATCGATTGATTTTATCTTTGTAATGGTAAGAAGCGTATCCCTCCGCGATATTGTCCGGAACAGATGAAGAGGAGCGGGTGGCTTGATCGATCAATTGAAACCTCTCTTCCCTTGGCAACTGACTGCAAAGCTTATGAATTTCCATCATCAATCTTATCGAATCCTGCCATATCCTCAAATCCCTAAACGTCGGCATTTGTTCCTCCCAATATCCAAATTCCCCAATCTCCAAGCCCCAATCTCCAAATTCCCCAATCTCCGAATCCCAATATCCAAATTCCCCAATCTCCAAATCCCAATATCCCAATCCCCCAATCTCCAAAAAGCCCCGGACAGCCGGACGCCATCCGGGGCTAAAGCGTTAGACCTGAACCAGTTCCGGCTCTTTGGCTTTGGCCGCCGTAGCCGCGCTGTAAAACTTGGAGTCAAGCATCTGCATTTCGTCGATCACGACCTCGGTCGCCGTCCGTTTCTCCCCTTTCTTATTCTCGTAAGAGCGGATCTGCAGTCTGCCTTCCACCGCCACCAGCTTTCCTTTCTTCAAATACTCGCCGCAGATCTTGGCCAATCCGCTGAAAGCGACGCAATTGATGAAATCCACTGTTTCGGTCCCTTTGCTCTTGCTGCCGCGATTGATGGCCAGACAGAAGCGCGTGACCGCGGTTTCATTGTTCATGTAGCGAACTTCGGGGTCGGCCGTCAGCCTGCCGGCAAGAATCGATCTATTCAAACCTCTCATTATAATCACCTCCTTTTGGCGGAGGACAAGCAATCTTATTGCCACGCTCGCAGGGGGTAAAAACGGCGAAATTTCGCCAGTTTGACGGTTATCAGCCGCGTTTGCAACTCGGTCCGGATAGGAGTATCATATTAACTGATCGAAAATTCGGCAGGAGGAGAGCTGTGATAATTCAAATCATCGTGGTCCTGATCTTCGCGATCAACCTCATCTTGATTCGGCTGGCGTATTCGCAAAAAAGCCTGGGCTGGTACCGTTATGCCGGGGGCGGCATTTTCGTCCTCCTGCCGCTTTTGCCGGTCATTTTTGAACAGCCGAGATTTGAGCTTGATTATTTCTGGTGGCGAATCGCCGGCGCCGCCGTCATTTTGCTGGGCGCTGCCTTAATCGCCTGGGCAGCGCGCGTTCTCGGCAACCCGTTCGATTATTTGAGCGAAAAGCCGAAAGCGCTGGCGACGAGCGGCCCCTATGATCTGGTCCGGCATCCGATCTATCTCGGCCTGATTTTTGTCTTTATCGGCTGGTGGTGGGTTTGGGCGGCGGTCTACACGTTTTATTTTGGCATGTTCATCCTGGCCATGATCTGGCTCGAGGCCTACCTTGAGGAAAAACTTCTGGCCAAGGCCTTCGGCGCGCAGTTCATCGATTACAGGCGCCGAACCGGAATGTTCTGGATAAAATAGATCCCCACTAAATCAGGCCTGCCAGATCCGGTCCTTATATTCGAGGATCATGCGCTGGGTGTTGAAGAAACCGCTCTCGCTCAGGCAATTGATCATCATCTCCAGCCAGGGCGAGTCCTCGATCGCCGTTTTCCCGTAAGCGGTCGCGTAATAGAGCGCGGCCATCTCCTCAAGACTTTTATAAAGCTCTTTCGAGTCCTGATCCAGCTTGAGGTCGGATTCACTGCCGATCTCGCCGGGCGGGGGCGCATAGCCGAAGATCCGGCCGATGTTCTTGTCGGCCGCCTCGACGACCCAGCCGTCGAGGGTGCTCAACTGGACGACGCCGTTCAAGATCGCTTTCATGCCGCTGGTGCCCGACGCTTCGAATGGCGGCAGGGGATTGTTGAGCCAGACGTCGGAGCCGCTCGTCAGCTTTTTGGCGAAATAGGTGTCGTAATTTTCCAGGAAGGCGATCCGGATCAGTTTTCTCTCGCCGTTCAGCATATTGATTTTCTCAAGCATGGCGTCAAGATGGATCGAGGCGGGGACGTCGGCGGGATGGGCCTTGCCGGCGATGACGATCTGCAGGGGTCCGACCCGGCGGGCGATCTCGATCAGGCGGTTGGGATCCTCGAGGAGCAGGGTGGGCCGTTTGTAGGGAGCGATCCGGCGCGCCCAGCAGACGGTGAAGGTTTTTTCGTCGAAATACCAGAACTCGAGGAAGCGGGCCAGCGCTTTTTTGTTCTCAATATGCGCGCTCCAGAGATCGCGGCGGAAAGCGGCGTCATTCATTAGATTACCGGCGTTCCTTAACAGCGTCGGGTCGTTCTCCCAGTCCCCGATCTTTTCTTTGTGCTTATTAAGCAGGTCTTTGATCGGCGCGGAGAGCCAGGTATGGGTGTGGATGCCGTTCGTTATGCTCTCGATCTTGTCCCTGAAGCGCGGAAACTGCAGGCGCGTAATTTCACCGTGCTTTTGCGCCACGGCGTTGACGCGCTCACTGACGCTCATGGCAAGCTGGGTCAGGTTGGCCTGCGAAGGATTGCGCTCGTCGCGGCCGAATCTTTTGACGATCTCGGCCGCTTCGGCGCCCAGAGCGGCAGAGAGCTCCTGCAGGTCGAAGCGGTCATGGCCGGCCTCGACCGGCGTATGGCAGGTATAAGCGAAGAGTTTTCCAAGTTTTTCCGGCTCCCGCGTTTTGGCTTTTTCGACGAAGGCGAGGGCGGCGTGCCCTTCGTTCAGGTGATATTTATCGACCGAATAACCGAGCGCCTCGATCGCCTTGACCCCGCCCATCCCCAGGATCGCTCGCTGGCAGAGCTTGAGCCAGCCGTTCGTCGAGCGGTAGAGCTGGTCGGTCAGCTCCTGAAAATATTCCGGGTTTTCGGGAACGTTCGAATCAAGCAGGACGAGCGGGACGACATGTTTTTTGTCGTAAGAATAGACGTAATATTTCCACAATTTGAGATGCAGTTTCTGGCCGCTCAACTGGATGTCGAGCCGCGGCTTCAGCGGAATGAGACCGGGATAGGAGCGTGGGTCCCACGACATCGCTTCGGGCACCTGGCCGCCCGCCCGGAACCAAAACTTTTGCCGGAAATAGCCCTTGTTCCAGAGAATGCCAATGCCGACCAGAGAGAGCCCGACATCGGCGGCCGATTTGAGCGAGTCGCCCGCCAGCACGCCCAGGCCGCCGCTGTAGATCGGCAGGTCAAGTATCTTTTGCACCGGCAGGAGGTGGTAATAGTCCATGTCCTTCATGTTGGAGAAGACCTCGTGCTCGGCAAGGATGTTCGACTTCATAATGGGATTGACCGTCTTGAAAGTGTGATAAATGCTGGGCGCGAGGCCGTATTCCATCGAAAAATAAGCGATTGACGGCGTTTTGGCGAGCAGGATATTTTCCGCTTCGATCAGCGGCCGGGCCGGATAACCGAAAAATTCTTCATCCGAAACATCTTTTAAATATTTTTCTTCGGTTGGGTCAAGCCCGATCAGTTCGGCGATCTTCATGATTGGGTTATTTTACCATTTTCCGCGCGAGAAGCGAGAGGAACATCGGGATCTCGCCGCGCGCACGGTTTTCCATGCGCGAGCTTGAGCCGGGTTTGCTTTGCCGGTGCGAGACCCACTCCTCAAACCGGGTGACGACTAAATCCCGCGCATTTAATTGTTTAAAATATTCAGTGAGCGGGCGATGGAAAGTCCAGGTGTGCAGGCCCGGCGCCGAGCCCGGATGCATCTGGATCGGGATCTTCTGCGCGGTCATGTAGCTGTCGACCCTTCGGTACTGAAGTTTGCGCTTTTCATCAATGCCCCAGCCGCTTTGCCGGGCTATGCGGAAGCAGGGGTGGCTCATGACGAGGAGAAGGCGGCCGTCATTTTTAAGAATGCGCGCCATCTCCCCGATGACCTTATCGAGCGGCTCCATGTTCTGGATCGCCATGATACAGCTTGCGGCGTCAAAACTTCCGCTCTGGAGGATGCGCAGGTTTGACGCGTCGGCGGTGAAATACTTAATATTGGCCGAGCGGCTCTTGGCGGTCTTAATTAATTTCTCCGAGGAGTCAAGGCCGGTCACGTCGGCGCCGGAGCGCGCCAGCTCGCGGCTGAAACCCCCCTGGCCGCAGCCGACGTCAAGGACCTTTTCGCCTTTCTGCGGGGCCAGCATTCTCAAAGCGCCGGGGAGGAGGACTTTCTCGTGATAGTCGGAACCGCGCTCGCCGACCAATTTGTCATACCAGCCGGCGACCTTGTTCCAGCTTGTCCCGTCATTCCCAGCGTCGGGACTTGTGTCGTTTTGCGCGCCTCGAGGCTTGAAATGGCGGTGATGTGTCATTTGATGATGATCGACCTTTTCTTCGAAACCGCCGGAGCGGCTGAAGTCAGTTGTCCCGCTATAAAATAT
This sequence comes from candidate division WOR-1 bacterium RIFCSPHIGHO2_01_FULL_53_15, assembly GCA_001772335.1. GTDB lineage: Bacteria > Margulisbacteria > WOR-1 > O2-12-FULL-45-9 > XYB2-FULL-48-7 > 2-01-FULL-53-15. The sequence continues at coordinate 25,812 of METM01000011.1, forward strand.
TTGCCTTTTGTGACCGGGCGACCTTCGTTATCGGTCTGCGGCCAGACGGCGCTGAACTCAAGGGTTTTGCGCGGCGCGACCTCTACCTCACGGACCGCCATGGTAAAAACTTTGTCGTGCGACCATTTCCAGATCGTTTTGCTATTTTTATCGGTGACAACAAGATCAAAACTTTGGCCCGAGCCGAAAAGGAGGTTGACAGCCGCCTTGTTATTATTCGTCGCGACGAGCTTCAGTTTGACCGGCTCCCCAGCCCGGTAGATCGCTTGATCGGAAGCAAGCGCTAACGAAAACCCGTTGCCGGCGCTTTTGACCCCATCACTGTGGCTTTGGAGGGAAAAGACAATAGTGAGCAAAATTAATAAGCCGAGCTTTTTGATCATGATTTTATTATACCTAAATGGTCGGGAGCGGACAAGTGTGGACCCATGTTATAATAAGTAATATGAAATTATTGAAAAAGCCGATCTTGCTTGAGTCGCTTCACAAAATGGCGCAGGCTGGTTTCGGCAACTTTGTTAAAGCGGTGGTGGATATTGAAAAAGGAATAATGGCAATAGGCGGCGAGCTCCACGCTGACGAAGAAGCTCTTTTGATCGAGGGCGGCTCAAGGCAGCGGGACCTCTGGGGTATCAATATTTATCCCGAGCTGGAAAAAGGCGAGAGGGTTGAATTCGATTCGATGATCAATTTGAAGCCGGCTCAAGGGAATCGCACGCGAGGCGTGGATGACATCGAGATCAAAAACAAGATCTTGACGATAGTGGATAAATTCATCGGCTCATGAATATTCAACACAAAGAACTTGCCGCCGGACGATGGCATAAGCTGACGCTGGCTGAACAGCTGGCGAACGTCGGCAGTGAAGTTGAAAGGGCTATCAACTGGCGCGGAAAACGCAATGCCGAGTACGGTCAGCTGGCGTTTGAAAGGGCTCTGGAACTATTGGACCTGACCGTTTCGATCAATAAGAACTTTGCCAGGTTAAAAGAATTGCTGAGGTTGAGAGAGGCCCTGGCGGACTATTTTGCATTCGACAACGTCTACAGATCAACCGACGGGAGCTGGCGCAAATATTTCTTCGCTTTTAATTACGCCGCCAGAGGCCATTCGTGATCGGTCGATATTGCGCATAATTCCCATAATTGGTAGAATATTCGAGGCATTCCCCGGTAGCGCAGTGGTAGCGCAGGTGACTGTTAATCACTTGGTCGTAGGTTCGAATCCTACCCGGGGAGCTTTTTTAAAAAATCGAAACGGGGCCGTAGTTCAGCTGGTAGAACGCCTGATTTGCATTCAGGAGGTCAGCGGTTCAACTCCGCTCGGCTCCAATTTTATTCGTAGCGATAACTTCTTGAAGAAACCATCCCTGTCTTTTTCCGCAGCACGGTTCCCATGATCGCTGCCCGCTCAACGGTAAATTCGCCGAAGCGGTCGTTGATTTCGTCGACAGCTTTAAGTACTTTCTTGTTCGCTTCTTTTTGCGGCAGTAAGCTCACCTGATCGAGGTTATGAATGAGGTTGGAGACCGAAACCCCAACAAATCTTATCCTGTGTTCTACGCTCCACGTTCTACTTTCTAAATCCAATATTCTCTCCGCTATCTTGAATATCTCGTACCCATCATCCAAATAATCTTCAAGCTTTTTTTGTTTTCCCCAGAACTGGTAATCGCCGAAGCCGAGCGAAGCGTGGACGACGTTCCCCTTACAGCGATCGCGCCGCAGGCGGCGGCCGACCTGCTCGGCCAGGCGCAGGAGATAGTTTTTGACCTCGCCCATGTCGGTGGTGAACCTCGGCAAAGTATAGGCGTGGCTCATCGATTTGGCTTCTCTTTCATGATAATAGGGGAGGATGGGAGAATTATCCAGGCCCTGGCCCATATGCCAGAGATGCTCGCCGGAGACGGCGCCGAAGCGCTTGACCAGCTTTTCCCTCGGGCAGCGGTTGAGTTCGCCGATAGTTCTGATGCCCATTTGCGCGAGATAAATTTCCAGTTTTTGGCCCACGCCGCAGAGCTCGGAAACCTTGACCTTATCGATCTTGCCGGGGATATCTTCGGGTCGCAGGACGATCAGGCTGTCGGGCTTTTTTAACTCCCCGGCCAGCTTGGCCATCAGCTTGTTGGGGCCGATGCCGATGTTGCAGGTGAGATGGAACCTTTCCCTGATCCATTGTTTGATCGATTTGGCGATGGCGATCTCTCCGCCAAATCTATCTTTGGTGTCCGTGACATCGAGAAAAGCTTCGTCGATCGAGAAGATCTCGACCAGGTCGGTATAGCGGACAAGCATCCTGGTGATCTCTTTTGAGGTGTGGATGTATTTGTTCATGTCGCCGATCACGATGATGATCTCAGGGCAAAGTCGTTTGGCTTCCCAGGTCGACATGGCGTTCTTGATCCCCCGGGCCTTGGCTTCGTAGCTGGCGGCGGCCACGACAGAATGTTTTTCGATCCCGCCGCCGACCACGATCGGCTTGCCGCGCAGGAAGGGGTTGGCCGCCTGCTCGACCGAAGCGAAGAAAGAGTTCATGTCAATATGTAATATTGTTCTATGTTTCATTATACAAATGTATACCCATTGGGCAAAAAAATAACCGGATACAGCAATTAAGTCATGCAAAACAATAGATTTTGATTTTCAATATAATACTCAATAATCATAAAATTATATTTATTGAACTTAGAAACATTAGCGATGCTTTTTTGAAAATAATCCTCAAAATATTTTTTAAGACGAATATTATTCTTATCTTTTAAGACAAGCAGAAAAAAATTGATTTGCGTTTGATTTGTTTTAAGGCGATCAGAATAGAGGCAATATGTGCAATATTTAACAATTTCCTTCTCAATTGTAGGAATCATATCTTTTTCTAGCCGGGTTCTTTTAAGCTCGAGTATATTTGTATTAGCTTCATTGAAAATTACAATATCAGAAGGATAGGCGTTGCCAAAAATAAATTGATTATAAATGGTCGAATAGTTAATTTCATTTCTGGAATGGATATTTAAAATATTATTTAAGCTATTATATGTATCACCCTTTTGATTTTTAAGGCAAATGATGATAAACGCTTCTAAGTCGCTTTCGGATGAAAAAAATTGCCTTTTATATAATTTGTTTCTTTCAGCAATAAATTCCCGATTAACTTTTAATTTATCATATTCCGGCGTATAGCCCTCGTTATTAACTGATTCAAGGTTATCGCCATAGTTTTTAATGGTATCCGATATAAATTCACCCTCTTGATCATTGAGACATATTGAATGCAAGTGTTTGTTTTGTTGCAATAAACAGATAAGCCTAAAAGCAAAATCCCTTTTTCTGGAATCTATCCCATTCAGGTAAAGATCCGTTTCGTGTATATATTTTAATCCATTAAATTTAGCTTTAATCCTATAATAATACTTTTGGCTAGGGAATATTATTCTTTTATCGTAGAAGAGAGGCATCGTGACTTTAAATGGGCCATAAATGTTTTGTGTTTTATAATTAAATTGTGAGATGAAAACAAAATCGCCCAGCTCAATATTGGCCAGCCAATTAGAATTAGTAGCCCCATAAACGCCGTTTTCAATGCATTCATTGGCAAACTTGACAGTTGTAAGAACATAATATCTCATGCTGAGACTAGTTAGCAATTGGCCCC
>METM01000011.1:29494-34487 GCA_001772335.1 candidate division WOR-1 bacterium RIFCSPHIGHO2_01_FULL_53_15
ATACCTTGTCAAGCCCCCCGAGCTCAACCCCGACTTTATCTTGCCTTTAGATAATATCCAGCCGTCATTCTATTATGACAAAAATCTTTTTTGAGGTTTTTGTCCAAAAAAGACGGTTGAGCTCAGCTGCTTGCCCCGTTTAAACTTCAGCTTTTCAGTCGTTTGCTACAATAGAAGCATCTTTATCAGGGGGTGTCTTATGTTCAAAGAGTTGAAAGGTTTCGGCGGCAATCTGTTCGAGGCTGAATTCGCGAAAAACGTCAGGGCTAATTACGCGTCCCATATTCTGGTTAAACTATCCGATTTCGACTGGTCTTTCATCCGTGAGGAAGTCAAAGATTACTACAGCAAAACCGGCCAGCACGCCTTTGATCCGGTCTTGATGTTTAAGATACTTTTCCTCAAGGAGGCAATGCAACTTAATTCCGACTACCAGCTTGAAGAACTTATCAATCTCCACATCCTTTTCCGTTTTTTCCTCAATGTTTCTTTTGATGATCAGCTGCCCGATCGCTCCACCATTGTTGTATTCCGAAACATACTTGTCGAGAAAAGTGTCTTTGACAAATTCTTCCATCGAATCGTCCTTTACGCCCAGGAAAAGGGCTTTCTTAAAGATTGCCTGGGCGCCGCTGATTCGACCGTGATCGAAGCAAAGGTCAACCTTTCCCGCTGGGCGAAGAAGAAAGAAGACGAAAATGACAAGGATTACATTGACCGGAACAGCCCGGACAAAGATGCCGCCTTCGGCGCCAAAGGAGAAAAGAAATTCTATGGCTACAAATCCCATCAAATTACCGATGTCCAATCAGGGCTGGTCGTCGCGGCGCTCACCACCCCGGCTAATGTCCACGACGTCAAGCCTTTCCCGGACTTACTGGCTTTAGGCAAAGCCTTGCTCCAGGAAAGCTTTCTGGCGATCACGGGTGACAAAGCCTATGGCGGCAGAGCAAAAGAAATCTTTGATCTTGGCCTTATCGATTTTGTTATTCCCAAAGACAATCAGGATTTTGAGAAGAAGTGGAAAGAAAGTAACGATGATTATGTTTACGCCCGGAGCATGCGCTGTATGGTCGAGGTGCCTTTTGCCGTTGGCAAGCGCAGTTATCGCCTGAAAAGATCGCGGTACTGGGGCGAGCTTAAGACACATGCCCAATCTTTGCTGACTTACATGGCGTACAATCTCAAAAAGATTTTTGCTGTGCCATTGCCTACGGAAACGGCGGCATAGGCCGCCCCAAGGGAGCGATTTGTCTGGTTATTGAAATTTAGGAGGTGAAAGAAAGAAAAAACAGATAAATCGCCGCTAAAACACTCAAAAAACGCTTAAATCAAAAAATCTGCAAATACCGTCGTATTCCTAACCGGTCTCATGCTGTTATACTAGCAAGAGATATTATGTTAGTCTAGCAAAATAAATTATGAAGAGGGAAAAATATTAAATCGCCTAAATTGTACCCCCTATATTCATTTCCCCTTATTGCTTTTATTCAACTTGCGACATTTGGATTTGCTGGCTCTTCTGGCAATCTCCAGCATATCATTGATTAAAATGGCTTTGCTGGCCGCTATTTCTGGATGTATTGCATCTTCGGCGGACAATCTCCGGTATCGATAGTTATGAATGTATTCCTGCCAGACAACGGCACTGAACGAACAATTCGCAATCATGAAATCCATGGCATTTTCATGGTCAAGACCATTTTTTAAAAGCAGCCTGAAGAAATTAATGAAAGTAAAGCATTCATAAACAATATGCAACCCATTCCGTTCCTTCGGGAAATATTTTAAAAATCTCGTATTTGTTAATTGAAACATGCTTCTCTTTTACCCGTAAACTTTCTTCAACTTCCAGACCAGCCGTTTGGCGTTAAAGGCCAGCTCGTAGCTGTTGGCGCCGTCGGTAACGGAGAACCAGCGCAGGTCTTCGGCGCCCTGCCGGTCGTTCCAGGTATAATTGATTTCCCTGACGTCATATTTGCGGTTTTCCCAAACGAACCATCTGGGGAGAACTTTGTCTCCCTCGAAGACAGCGGCGACTTTAATTGTTATGTTGAGTTCCATGAAAAATAAGAATAGAGTAACGGGTAACGAGTAATGAGAAGCACCTCACGTTACTCGTATCCCGTTACCCGTTACTATCCTAAAACCTCCTAAACAATCCCCTGACTTTCCCCTGTACCGCCACGTCTTTAACGTAAATTGGTTTCATGGTTGAATTGGCCGGCTCGAGGCGCACGCGATTCGGTTCGCGGTAGAGCCGCTTTAAAGTCGCTTCGGAGCGGTTGATGAGGGCGACGACGACTTCGCCGTCATCGGCTGTTTCGCATCTCTCAACCACAATGAAATCGCCGTTCAAAATATGATCCTCGATCATGCTGTTGCCTTTAACCTGTAATATGTAGCAGGGTTTGCGGCCGACGAGTGCCGTGGGCACCGCCATCTCTTCGCGCTGTTCGACAACTTCGATGGGTGCGCCAGCGGCGATGTAGCCGAGAAAGGGAAGGGCGACCGTTCGGGCAAAGGCTTCGAGCTGGTCGTGCACTATCTTGATCGAGCGGGGAGTGGATTGCCGCTCAAGATAACCGGCGGCCTCCAGCGCCTCAAGGTGCTTCTGCGCGGCGCGGGGTGAAGCAAACCCCATGGCTTTGCAGATCTCCCTGATCGACGGAGCAAACCCCTTATTATTAATGTACTCGGTCACGAACTGGAATATTTTGTTCTGCCTTTCATTTATGCTCATATTTACCTCCTGATCTTCTGATAACCCGATAACCTGATATTCCGAGCAGTATACAAATGTATACTATGGGTTATGATTTGTCAAGTCCCAAAAAACACTTGACAAGTCCGGGCCTGTTGTAATATAATTAACATCACCGAAAGGAAGGAGGGTAGTTGTCTCGTTTCGGTCGCCGGAAACCGGCTTGTACTTTTGTTTTCCCCTCCAGAGGCTTTCCAGAATAGAGTAACGCGATACGCGTAACGTGAATTTTATTCGCATTACCCATTACCCTATTCTCGTTACTTCTTTCCTAATGGACAAGTACTTTGATAATTAGATATTGGAGATTGATGCGAGGTCTCGCAACAATTTTTGAAAGTTTACAAGTTTACAGATTGATAATTAGAGCAAATCAAACTTAATTGAGAGTTTGATCTTGGCTCAGGATGAACGCTGGCGGCGTGCCTAACACATGCAAGTCGAACGCCCCGCAAGGGGAGTGGCAAACGGGTGAGTAACACGTAAGTAACCTACCTCAAAGACCGGCACAACCAGTCGAAAGATTGGCTAATTCCGGATGTGTTCCGGGGAATGAATGTTTCCCGGAGTAAACCCAGCAATGGGCTTTGAGACGGGCTTGCGTCCTATCAGCTAGTTGGCGGGGTAACGGCCCACCAAGGCAATGACGGGTAGCTGGTCTGAGAGGACGACCAGTCACAAGGGAACTGAGACACGGTCCCTACTCCTACGGGAGGCAGCAGTGAGGAATTTTCCGCAATGGGCGAAAGCCTGACGGAGCGACGCCGTGTGTGCGATGAAGTCCTTCGGGATGTAAAGCACTGTCAGTGGGGAAGATATTGACGGTACCCACAGAGGAAGGCCCGGCTAACTACGTGCCAGCAGCCGCGGTAATACGTAGGGGCCAAGCGTTGTCCGGAATTATTGGGCGTAAAGGGCGCGTAGGCGGCCCGCTAAGTCGGATGTTAAATCTGCAGGCTTAACCTGCAGCCGCATTCGATACTGTCGGGCTAGAGAGTGGTAGAGGAAAACGGAACTTACGGTGTAGCGGTGAAATGCGTAGATATCGTAAGGAACACCAGTGGCGAAGGCGGTTTTCTGGGCCACTTCTGACGCTGAGGCGCGAAAGCCAGGGGAGCAAACGGGATTAGATACCCCGGTAGTCCTGGCCCTAAACGATGTTCATTGGGTGTTAAAGGTATCGACCCCTTTAGTGCCGCAGCTAACGCGTTAAATGAACCGCCTGGGGATTACGATCGCAAGATTAAAACTCAAAAGAATTGACGGGGGCCCGCACAAGCGGTGGAGCATGTGGTTTAATTCGATGCTACGCGAACAACCTTACCTGGGCTTGACATGTTGGTGGTAGTGAACCGAAAGGGGAACGATCCGGAGCAATCCGGAAGCCTTCACAGGTGCTGCATGGCTGTCGTCAGTTCGTGTCGTGAGATGTTTGGTTAAGTCCAACAACGAACGCAACCCCCATTGCCAGTTGACAGCGTAAAGTCGGTCACTCTGGCGAAACTGCCCCTGATGAAGGGGAGGAAGGTGGGGATGAGGTCAAGTCATCATGGCCTTTATGCCCAGGGCCACACACGTGCTACAATGCGGCGTACAAAGGGATGCAATTCCGCGAGGAAGAGCAAATCTCAAAAAGCGCCGCTCAGTTCGGATTGAAGGCTGCAATTCGCCTTCATGAAGCTGGAATCGCTAGTAACCGCAGATCAGCGTGCTGCGGTGAATACGTTCTCGGGCCTTGTACACACCGCCCGTCACACCATGGAAGCCAGAAACACCTAAAGTCTCCGGTTCGCCGGGGCCCAGGGTGGCGCTGGTGACTGGGGTGAAGTCGTAACAAGGTAGCCGTACCGGAAGGTGTGGCTGGATCACCTCCTTTCTAAGGAGTTAACCGGTCATTAAATTGGCCATTAATTCCAGGTCGGTCTCGCGTCAATTCTCCTTATCTAATTATCAAAGTGCATGTGAAATATTTTTCTCGAATTTTTATCACTATTTTTTTCTTCACGAATTTCCCGAAATATTTATCACTAATTTACTTCTCGAATTGGACGAATGTTTCTCGAATTATTAAATATTTTGCGAGGAATTCGAGGGATTCGGGAATAGATACGTGATTGATATTTAGGGATAATTCGCGATGATCTTTATAATGCTCGGGGAAAACTGGACCACTTTCTAGGCCAAAATAAGATGGAAAGCGCGATATAATTTAGGCCTTCAAAGGAGGTG
>METM01000012.1 GCA_001772335.1 candidate division WOR-1 bacterium RIFCSPHIGHO2_01_FULL_53_15
TTCACCCGCATCCACGCATCGTCTCTTGAACGTGGGACCGAGCCGAAGATCAAGAGACGATGCGTGGATGCGGGTGAAGAGTTCTGCCTGCGTCTCTTCCGGAGAAAGCACACCACTCAACGTGATCTTCACTCTGCCGGAAGCGACGGCGGCTTTGATGTCACGATCGGAGAGAATCATGTACGTAGACTAAAGAGGAACCCGCTCAGAGGAAAGGACAAAATCCACCGTATAGAGACGCAACGCTGTTGCGTCTCCAATACGACGGGAGAGACACACCAACGGTGCCCCTGAACCATGTACCACCATAAAATGAAATCCATCCAGAAAAATTGCACTTGCCTCCTAAGAAAAGGAGAATGTGCGCATGGCAGCCCGAGGATTATCGGCCTATACCGAATCACCATCCCGTTTGAAGGGGTATAGAGAAGAAGACGGTCAGGAAGCCGGAAGAGAATTGTTCCAATCCATCGTCCGGGATGCAAATGCGGCTTACCGCAATGCCACGGTACAAACATCCATGATCTCGGATGTCGACGTGCGAGAGTTCACCTCTTCGCTCTTCAATGAAAGCATGTGGCTCCAGCGCGGGAAACATACCTATGAGGAACGCATCGAAGACGTGCGCAGTACGATCACACACTACTTGCCGGATCTAGTCGAGAAGCTCCACATGCAGGAGGAACAGTTCATCACCCAGATCGAGCATGCCGTTTACAAGAAGTGGATCTCCAAATCCAGCGCGGACAAATGGATGGACCGCCTGAAGGATCCCAACGTGCACCACTGGAAAAAAGAGCAATTCCTCACCCAGAAGTTCCCGGAGTACTACCGCAACTGGGAGAAGCTCCAGGAAGATACGGACAAGGTGCAAAAAATCTGCAACGAACGCGGTATCAACCCCAAAGATATTCCCGAAGTCGCGGTCGTCGATGCGCATGGATTTCGAGACATGCACTTCGGCTTCCGCCGCGGTGCCGTGGACAAAGCACTCGCCGTTCTTGCGGCCTATCGCACCAACCGCAAAGACCTTTATGACCAAGCTAAGAAAATGCTCAACCAAGCCGTCGCTGACGATGCGCTCTCAAAAGCGAAGATCGGCACGTGGTTGCGGCGCATCTTCGAGAGCAACGCCGATCCCAAAAAGATCGAGGAATTCGTCATGGGGAAAGGCAAATCGCCTCTCCCAGATCTCATTATAAAATGGCGCATCGTCTCCGACGAGTTTGACAAGCTCGAAGCCCGGGTCAAAAAAGAAGGGAAGCCTCCGAGTTTCAGCTTCATCTCGAAAAAGAAATTTCTCGATATGCATTTTGACAGTCGCATCGCGTATCTGGCGGAAGCCGAGTATCGCATGAAAGATACGCAGCTCGCCGCCATTCATCCTCTCATTCTCGACATCCGCCGCGAAATCGATTCCAAGGACTGGAACTCGGCGCAGTACTTGATCCGACGTGCCCACTCCCTGGATCTCTCTCCGTCAGATCTGCAGAGAGTCGCATCGCTGGAGGAGTATCTGCAAAGGCAAAAATCCGAGCATGGCGGAAAAAATCCTGTGGAAAGTGTTGATCCGAAGATCGAACTCGAAATGCTCCTCGCGCAGGTTCCAGCAATGGTGCAGCCGCTCTTCCGCTCAGCCATCGCGCGGGGGGAAAGCGTGACCAGGTGCCTCAAATCCCTCTGGTACAACCGCGTCTGGTGTAGACAACACGGTTATCTCGACGATCAGAAGGAAGAAATTCTCCGACAGCGCTCCGAAGGCGACACGCAGAAAGTGCTCAAGGAAGGACACGGCAAAGGATATGAGAATATGAATACGCGTCATGGGCGCGCGGTGGTTCGCAAATACCAACAAGGAGAATGGGCTCCGCAATTGCTCCACTACACAAACGATATGCATGAGAGTCTCACGGAAGATATCACGACGGGGAAGGACAACTACGCCTTCAAGTACTGGACGACGCTCATTCCTAAGGGAGTAGACTACGAGACTCATGCCTATGTCCTCCGCGACGTGTTCCCCCGCATCATGAGCTGCGTGCGCAGAATCGATGAACAAAAAACAACACCGGCAAAAGATGTCACTCAGCCTTCCCGAAGCGCGGCTCCTCTCTATTCGCAATCTGCATAAGAGAACCAGAGAATGGTTGCATCGTGCAAAAAACTGTTTACCATATGCACTCTATGCAGAAATTCGCATCAAACACTGCCGGTCTTCTCGCCGTTATCTCCCTTGCAAGCTGCGCAAGCACAAACGACGTCACCAGTATTAAGCAACGGCTCGAAAATCCCCTCTTCGCCGAACGCTACGCGGAGAGCATGGTCGATCGGCTTGTAGAGCTGGATATCGTGAAAGACCCCATCATGGAAGACGCCGGAAAAAAGGCGTTCGTCGACGAGCAGCGCAAACACTGGCTGGAAGTCTCGCGCAGCGCGCGGGCTGCGCAGCGCGAAGGGACGCAGGGAAATCTGATTTCCCTTGGCGAATATGCGAAAGGAGACATTCTCTATGTGGATGATCTGCTCTACTTCGGTCCCCTCTTTGAAATCGATCCCCTTCCTTCGCTCCATATCTACCTCACGACCGTTGTGGATCCGCGTGACGCCGCCTTTCCCGATGAAACCGCGATGAACTTAGGTCCGCTGCAATCCGCGTACGGCGCCCAGACCTACACCGTTCCCGCCGTAGATAATCCGCTTCTCTACCGCACGGTGGTACTGTGGGACAAAGATCTGGGCAGGTTGCATTCGTTTGCGCAGCTGGGGAAATAGAGACGTCACGCCGTGACGTCTCTACAATCTCTGCATCACCCCACCGAGCGCCTCTTCAATCGCCGCCGAGAGCGTATCGAAGCCGCTCTCCTCTTTCTTGCCGTTGACGAAGTACGTGGGAGTGCCAGTCACACCGAGTCCTTGACCCTCTTCGTAATCTGCAAGAACGGTGCCACGCTTGATCTTCGTCTTCATGCAACGACCAAAGAGATCTTGATCCAGTCCGAGGGCCTTTGCCCAGACGGAAAGCTGCTCGATATCGAGTTTCTTCTGTTCGGCGTAGACCATGTCAACATACTCCCAAAACTTCCCCTGATCCGCAGCGCACTCCGCAGCCATCGCAGCTTCCAGTGCGTAACGGTGCAAAGACCGGAGCGGGAAGTGCTTGAATTCAAAACGGATCTGCGCGCCGTACTTCGCCAGAAGCGGAGTCGTGATCTGCGCATGTGCGGCTTGGCAAGCCGGACACTGCAAGTCGGCAAATTCCGCAACCGTCACTGCTGCTTGGGGATTCCCCCTGGGGCCTCGCGAAGATTTCTCCGAAAGACCTGTTGTATCCGTACAGGCAGCAAGAACAATAAGAGAGATAGCAATGGGGAGGAGTCGCTTCATGAGTAAGTGAGGAATGGATGCCGGAATGATAGAGACAATGCAGTGAAGGCGCTATACTGTTCTCCCATGTCCCTCTACCGCAAATACCGCCCTCTCTCCTTCGCTGACGTCGTTGGTCAGGAACACGTTGTGACGACCCTCGAGCAGGCCGCCAAGCAAGAGAAGTTGTCGCATGCATATCTCTTTGCAGGAGGACGGGGAACGGGCAAGACATCCGTTGCCCGGATCCTCGCGAAAATCATCATGATCCGCGGCATCGAAGATGAAAAAATCCAGCAGCAGATCATCAAGGGAGTGGAAGAGGGCACCATCGTCGATCTTCTGGAGATCGATGCGGCAAGTAACAGAGGCATAGACAACATCCGCGACCTGATCGAGAAAATCCAGTTTTCTCCGGTGGCTGCTGGCGCAAAGGTCTACATCATCGATGAAGTCCACATGCTCTCGAAGGAGGCCTTTAACGCTCTTCTGAAGACACTTGAGGAACCGCCGCCGTACGCGTACTTCATCCTCGCAACGACAGAACTCCAGAAAATTCCAGCGACGATTCAATCACGCTGCCAATGCTTTCCGTTCCGCAGTATCCGAGAGGAAGACATCGTGCGTCGGTTACAGTACATCGCGGATCAGGAGCGCATGACGATCGATCGCGAGGCTGTCCGCACCATCGCCCGCCACAGCGGCGGCGCGCTCAGAGACGCCATTTCCCTGCTGGATCAGATGCGATCTCTGCCTAAAATTACCGTGGATGACGTTCTGGAGCGCATTGGCGGCACCGGGGAGGAGGAGGTGCAAGCAGTACTCGCTGGAGTAGCCGCCTGCGACGCACAATTGATCATTGCGATTGTCCGCCGCGTGGAAGAAACCGGTGTGCCGCTCGACGGTTTCCTGCGTCAGATTCTTGGCGCTCTGCGCACACAAATGCACGGCGCAATCGAACGCAAAGAGCCGATCGACCGCTCTCTTGCCATGATGGATGCCCTCCTCCATGCCATCCGCGATGTGCGCATCGCACCGGTGCCTGGATTGATCCTGGAATCCGCTCTGCTCTCGCTCTGCAACGGAACTGCATCATCAGGATCTGCCTCTCCCAGGCACGAGGAAAAGAAGCCCGTTATGCAGGCATCCCCGAAGTCTGTAACGCAGGCGTCCCGCCTGCCAAGCGAGGATCACGTGGAAACAACGGGCCAGAATTCTTCAGTAACATCCAAAAATGTGGAAGATCCAACTTCGAAACCCATTGCAGCCACCATCGAAGCGCCCGAAGTCACCATGGACTCCGTTCAGGAATTCTGGGGAGAAGTCGTCAATGCGACGACTCCTCCTTCGGTGAAGATGTCTCTCAAAAACGGTCGGATCACTGCTGTGGATGGCGGAAAGATCACTCTGGGATTCCCCTCTTCTTTCCACAAGGAAAAAGTCGCATCGACGGAAGCCAGCCGCAAGATCGAGGATATTCTCGCAAATATTTTTAAGCGTCAGATGCGCCTCGAGTGCGTGCTCGACGGGCAAAAAGATCCCACGAAGGAAGAACCTTTGCAGGAAGCAGTGAATTTGGCGGAGGCGGCGGCGGAGATCTTTTGAGTATATGAGTGTACGAGTATATGAGTGTACGAATATATGAGTGTACGAGGCGGCTGTTACTCATAAAATCATACCTCGTATACTCATATACTCGTTTACTCGTATACTCTTTTCATGCATCTCTCCGACCAAAAATCCCAACTGCGAACTTCCATCGACGAACGCCTCAAACACCTGAAGGAAAATGAGCGCTCCGCCGAAAGCCGTTCTCTCTGCCGCAGGCTCACAGAAGGAATCCCCGAAGGAACACCCATCTGTGCCTTTTTCCCCATGCGCTCCGAACCCGATATCACGCCGTTTCTGGAAGAAGTCCTCCATCGTAAAGATCCTCTCTATCTTCCCTGCTTTGATGGAACTCTGATCTTCCGGAAAGCTTCGAATCTCTCAACACTTGTGCGCGGGAAACTCGGAACGCTCGAGCCTCCATCTACTGCCGCCCCAATCGCAAATCATCAATCGCAAATCGCAAATCGTCTGACTATTCTCATCCCCGGCCGCGCCTTCGATGCCAAGGGGAATCGTTTGGGCCGTGGCAACGGCGGCTACGACAAGTGGATTGTAGAGCAACGCGAAAAAGGTATTCCGTTGCGATTGATCGGTGTTGCACTGGAATTCCAGATCGTCGATAGCGTTCCCGTGGAATCGCATGATCAGAAGATGGATGCAGTGGCGACAGCGAGAGGAATCAACGAATGCTGAAGATGCAAGAAACAAGATACAAACAAGATACAATCAACAATATCCAAAACCCTTGCGCACATCATTTGATCTTGGAACTTCGATTTTGTTTGTATCTTGTATCTTGCATCTTGTATCTTTGTGTCCCCTATGTTCCCCTACAACGATCTCCGCACCACCGACCCCGCCGTCTACTCTGCGCTCGTTGGCGAGATGAAGCGGCAAGCTGAGGGCGTTGAGCTCATCGCATCCGAAAACTACATTTCGCCCGCAGTGATGGAAACCATGGGAACGGTGTTCAATAATAAATATTCCGAAGGCTACCCGGGCAAGCGCTACTACGGCGGACAGGAATTCACCGATCAGGTGGAGACACTCGCAATCGATCGCGCCAAGCAGCTTTTCCGCTGCGGCCACGCCAACGTCCAGCCGCATGCAGGATGCCCCGCAAACGTCGCGATGTACTTTGCGCTTTTGGAACCGGGCGATTGCGTCTTGGGGATGGATTTGAGCCATGGAGGGCACCTGAGCCACGGGCACCCGGTCACGTACCTGACCAAGATCTTCCGGTTTGTCCGCTACGGCATGAAGGACATCGAAACCGGTGAAATCGATTATGACGCTATGCGCGCAATGGCGAAGAAGGAAAAACCGAAGATTCTCCTTGGCGGATTTTCCGCATACCCCCGCGAACTCGACTACGCGAAGATGAAAGCGATCGCCGATGAGGTCGGCGCGTACACCGTGATGGACATGGCGCATATCGCCGGATTGATCGCGGGAGGAGCGCTGAAGAATCCTTTTGATTATGGCTTTGATGTAGTGACAACCACGACGCATAAAACCCTCCGTGGTCCGCGCGGCGGCATGATCCTCAGTAAAGATGCAGAGTTCGGCAAAAAGATCGATAAGTCCGTCTTTCCGGGCTTCCAAGGCGGTCCCATCATGCAGATGATTGCCGCAAAGGCCGTAGCCTTCGGTGAAGCGTTGCGACCAGAATTCAAGGAATATGCTGCGCAGATCATCCGGAACTCTAAGCACCTCGCCAATTATCTCATGGAACGCGGCGCGAAGCTCATCACCAACGGCACCGATAATCACCTGATGCTCGTCGACTGCGTCCAAAGCTGGAATATCGCCGGCGGCGAAGTCGAAACCGTACTCGACTCTGTCGGCATCACTCTCAATAAAAACTCGATCCCAAATGATACGCGAAAGCCGATGGACCCCTCGGGCGTGCGTCTAGGAACGCCGGCAATCACTACGCGCGGCATGAAGGAGCGCGACATGGAAATCCTCGCCGACTTCATGCTCACAGCCATTGAACGGCGCAGCGATGCAGCCGCTTTGAAGAACCTTGGTGAAGAAGTGAAGGCGTTCTGCCTGCAGTTTCCGGTTCCTGGAATCAAAGTCTGATAGAGAGATCAGAAATATGGCTCTGTAATGCCAAATTTACAATATTTGCATATTATGCATAAATATTATATAATAATACCAATATCCAATTCATTTTCTTCCCATGGCACATCGCCACAACTCTAAGCGCTATGAACGTCTCGTCGCAGCGTTCTCCGCTTCCACACTTGCCCTCCTCGTGACTGTAAGCACCGGGAGCGCTGCATCGACGAGCGCAGTGCTCACGACGAAAACACGATCTATCATCCGAACGACACCAAGCTCAAGTGTACAGCGAGCATCAGTACCATCCCAGCCATCACGAGCAACTACGATACCTATGCGAGAGAGCATTGAGACTGAGGAAACTGGTCCTGCATACATTGAAGAATACGGATCGGCATACCACCGAGCTTCCCCGGTATGCCTCTGTGGATGCTACGCATCGGACGCTGGCTCCCTCTGCCCCGTACGCACGGAGAATGGCGTGTGTCCTTTCTCCTCAAGATACGCCATCGCAGCGAGTGGCGAAGACGACTGCTATGAGTTCTTGGCGAGAAGCGGAACAATCTGTACTGGATATGACAGAAGCAATGCAATCCGCACAGGAACGCACATGATCTGCAGTAAAGCGGTGCTGCCGGATTGAGACGCCCAAACGCATCTCAACATTGAATGGCATGATGACAACTCCGACGCCGGATGAAGACAAGTTCAGAAAACAATGTTTGAATGTTCTTCTCCAGAAAGCCAA
>METM01000013.1:0-2049 GCA_001772335.1 candidate division WOR-1 bacterium RIFCSPHIGHO2_01_FULL_53_15
TATTGGTTATTGATAATTTTTGCTGTCGTGATTGTCGCCTGGGAAACCAAGCAGTGGGCCGCTCTCAAGAAGAAACCGTCATTCAACATTGTCCTGGCACAAAGCGGCCGATCCCTCTTCATTGTTTTGGTCGTTCTCTGGGGCCTGCTGGAGATCAGCTCGTTGTTCAATAACTGGCTCCAGGTTAAAGACGATTGGAAATATGTCGGCAAAAATCACGAGGAAAAGCTCGTGCTGGCCAATACCGGCGATTTTTATCCGTTCATCCAATTTTGCGAAAAAAATATCCCGCCGCGGTCAAAATTCGACATGCGCATCCCGCCGATCTACAACGACATCAAGGCGAGATATTATCTTTATCCCAGGGAAATTTCCACAACCGAAGCCGATTATCTTGTCGTTTATGACATGGCGGTCGAACCAGCGGTCGCGTCTAAATATACTCGCTGGCAAAAATTCCGCGACCAGGCCTATATTTTGAAAACAAGAGGGATAAAATGATCATTATTGTTCTCGGCGTGCCGTTCCTGCTCGGACTTTTCGCGCTGTCGGCGCTGCTGGGCAAACAGGCCGCTCAATATTCACTCTGGGAAAAATTAGCGCTTGCGTTTTCGATCGGCCTGGGACTTCTCGCGATCCTCATGTACGCGCTATCGCTGGCGAAACTCCCATTAAACCTGCCTGTGATTGGAACGGCTGTATTTATCATCATTGCCTTGATCTCGATCTATCTTATTGCATCAAAGACGTTCTGCCTGTCGGTCAGTGAGATGAAGTCAGCTTTTATTTTTAAAGATTTGAAATTTAATTGGTTCGAAAGTTTACTGCTCGGCCTGATCGGCCTCAAAGTTATTTACGCCTTTTTTACCGCCCTGGCCAAGCCGCTGGTCGATGTCGATGCGTTCCTCTATTATTCCATCGTCGGTAAAGGGATTTATTACACCGGCAACTTCTTCGACCCATACCTGAAACAATTTCTAAGCGATAAGCCACCCTTGCCTTTTCTCATGCAGGGCTGGGCATTCATCGGCCTGGGCAGGATCGATGACGCCCTTTTTAAGATAATCACGCCGGCATTATTTCTCTGCCTGATAATCATCTTCTATTCGGCCTTAAAAAGATTTTTCCTTAGATGGTTCAGCTTATTATTCACGTTTTTACTGGCCACTCTGCCTTTTCTCCTCTATCATATCGGGACCGCTTATTCCGATTTCCCGGTCACTTTTTATTATTCGGTCGGGACATTTTATTTATTTTTGTTCCTGAAAGAATTTGACCAGGAAAAGGAAACCAACGGCACTTTTCTTCCTCTTGCACTGATTTTTTTAGCCCTTTCGATCTGGGCAAAAAAGGCCGGGCTGATCCTGACGGCTATTGACATCTTCATCCTGTTCATATTTCTTTTCAATCTAAAGAACGCTTTAACTAAGAGAACACTCCGATCTCTCGCCCTTGGGTTGTCGCTGTTGTTTCTTCTTGCCATTCCGGTGCTTGTTCAGGGTGGTTTTAGAACCACGATTGGAATCTTAACTTCATTAAGCTCACATCGACCAGCAGCGACCGCAATCGACACTTTTCAGCCAACTCCCGGCCTGTTCGAACGGACCTCCACAATAATGTTCACGTTCTCCAGAAAGCTATTCTTATATGCCGACTGGCATCTCCTCTGGCCCCTGTTCATATTTTCGCTCATCTTTTTCTTCAGGCAGGCTTTCTCTCCACCCTTGGTCTATCTGTTGATAATAACGATCCTGGGACTGCTTTCTGTTTTCGTCCAATTCGAGTCCGGTGGAACCTTTCGCTGGCTGCTCGATGGGACCCTGCTGGATCGCCTGGTCATGACCACAGCTCCAAGTTCACTCTTGTTCAGCGCGTATGCGTTCGGGTTCAATCGCTCCACTTCAATCCCGGACAACCTTAAGACGAAGCCGGCGACTGCGAAGAAATAAACAGCAGAAAACAGAACTATTTATAGCAGGTAAAGCTATTTTGAATAAAGCGTCACCGTCAGCTTATAGAGATAAGATTGCCTTTTTTGCAGTTTTGCCT
>METM01000013.1:2083-32744 GCA_001772335.1 candidate division WOR-1 bacterium RIFCSPHIGHO2_01_FULL_53_15
CAGAATCGCTCAACCTTATCCTTATTCATTATTTCCGTCAGTCCTGCCGTATCCTCGGCCGATCTCAGGTAATATTTGAGCGATGGGTCATCTGAAAAGATACGGTCGGTTGTCCGCGCCTGCCGCATAATATCGCCAGCAACGGTCTTCCAAGGGATCAAGTAGAAAGGATTGAAATACTCCTGAAGCCGGGAAACGTTCAGAAGTGAATAGCCATTGACGAGCAAGAGCGCGACCAGCAGAACGGCCCCCACTCTTTTTCCCCCGGCCACAATTCCGCAGGCAACCAGCATCAGCAGTAAGTAGACCGCGAAAATAATCGTCCGGGGATAATAGATAAAACTGTGCGTTTTAGCAAAATAAGACAAAAGAAGCGCATTGATGATCACCGTTCCGCCAACCAGGCCAGCGGTAATCGGCAGTCCATTATTGTTGTTTTCCCGGCAATAGCAAACAGCGATTATCAACGAGGCGATAAAGGCTAAAAGACCCAAGGCGATAAGGGGGTAATGCCAGGGAAAAAGAGTTTCGCCGAATATAAATGAATACAAAGGAAAGATCAGCTTTAAAACCAGGGCAGTTGCCCCGAGGTTGCGATCTACATCGACATGCTTAGTGAACATGGCCCCGGACGTGGCCAGCATTTTCGTCAGCCAGGGAAGATAAGCAAGCACGGACACCGCGATAATTCCTATCCACCGAAAAATAATTGTCGAAGCCTTTTTCTCAGCCAGAACGAAGTAAATGAGCAAACCGCCACTTAAAATGATCAAATAAGCGGAAGAGGGATAATCGGTATAAAAAAGGAGGATCGTCACGGCCAGATAGGCCGCCCAGCGGAAGAACGTCTCCTTTCCCCGCAGTTTCATTAGCAGAAAAAGCGCGGCCAACATCAGACAAGCGACTAAAGAATAATATCGTGCCATCCTGGAATAAAGGACGATCACCGGTGAAAAAGCGCAGAGAAAGGCCGTGAGCAGGGCGACCTTGCGGTTGAAAACATATGAGGCAATCTGATAGATCAACCAAAGAGAGAGCGCCAGCGGCAAAAGAGATAATGCTCTGACTGCCAATTCACTTTCTCCAAACATTTTGAGCCACCAGTGGAGCAGGAAAAAGTAGAAAGGGGGATGGACATCCGCCGCCGCTTGCGCGACCAGGGAATGGAGCGAACCTCTGGCGAAAAGCAGACTGAATATCTCATCGGTCCAAAAAGGGGCGCTCCCCAGCCGGAACGAAGCCATTAAGACTGCTATGCCAATAATTAAGTAATGCATTTATTTAGCAGACGCCGCCTGATATGCCGCCAGTGTTTCCCGGGCGCATTTATCCCAAGAGAATCCCGCGGCTCGTTTTAGGCCCGCCACCCTCATCTTTATGGCTTGATCGTTATCGGTGAGAACTTTCGTCATGGCCCTCGCCAGTGACGTGACATCTCCTGGTGGGACCAACAGTCCGGCCTCGCCAACCACTTCCGGCAGCGATGAAACATCGGTCGTGATCACCGGTGTCCCGCAAGCCATCGCCTCCAGAGGCGGAAGGCCAAAGCCCTCATAAAGTGAGGGAAAAACAAACAACGAAGCTGCATTATACAATTTTGGCAGTTCCTGACCTTGAACAGCACCAAGGAAAATGATCTTCCCAGACTGAGAATATTCCTGCGTCAATTCATCGGGCTTACCGGTAATAACCAGAGGAATCTTAATTTCCCCGGCCTGATTCAATTTTGCCCAAGCATCCAAAAGCAACCTGAGATTTTTATGTTTTTTCCTACTACCTACAAAGAGAACGAATTTCCCAGGCAAACCCTTTCCCTTTCTGTATTCATTCACTTCCGCTACTCCTAAGGGCCGAAAGCTTTTATTGACCGCTAAAGGGATAACCTTGACCTTTTCCGACCGCAACTTGTAAAACATTATCAGATCGTTTTTCGTCGCCGCTGAATCAGCAATGATCAGGCTCGCCCGAAGCAGTGCATGTTTAAGCGCCCTGAAATAGAGACCCTGTTTCAGCCCATAATTCTTGGGAAAGACAAGATGGATCAGGTCATGAATGGTCACTACTGTTGGGCATGTTTTATATAGAGGAACGACAAAAGATGTCGCGTGAAAAACGTCCGGTCTGATCTGGCCTAAAACAAAAGGGAGTTCCGCTTGTTCCCGCAAGCTCATCCATCCGGCCCCGATCCGCCACAGAGAAAAATTGCGCCATCCGGTTATTCTGCTCGCCAGCTTATCTGAATTGACGATAAGACAATAATCATTAGTTTTATCTAGAGCAGCCAGCGCATCGATCAATTCGCTGGTATATCGGGCAATCCCGAAACCATCTTGTTCTGCCGGCCGCGCGTCGATAGCAATGCGCATATTTCTAATGATCATCCCGCTTTCTTAAGCATTCCCAAATAATTGCTGGCCGAATGAAAGCCATACCATTCATCGATCTGTCGTTCAAGGGATTCATCGTCTATTTCACGGACAAAATCAGCACAAGCCAGCAAAGCGGCGGAAACAGCCGCGACATTGAAGCCGTCGAAAGCAATTATCTTCGCATATCGGCTCGCTTGCCTGGCCATCCATGTCCCCCTCGGCACGATCGCCCAGGCGCCGCAAGCGATCGTTTCGGCCACCACCCCAGAGGTCCTCTGGCCATACAAATAATCTTTATACGGGATCAGAACAATGACGCACCTCGCCAGTTGATCTTTATATTCTTTTTCGGGCAGATATCTGTCGATGATCTCGACATTTTGCGGATATCTGGCGGCCAGAACTATAAGCCTATCTTTGATCTCATGCAGTTCGGTGGTGTCACCGTGATGAAGATAAACATGCAGCAAAAAGATCAGGTCCTGTCTTTGAGCCATGATTATTTCGATCAAGCCCGGCAATAAAGCCGCCCCCTTCTCCAGCCGCATGCCGCCAAGGTAACCGACTATCTTCGGCCTGTCGGTTTTTGTCCTGCTTGTCCGATCAGGCAAATGCGGGATCGGCACAGTTCTGGCGTCGGAAATTCCGGCTTTCTGCAATTGCTCAGTGATCATTTCGCTGTCAGACCAGAATAGGAAGCGCTTTCGGGCATAAAGATATTTCATGAATGGAAAATTGATCAGGCTTATCAGTAGGGCTCCGATCAGTTTATGGCCAAAGTAATGGTCCCGCAGCCCCCGCCTGATTATTACCATGAATCTCGGCCTCACCTGCAAACCGATTGTCGCCGCAAAAAAGGAAAGCATGAATGAATAATCGACCTTCTGGATCAAGATCAGGCAATGCTGGTCGAGCTCGTCGCTTTTAACGATCCGCCTCAATTCAATACCCCTAATCAGCCCATCGATCACCTGGAGAAGGATGTTCTTGTCCTTATTTACTTCAGAGCGCAGGCGCTCATGCACATAGCCAGGCAAGCCTCGGAGCCCTCTCTGCGGCGACCAGATCTCGGTCGGGACCCCTTGCCTGATCGCCTCGGCAGCGATCGCATAGTCATAATCTCGGTCGTGTCCTTTTTCCGGGGTAAAGAAGTAATCGAGGATGACCAATCGGCGCATCAAGCCTGCCCTTTCTTGACGGCCTCAAGATACCATTTGACCGTTTTCTCTATCCCTGTCGCGAGCGGCGTCAACTTAAGATCGGTAATTATTCTTTTTAGTTTCGAGACAGCCAGACACTTCGATCTGGCGCCAACATAGCGCGTTTTATCATATTTGATCTTCTTATGGTCATAACCGACATAGCGGCAGATCATTTTGGCAAAATCACGGATGGAATGATCTCCCCCGGCTCCAACATTGATCAGCTCGTTTTCCTGTCTCTCGGATAACTGCAGCGTCAGACGCACAAAATCATCCAGATAAACCAATTCTCTTCTTTGATTGCCATCTCCCCACAAAACGACTTCTTCCCCTTTTTGCTGCCCATTGACTATTTTTCTGATCAGATCAAAGATAAAATGCATCTGCCTACCGTCGAGATGATAATTCGGGCCGTAAAGGGTTGATGGGACAAGGGTCAGATGTTTCAAGTCATATTGCTTCTGCAGGGCCAGCAAACCGACATGGAGCATCCTCTTTGACATTGCGTAGGTGAATAGGCTCTCGATCGGGGCGCCCTTAAGGTAGTTGTCTTCGATCAGTTTTAGTTCAGGGTCATAGGCACAGCTTGTCCCCATGGCGATCAGCTTCGCCTGTGGCTGATACTTTTGCCACCAGGCTAATATGTTCGTATTAATCTGCTGATTGATGATCCACTGCTCGCCGGGATGATAAAGACAGAAGTCCCCGGCCTTCGTCCAGGCGGCCAAGTGATATATTCGATCATATTTAGGGCTATTGTATGACTGCAGGGAGTCCTGCCTGGTCAGATCACAGTTCTTGGAACCCACCCTGACCAGCTCGTGACCTTCATTTTCCAGCGCCAGACAAAGAGCCGAACCAAGGAACCCGGTCGCGCCGGTGATTAGAATCTTCATTTTTCACTCCTTTGGATTGACCGGAAAATAAAACTCGACCCCTTCGTCCAATAGTCTCCGATTATTAGCCAGTATCTCATTTTTGAAATTCCAGGCTAAGACATAATAAATATCCGGCAACTGGCTCAACTCTTTCTCAATAACGACCGGGATATGCATCCCGGGCGAATACAATCCGCGACGCAATTCGTTTTTTTCCACCAGACAATCGAGATACTGGGTGCCAATACCAAAATAATTCAGCAAAGTGTTGCCTTTGACCGGCGCGCCAAAACCATAGATCTTTTTCCCAAGTCGTTTTTTTTCCGCCAGATAGGCCAGATTCT
Source organism: candidate division WOR-1 bacterium RIFCSPHIGHO2_01_FULL_53_15 (assembly GCA_001772335.1). Classification (GTDB taxonomy): domain Bacteria; phylum Margulisbacteria; class WOR-1; order O2-12-FULL-45-9; family XYB2-FULL-48-7; genus 2-01-FULL-53-15. The sequence goes on from METM01000013.1 coordinate 6,877, forward strand.
CTTGTTTCATAGCTTCGATTCGCTTGGCAAAAGCAAGATAAGTCTCATACTGATTGCTCTTGCCGCTCTCTTCCGCCTGCCGCATTTCCAAAAGCCGGGCTAAAGGCTGTTTTTTACCCCGGTGAGCGACAAAGCCAATAATCGAACCGCCGTGGATCGGGGCAAGATAAGCGTCGAACATTGACAGGCCATGCCGGTTCAATAAGACCTCAATCGTTCTTAAATTATAATACAAAAGGTGCTCATGATAGATCTGATCGAAAGCAAGGTTCTCGATGATCCGTTTCATGTAGAGAAACTGGACCACGAACGCCCCGTCCGGAGCCAGGCATTCCCTGATCCCGTCAGTCACTGAGTGTAATTCTTCCAGGTGGAAAAAGACCCCGGCAGCGTTGATCACTTCGAATTTCCGGCCGATCTCTCTGGCCGCGTCCAAATTAAAAAATTTATTCAACGTCGGTATCCCGGCCTCATTCGCGATTTTAGCAATTGTTTTTGATGATTCTACCCCTAATACCTCATACCCCAAACCCTTAAAGTGCTTAAGCTGCGTCCCATCATTGGAGCCGATATCAAGGACGCTTTTATTCTTAACGCCAGCAAAATAGCGCGAATCAACTTCGTCCGCCACATTTTTAAAATGCTCGCATAGGGACCTAGTTATGCCGGACAAATAGGTATGGTCGGAAAACATTGTTTCTTTGGGCACGGTGTAACCAAGCTGAGCTGTCGCGCAATTTTGACAATACATTACTCTCAACGGATAATAATTTTCCCTACCGAGCTCTTCCTTAGTCAGGAAATTATTAGCCCAGGGCTGATCTCCAAGATCAACAACTATCTTCAGATCAGATGAATCACAAACACGACAGATCATTTTTTTATCCAGACCTTTTTAATGGCCGTTTTTGATGCAGCGATCCTCTCTATTTTATCCACATCGATGACATATCGATCATAATCACCGGCAACTTCCAGACCAATAAGAAATGTGGCTGATATTCCGCCATCATATCAATTTAATTACCGATTAATAACTTCCTTAATAGTCGTTGTGGCCTTGATGCTATCCAGCGATCCAGTATCCTTTGCAAAACACTCTCCTTAGGTATAGCTGGGCCTTTTCCGCAGCCGGCCGGGTTCAAAACCAGATGAAAGCTGTTCGGCGCGCCATATTTTGGGCCACGAATAAACTGGGTGTTAAAATATGCGACAAGAGCCTCCTGATTCTCAAATCCCATTTCCCTAAATTTTCTGACCCACCATTTTTTAGGATGCACGGTTGGATGCAATTTGACGCCTTTGACAATCTCTTCGTTTGGAGATATGCTGGAAATAAATACCCCCCCCGGCTTAAGATGTTTCCTGACATTGTCCGCAATTTTCGCTAAATCATTCTCATCAATATGCTCCAAAACATCCCAAGAGGTAATCACATCGAAATCGATAAGTTTTAAGCCATCTGGGCTTTTTAATAAAACCTCAAAATCACTGGTAATATCGCAAGTAAAAAGGAACTCAGGGATAACGGCCCACTCTGCGCGTCTGTGGATCGAAGAATAATTACTTCCTTCCAAGCCGACAGCAAGACAGCCATCATTAATGCAGTCTCTTACAAATCCGCCACCGGAACAGCCAAGATCCAAAACAGCGAGTGGACTCATGTTTCCTGAAAATAATTTATAAAGTTTATTATTAAAGTTTTGATTTCGGCTGTTGTCTCTCATTGTCCCCCAGGGGGAAAGATGATCATGTGATCCAAACGCAATTTCCTTATCCGTTTTAACAATAATCTCAATTGCTTGACATCTATTATTTATCAAGCTTGGCCGTCCCATGTGTTTCGAAAGTAATTTTGCTAAACATTCGCATACCTATTCGGCTTGATAATTCTGAAGCCTTTTAACAATTCTTTTATTCCGTCATCCAGAGAATGCTCCGGCTGCCAGCCTAATTTTTCAATCTTTTCGTTGCTCACCAGATAATCCCGCTTATCAACATCTTCGCCGATTGGCGCGGTATGAATGTAAAAATCAGGTACGAATTGCTTGATCTTCTCGCACAACTCCCTTTTGGTTATATTCGCGCCGCTTAAGCCGACATTAAAAGGTTCACCGGCCATTTTCTCGAAATTGTCCAACCCGAAGATGAACGCCTTGACCACATCACTTATATGGATATAGTTCCGGCGAAAATGCTCCTCAAATAGAATAATAAAATGATCGCGATAAGCGCGAAAAGTAAAGTCGTTGACCAAGAGATCGAGCCTCATCCGGGGGCTCATGCCAAAGACAGTCGCCAGACGAAATGTGATCGCATTCCCTTTTTTTAGCCAAGCTTGCTCGACTTCGGTCTTGGCTTTCCCATAAGAAGAGATCGGTTTAAGCGGTGTTTCTTCAGTGCAATATTTGCCTTTTTCGCCGACCCCATAACCGCTGTTAGTCGTCGGAAAGATGACTTTTTGGCCTTGGGAAGAATTACCAACTATTCTCAGGTTCGCTTCATAATTGACCAGCCAGGAGAAAGATGGATTTTGGTTGCAGGCCGGCATGCCGACGATCGCCGCTAACGGAATGATCACGGCATATTTGGGCACCAATTCATCGATCAATCTCTCGTCACAGATGTCACCTTTAATAAAATCGAAATCCGGGTTGGCGCAGCAGTCCAGCAATGGGGCCTGGTCGTAGATCAAGGCGTCAAGGACCGTTACTTTATACCCTCTGTTTAACAAAGCCGGGACCAGCAACGAACCAATATAGCCGGCCCCCCCGGTAACCAGGATTTTTTCTTTTTTCATCAATAACCTCCGGCCTATTACGACTTATAGATGATCACTGAGCCCTCAGCCTCAAACTTAAAATCAACTTCCAGCAACCCGACCGCTTTTCTGATCAAATCTTTCTTATCTAACGGTGCCAAAAAGAACATGAACCCGCCTCCGCCTGCGCCCGCCAGCTTGCCGCCATAAGCCCCCGCCTTGACCGCCTTGTTATAAACCTCATCGATCGCCTCGTTTGTAACGAGGCTGGAAAGACGCTTCTTCTGCTGCCAGCTCTCGTGAAGAAGCGCCCCGAGCGCCTCAACCATTGCTTCCGGCTTTTCTTCAATGATATATTTTTCAGCTTGATAAACCATCTGTTTCATTTTTCTGAGTTCAATATCCTTAGAGGTCGATCTGGTATTTTCGACCTGTTCTTTAAGAATATCCGAAGCATAACGGGTTAAGCCCGTATAAAATACCAGCAGGGATTCGTCCCAGAATTCTTTTTTCTCCTTAGAAATGCTAATCGGTCTCACCTGTATACCCGCCTTTTGGAATTCTATAATGTTGATTCCGCCGTAAGCGGCATGCACCTGGTCCTGGCAGCCGACATTTTCCTTGATCAGTTCCTGCTCGATCCGGATCGCCGTTCGGGCCAGTTGCTGCTTGGAAGTTTTTCTGTCCAACAGGGCGTAAAGCGCGCGCAGAAACCCGACCGTGAACGAGGAGGAAGAACCGAGGCCGGTACGGGCGGGCAGATCGGCAAAGATATGGATATCAAGGTTCCCGTCAATCCCCAGATACTTCAGCGTTTCACGGACGCTCGGATGAATGATCTCCTCGACGCTTTTGACCAATTCCGCCCGGGAATAGCCAACTCTGATCTTGTATTCAAAAAATTCGCTCAAACGGTTAACGCTGACATAGATATACTTATCTATGGTGGCGCCAAGGACCGCGCCGCCCTCTCTCTCAAAGAATTCGCGGTAATCCGTCCCGCCGCCAAAAAAACTAAGCCTGACCGGCGTCCTGGAGATGATCATTAAATAATTCCGCCCTTTTCCTGGTCATAAAACAGCAAGCTTATTATAGCAATCAGCGGATAATAAGCAAACACGCGGCCTCAACTGCGTCGGATCATCTCGGGCTAATGATTTCCTGAATGAAATCCGCCAAGAATCCTCTCTCCCACCAGATGATCAAAATTGAATACAAGGCAAGAAATGCCCCGCCGGCAAAAGACAACCTGAAATAATGAGGCAGCGCGGCGGCAACATAATAAAGAAAAGCATACAAGCCCAGAGACGGGATCAAAGCTATCGCCGGTCTGATTATTTTTTGAACTACTCCGACATAAAATACTTTATTTGAATAATAGAGCACTAATAGACAAATGATGAACTCGGTCAAGAGAGTCGCAGCCGCCGCTCCATTGAGGCTGAATCTGGGGATGAGGATCAGGTTCATAATTACATTGACCGCCGCTCCCAGCGCGACTATCCGCAAATACTCCCAACTCCGTTCAGCGCTGATCAGGATCAAGTTCCCGTAGGTGATCGAAATAACAAGAACAATGAACGACGCCATCAGTATTTGCAAAGCCAGGCTGGCCGCCAGATATTCGGTCCCAAAAAACAGGCTAATGACCGTCGGCGCGATTATTATCATTAAAACAGTCAAAGGTAGAACGGCCAATAATGTTAACCGCAAGTATTTCTCAAGAAAATGTCTTGCCTTTGACCTGTCCTCGTTTGCATGTTTTGCCGAGATAGGAATCGCGGGGGCCTGCCAGGTGGAAAAGACCCCGACAAAAGCATAAAATATTTTGTAGGCGGCGCTGTAATGGCCGATCACTTCGGCTTTATCCATAAAGCCAAGCATGATCGTATCCAAGTTATTATAGATCTGCATCATGACCATCGAAGCTCCCAGCGGCAGAGCCCGGATGAAATAGCTTGACCAGCAGCTGGGGTCTAATTTCCCAGGGGCAAAAGTGATGAGTTTTCTGAACAAGACGATCAAAAAAAAAGCGGTCACGGCCATCCCGGCAATGAACTGGAGCAGAGGCACATTGACCAAATCACCCGGGCTTCTAACCAGCCAGACAAAAAGAACGATCGTCGCCGCGAAATATATTACTTTCGAAATCGACATATACTCCATTTTTTCCAGCCCATGAAAGATCCATTCGGGACTTAAGGCCCGGTAAAAGATATAGAGGAATGTAATAATGAACAACCAGCGGAGTTCAGCGGAAATTGGCAAGAGATAGAGCGCGAGAAGGGAGATGACATAGATCAGGCAAGCGACCAAGAGGCGGATCGCTAATATATTCAGCGATATTTCTCCGGCTTTTTTTCTCTCCCTCGCCACTTCCCGCATCCCAAAAGCAGAAAGGCCGGAATCTACCAGCAAAACCAGATAAGCCATAAACGCCTGAGCAAAGTTAAGCAAACCGAAAGAAGCGGCACCTAAAACTCGGGCAACGTAAACATTGGCCGCGAAGTTTAGCAAGCCACCGATCACACTCCCGACAAACAACCAGGAGAAGTTTTTGGCGATCCTTTTGGTGGCGCTTGGTTCAGCCATCAGCCCTGTTTGACCCGCAGGAATTTCCGCTTCCCCACTTTTATCAGCCGCTCTCCGCTTAAATTGACGCTTAATTTATCGTCTTTGACAATCTGCTCGTTAACCGACACCCCGCCCTGCTGGATCAGCCGCCGGGCTTCGGTCTTGGAGGCGGCCAGCTTGGTTTCGGAGAAAAGATCGATGACGATCATGCGTTTAAAAGCGATAGACCTGACTGCGATGTTTGACGCGGAAGACCAATATTTCTTTCCTCGCCTGATCGATGGTAAAAAGCACGCGATAATCACCGGCCCTAATTCTGCATCCTTCAACGCCCTGAAGCTTTTCGATCTGCTGGAAGAAATGCGGATTTTGCAGCTCGACCAACTTTTTAACGATCCTTTCTCTGTCCGGCGGAGAAAGCCGGCCTAATTGGTTTCTATTTATGTTTTGCCAGATACTCGGCAAGGGAGAGCCCCTTTTCTTTTTCATGTTTCACGGCTTTTTTCAATTCCAATGAATCCTCTAAATCTTCAAGATGAGCCATTAGCTTTTCATAGCCCTTCGCATCCAACATGACGGCTATTTTCCTCCCCTTTTCGTCAACCAGGAATTTTTCTTTAAAAAAATTCATTTTATAATAGCCCCCTCATATTCCAGAAACTCCTCTTGAAACCAGAAATATTCGTGTCTTTTATATTAGCATATTTGGCTGGCCGGGACAACATTTTCGCCTGGCATCGGTCCTGGAGGCGGCCAGCTTGGTTTCGGCCAGGGGTTTTAAAGCGTTTGGGGATCAATTCGTTCTATATCGGTTTTGTCAAAATCTTTATCAAAACTAATCAACTTTAATGACCTGGTTTTGGCAACATAATACTGAATACCATCATCAACATCCAGATTAAAGGCCTGCATAATCCTGACTACCTTTAATCTTTAATTTTGTGCTGTAATTCAACTGAAGCCAGCTTTAAATCCTTTAAGGCGCCCTTCCAATGAAGACCGCCGGGCATTATTTCCACATCAAGTTTTTCCCCTTCATTGATGCCTTCTAACGGTTCTAACGGACGAAGAACCCCCTTTTCATAAACTACTTCTACAACCATGCATTTCACCTCCCAAAATGATTTTACCATCGCCAAAAAGAAATTACAATAAATTATCGCGCCGCGCTGTCAATCAGGTTAAAGCCGTCAGCCGTGTCTGATTCTCAGGAATTTCCGCTTCCCCACTTTTATCAGCCGCTCTCCGCTTAAATTGACGCTTAATTTATCGTCTTTGACAATCTGCTCGTTAACCGACACCCCGCCCTGCCGGATCAGCCGCCGGGCATCGGTCCTGGAAGCGGCCAGCTTGGTTTCGGCCAGCAGGTCGACGATGTTCATCTCTTTTTTCGGCAGAGAAATTAGCTCGATCTCCTGCGGCAGTTTGCCTTCTTTAAAGACCGATTCAAATTCCGCTTCGGCCGCCGCCGCCGCCTGGTCGGAATAGAACCTGGCGACCAGCGTCCGCGCCAGGCGCTGTTTGGCCTGCTTGGGATGCATGGCCTTGACTTCTCCGAGCGGAACCTCCGTCAGGAGCTCATAGTAGCGGCGCATAAGCGTGTCGGAGATCGACATGATCTTGCCGTAGATCTCCGAGGGCGGCTCCGTCACGCCGATATAATTGCCGAGTGATTTACTCATTTTTTGCACGCCGTCGGTGCCTTCCAAAAGCGGCATTGTGATCACGACCTGCGGCATAACCAGAGTGACTTGAGATTTGCCCTTATAGTCCCTCTGCAATTCCCTGCCGACCAGCATATTAAATTTCTGGTCGGTGCCGCCAACTTCAACATCAGCTTTAACTTCGACCGAATCATAACCTTGAACCAAAGGATACAAAAATTCATGGATCGAGATCGGCCGCTCTTTTTCAAAACGATTCATAAAATCATCGCGTTCCAGCATGCGTGAGACGGTATACTTCGACAGCAGCTCAAAAATTTCATTCATATTAAGCTTGGAAAGCCAGTTGTGGTTATAAGCCACCTCTGTGGCATTTTTATCAAGCACCTTAAAGACCTGCTCTTTGTAGGTTTGAGCATTTTGCTCCACTTCTTCGGGCGTGAGCTGTTTTCTTGTTTTTGATTGGCCTGAAGGGTCGCCGATCCTGGCGGTAAAATCACCGATAACAAAGATCACCCTGTGTCCCAAATCCTGGAACTGACGAAGTTTGTGAAGAATGACAGAATGCCCGAAATGGATATCCGGCGCCGAAGGGTCAGCCCCCCATTTAACACGCAACGGCCTGCCTTCTTTCAGCTTGGCAGCTAACTCGTCTTCTGAAATGAGCTCAACTACCCCGCGCTTTATTATCGCTAATTGTTCTTCAATGCTTTTCATAATTATTATTTAATTCCCCACACTTAAGTGTGGGGAATTAAAATCCTATTTCGCTCCGATCTCCTTCAATACCTGTTTGACGAGCGTCAGAGAGACGTCGTCTTTGATCACGACTTTCCCCAATTTCTCCGGCAGGACAAAATTGACCTTGCCGCCTATCACTTTTTTGTCCAGCTCGAGCGGCGACAAAATCTTCTTCAGCGGCAGGTCTTTGATCTCGGTCGGCAGGCCGAGTTTGTCAAGCAATTCTTTCAGGCGTTTGACATCATCAGCGCTCAATAGTTTCAAGCCGCTGGCGATCATCGCTGCCGCCGTCATGCCGATGGCAACCGCTTCGCCGTGGTTGTAGGCGCGGTAACGGGTCAACGATTCGATGGCGTGGCCCACCGTGTGGCCAAAATTGAGGATCATCCGCAGGCCGGCTTCCTTTTCGTCCTTTTCCACTATCTTGGCCTTGATCTTGGCCGACTCGGTCACGATCGTCTGCCAGAGCTTGAGCGCCGCGCGTTTTGTGTCTTCGTTCTCGAAGGCTTTTGTGTTGAGATGGTGGGCGTTGGCCTCAAGGAACTTAAAGAAGTCGGCGTCCTCGATCACCCCGTATTTGATGACCTCCGCCAGGCCGGTGCGCAACTCCCGCGCCGGCAGGGTCGCGATCGTGCCGACATCGATAAAAACGGCTTTGGGCTGATAAAACGCGCCAATCAGATTCTTGGCTTTCGGATGATTGACACCGGTCTTGCCGCCGATTGCGGCATCGACCTGCGCCAAAAGCGTCGTCGGGACCTGGATGTAATTGATCCCCCGCATGTAGGTGGCGGCCACAAAGCCGGCCAGGTCGCCGATGACGCCGCCGCCCAGGGCGATGATCAGCGAATCGCGATGGGCGCCGACCCGCGCCAGATCATCGTAGAGCTTTTCCGCCACGCGCAGGTTCTTGTAGCGCTCGCCGCGGGGGATCTCGAATGTCTTCGGCTTTGTTTTGAAACCCTTGCGGACAGTATCGCCGTAGAGGTCGTTGATCAGCGGATCGGTGATGATAAAGACATCCCGGCCCCACTGCTCGTCCCTGACCAGGCCGCCCAGCTCCGCCAGGTTGTCACAGCCAATGATGATGTCGTAACTTCTTTCTTTTAACTCGACTTTGATCTTAGCCATTGTATAATTTCCTTTGCCGTTTCTTCGGGAGACATTTTCGAAGTATCGACAACATGGTCCGCTGCCTTATCGTAAAACGGCTCACGAAACTCAAGAATTTTGACTATTTCCGCCTTCGGGTCAGCCACTTCAAGGAGCGGCCGGTGTTTCTCATTCTTGACCCGCTCAAAGACAACGTCCGGCTCGGCCTTCAGGAGGATGACCGGCCCGAGCGACTTGAGGAGAGAAACGTTTTCCTCTTTCAGGGCCATGCCGCCTCCCGTCGATAATACAAAATTATCGTAGTCCTGTAAAGTCCGCAGGGTTTCGGTCTCGACCTGCCGGAAATACGCCTCGCCGGAGGCCTTGAATATCTCCGAAAGACTGCGGCCTTCCGTCTTCTCGATCAGCTCATCGGTATCGAGAAAGTTCAGCTTCAGCTCCGAAGCCAAAAGATGCCCGACGGCCGACTTGCCGACCCCCATGAAGCCGATAAGAACTATGTTCATAATTAATATGCCCCCGACAGGGATCGAACCTGCGGCCAACAGTTTAGGAAACTGCTGCTCTATCCAACTGAGCTACGGGGGCAAGACCTATTCAGAAATAAAACTCTTGATCGCCTGCAAAGCTACCTGCCGCAAATTTGCCTTTGCCTTAACAAAGCTCGGCGGGTTCTCGTAAAGCCCCAGGAGATCGTTCGTCACCAGAACCTGCCCGTCAACTTTCTTACCCGCGCCAATGCCAATCGTTGGGATTTTCAAAGCTTTCGTAATCTTTAAGGAGAGCTGCTCAGGTAACAACTCAAGCACAACAGCAAAACAGCCGGATTTCTCAAGCAATTTCGCTTCTCTTAAAATTCTTACCCCATCCCCCATACCCCTTCCCTGCATCCGATATCCCAAAAGGTTAACCGACTGCGGCGTAAACCCGACATGACCCATGACAGGAATTCCCGCTTTGATGATCTTCTTGATCGCCGAAATATAACCCGCTCCTTCGATCTTGACCGCTTCGGCGCCGGCTTTGACCAGTTTGATCGCGTTGGCGACGGCTTTCTCGTCGCTCTCCTGATAGGAGCCGAACGGCATGTCAGCCACGATCAGGGCGCGTTTGACCCCGCGCGCCACGGCTCGCGTATGGACGATCATCTCCTCCATCGTCACCGGCAGTGTATTCTTATAACCCAACGCCACATTCCCCAGTGAATCCCCGACCAGAACAATATCGACACCCGCCTCATCCAATATCCTGGCGAAAGGAAAATCGTATGCCGTCAGCATCACAATTTTTCTATTACCCAACTCCGAACTCCGAACTTTCACACTCCGAACTTTATTGACTGTCATTGGCGATCAGGTCCTCGTAAGTTTCGCGTTTGACGACAAGCTCGGCCCGGCTGCGGCTCGCGATGACCATGGCCGGCCGGGGAACGCGGTTGTAATTAGAGGCCATTGAATAGTTGTAGGCGCCCGTGGCCAGAACGGCGATGATGTCCCCGACCTGCGCCGGCGGCAGTTTGCCGTCTTTGATCACGATATCGCCAGATTCACAGAATCGGCCGGCCACTGTCACTGTCTCGGTCTTTTCCGCCTCCGGTTTCCCGGCTAGTAATGCTTCATACTTCGCGCCGTATAGGATAAATCTCGGGTTGTCCGACATGCCGCCGTCAACGATCAGATATTTTCTGACGCCGGGAATATCGCGGACGACACCGACCGTGTAAAGAGTGATCCCCGCTGTGCCGACGATCGAGCGGCCCGGCTCAAGGATTAGTTTGGCTTCGGTCTTGCCTTTGAGGACGCCGGTGATCTGTCCGGCAAAATCGGCGATGACCGGCGCGGTTTCCCCGGCCAGATACGGTATGCCGAGCCCGCCGCCGATATTTATCTCTTCTGTATCGTACTTCTTGGTCAAATCAAGCAATAGCTTTGTCACGGCAACAAACGGCGCTGAATCGAATATCTGTGAGCCGATATGAGCGTGGAAGCCCTTCAGCCCAATCAGTTTGGTCTTTTTAACGCGGCCGACAAGCTCGTCGAGCTGGTCGAGCGGCGCGCCGAACTTTGAATCGACCCTCCCCGTCTGGACGAACTCGTGGGTGTGGGCCTCGATGCCGGGATTGACCCGGATGAGGATATCCGCGCGCATCCCTGATTCGTTCGTCACCTTTTCAAGATTGGCCAGTTCGTATTCATTGTCGACGACAAAGCGGCCGACCCCAACCTCAAGCCCCTCTTTCAATTCTTTGAGCGATTTGTTATTGCCGTGGAAATAGATCTTCTGCGGATCGGCCTTGGCCTTGATAACGGTGTAGAGCTCCCCGCCGGAAGAAACGTCAAAACCGAGCCCCTCGCTGGCGACGATCTCTGAAACACCGACCGTGGAGAGCGCTTTGCTGGCGAAGATCACTTCGGTATCCGGATATTCGGCGCGGAAGCACTTCACATAATCACGGCAGCGGCTCCGAATCGTCCGCTCGTCAAGGACATAGAGCGGCGTGCCGAATTCTTTGGTTAACTCGACCAGGTCACAGCCGCCGATCTCAAGATGCCCCTTATCGTTTATGCCCGCCGAATCGGGCAGATTCGCCATTTTCATTATTTCCCCCCGGCCATAAGTTTATATTCGATCGAATCGACGAGCGCCAGCCAGCTCGCCTCGATCACGTTGGTCGAAACGCCCACGGTGTTCCAGATATTTTTCTCGTCAGCCGACTCGATGATGACGCGGACGCGGGCGGCCGTGCCGGCGGAGCTGTCAAGGACGCGGACCTTGTAATCGGTCAGCTTCATCGTTTTGAGGCCGGGATAAAGGTTTTCCAGGACTTTTCTTAAAGCGCTGTCGAGCGCGTTGACCGGGCCGTCCCCCTCGCCCGCCGCGTCAAAAACCCTGCCTTTGACCTTGATCTTGATGTGGGCGGCGCTCTGCGTCCCCTGTTCTCCCTCTTTGGCCGTCTTGATATTGAATTCCTCGAGCTCAAAGAAGGGCTGAAAGATACCCAGCGCTCTTTTGGCCAGCAGCTCAAAACTCGCTTCGCCTTCTTCAAATGAATAACCCTGGCTCTCCATTTCTTTCAGCGTCTTGATGAGCGATCTCGTTTCCGGCGACTCTTTCTTAAGATCGACGCCGTACTCTTCGGCCTTGACCAGCAGGTTGCTGACGCCGGAGAGCTCCGAGATCGTCACCCTTCTTTCGTTGCCGACCAGCTCCGGCTTGATATGCTCGTAGGTGCCGGGATGTTTCGTCACCGCGCTGACGTGGATACCGCCTTTGTGGGAGAAAGCCGAGCGCCCGACGAACGGCTGGTGCGCCGACTGCGGCAGGTTGGCGATCTCCGCCACGTGCCGCGAAAGTTCAGTTAACGCTTTCAGCTGTTTATCAGTCACGCAATCGATCCCTAATTTCAATTTCAGGATCGGGATGATCGAGCAGAGATTGGCGTTGCCGCAGCGCTCGCCGTAGCCGTTGATCGTCCCCTGGACGTGCGTCGCGCCGCAGTAGACCGCCATGCCGGAAACGGAAACAGCGCATTCCGAGTCATTGTGGGCATGGATGCCGAACGGTTTTTCTAATTGCGGTTTGACCTCGTTAATTATCTTTTGCGCCTCAAAGGCCAGTGTGCCGCCGTTCGTGTCGCAAAGGCAAAGGACATCGGCGCCGGCAGCCTCTGCCGCTTTCAGGCACTGGATCGCGTAATCCTTATTGGCTTTGTAGCCGTCAAAAAAATGCTCGGCGTCAAAGATAACTTCCCGCCCCGCTTTTTTGGCGTAAGCGACCGTCTCTTTGATCATGTCGAGGTTTTCGTCCAGCGTGGTCTTGAGCGCGTCTTTGACGTGGAAATCCCAGCACTTGCCGAAGATAGAGACAACAGGCGTCTCGGCCGCGATCAGCGTCTGAATATTTTTGTCATCTTCGACTTTAATCCCCGGCCGCCGGGTCGAAGAAAAAGCGACGATCTTCGCATTTTTTAACTTGATGCCCTTGATCGCCTTGAAGAACTCGATATCCTTCGGATTGCTCCCCGGCCAGCCGCCCTCAATGTAATGAACCCCTAACTCAGCGAGCAGTTTGGCGATCTTCAGCTTGTCCTCAAGGGAGAATGATATCCCTTCGGTCTGGGCGCCGTCTCTTAAAGTCGTGTCAAAAAGCTTAACTATCATGTTAAAATTATAGCATATATGACTCCACAGAAACTTGCCGATCTTGAGGCCCGCCTGAAGGCCCGCGGCATCAGGAAAGAAGACGTTATTGAAAAATTCCTGCGCTCCTCCGGCGCGGGCGGGCAAAACGTCAACAAAGTCGCGACAGCCGTCTATCTTAAGCACATTCCGACCGGCATCGAAGTCAAAATGCAAAGAGAGCGCTCCCAGGCCCTCAACCGCTTCCTGGCCTGGCGGTTGTTATTGGAGAAGATCGAGAGCAAACAGTTGGGAGAAAAGAGCAAAAGACGCAGAGAGATCGAGAAGATCAGGCGCCAAAAGCGCAAACGGTCGCGGCAGGCCAAGGAAAGGATGCTTGAGGGGAAGAAGATCCAGGCGGAAAAGAAACGGCAGAGAAGAACGCCGGGCTATTAAATTGTATCCATTAACCGTGTTATAATTCTTAGCGTATGGATCTCTTCTCCAAAGAACCAGATTATTTATCGATCCCCTATGAGGAAGTCGCCCGGCTCGCCGCCTCTTGTATAAAATGCCGCCTCTCCAAACAAAGGACCAAAGTGGTTTTCGGCCAGGGACCGGTCCCCTGCGACCTGATGCTGATCGGCGAAGGCCCGGGCGCGGAAGAAGATATCCAGGGGCTTCCCTTTGTCGGCCGGGCCGGGCAACTGCTGACCCAGATCCTCGCTTCGGTCGGCATCAAACGCCCCGACGATATCTATATAACCAACACCGTCAAGTGCCGCCCGCCCGAAAATCGGGCGCCGCAAGAAGATGAACAGGCGGCCTGCGCCCCCTATCTTGAAGCGCAGATAAAATATGTCGCGCCCAAGATCATCCTTCTGGCCGGCTCGCCCGCCGTCAAAGATGTGCTGAAAACCGATGAGCCGATCACCAGGATCCGCGGCCAGTGGTTTAAGCTGCAGAGGACCGAGATAGCAGTCATGCCGCTCTTTCACCCCGCCTACCTCCTGCGCAACCCGTCGAAAGAAAAAGGCAGGCCCAAATGGCTGACCTGGCAGGACATGCAGGAGGTGCGCAACGCGCTCGACTATCACCGCAAAGTTGTCGAATTGGCAAAAGAATCTGAAGATTAATGGCTTTTCTACAGCCCTCACCCGCTGATGTTAACCCTTCCCCCCTCTCCCAAAGGGAGAGGGTAAAAACATTGTATTCCCTTCTCCCTCTGGGAGAAGGGGGCCGCTTGAGCGTTAGCGGATGAGGGCTGTGTCAAAAGTCTATTTCACCAAAGATATTAGTCAAGCTGCCACACTCTTCGATTTAGCCGGTTTAGATAAACTGATCTCACCAAATGATTCGGTCGCCCTCAAGATTCACTTTGGCGAACCGGGCAACACCGCTTATCTAAAACCGGAGCGCGTTATGCCGGTTTTTGAAAAGATCACCGCCCTCGGCGGCAAACCTTTTTTCACCGACTGCAACACTCTCTATAAAGGGCCGCGCGGCAAGACCAAAGAACATCTTCAGACCGCCAAAGACCATGGTTATGCGAACGTGACCATCCCGGAAGAAAACGATTGTGAACAAGTCGAGGTAAGGCTCAAGCATTTTAGAAATATCTTCCTGGGCGGGACCGCGAGGACTAAAACTATCGTCGCTCTCACCCACTTCAAAGGCCACGAGCTGACCGGCTTCGGCGGGACGCTGAAAAATCTTGGCATGGGGTTCGCTACTCGTCTGGGAAAATTGAAACAGCACCAGGACTGCAAGGCTTGCGCGGAACTTAAGGCCTGTAAAAAAAATCTGACGATCGAGGCCTGCTGGATCGGTTCATCAACTATCGTGCAGGAGAAAATGGTCGAATACGCTTTCGGGGCGCTCAAGGGTAAAAAGGCCGGGTTTATAAATTTCATTACCGACGTCTCACCCAACTGCGACTGCTTCGCCCATAACGGTCCGCCGGTCGTGCCGGACATTGGCGTCCTGGCCTCGACCGACCCGGTCGCCCTCGATCAGGCCTCGATCGATCTCGTCAATCAGGCCGCCGGCCGCGATGTCTTGCGCGAACTCTACCCGGAGGCCGACTGGTCGGTCCAGCTTATATATGCCGAGTCGCTCGGCCTCGGTAGCCGCGGCTATGAGCTTGTGGTAATATAATCACGATGGACTTTATTAAAGAGACCTGGAACAAAGCCAAAGCGCTTCAGAAAACCATTGTTCTGCCGGAAACCGAAGACGCCCGCGTCCTGAAAGCGGCAGAGCTGATCGTTAAAAGCCGGATTGCGAAAGTCATTCTGCTCGGCGAAGAACGCGGCGGCGACCTCGCCGGGGCGACATTCATCGATCCGCTCAAGCATCCGCGGCTTGATAAATACGTCCAGATCCTCAAAGAGCGGCGGGCGGCCAAAGGGATGACGATCGAAAAAGCCCGTCAGCTCCTGACCCGCGACTTCCCCTATTTCGGCGCCATGCTCGTCGACCAGGGCGAAGCCGACGGCATGGTCTCGGGGGCTTCGACCTATACCTCGAGCACGATCCGCGCCGCGCTCAGTACGGTCGGACTGGCCCCGGGACAGGACATTATTTCCAGTTTTTTTATCATGATACTTGAGGATAAAAATCTCGGCGAGGACGGGCTATTATTCTTTGCCGACTGCGCCGTCGTCCCCAACCCTTCGCCGGAACAGTTAGCCGAGATCGCACTCCAGACCGCGGCCAACTTTAAGAAGATGCTCAATCTCGATCCCCGGGTCGCCATGCTTTCGTTTTCGACAAAGGGATCCGCTCATCACCCCGATGCCGAAAAAGTCATCAAAGCGGCCGGGCTGGCAAGGACAAAGATGCCCGATCTGGTTCTAGACGGTGAAATGCAGCTTGACGCGGCGCTGATCTCTTCGGTGGGCCGGAGAAAAGCGCCGGACAGTCCGGTCGCCGGCCGCGCCAGCGTCCTGATCTTCCCGGATCTTGACGCCGGTAATATCGGCTATAAATTGGTGGAGCGCCTGGCCCACGCGCAGGCGATCGGGCCGATCCTTCAGGGGGTCGCGAAACCGATCAATGATCTCTCGCGGGGCTGCAGCGTGGAGGATATCGTTAACGTGGCGGCGATCACCGCGGTGCAGGCGCAATAAGTTTAGACCACCAGCCACGATTGTTTCGATACCATTCGATCGTTTTCTTTAATCCAGCCTCGAACTTCGTCTTAGGCGCCCAGCCGAGCTTTCTGACCTTTGAGCAGTCGACTGAATAGCGGCGGTCATGCCCCGGCCTGTCCTTGACCGGCTGGATGAAGTCATCAGCTAAACCAAGTTCCTTCAAAATGAACTTCGTGATCTCGATGTTCTGCCGCTCATTGCCGCCGCCGATATTGTAGATCTCGCCGGCCCCGCCCTTTTGTAAAACAAGGTCGATCGCCTCGCAGTTATCCTCGACATAGAGCCAGTCGCGCACGTTCCTGCCGTCGCCGTAGAGCGGCAGTTTCCTGCCCTGGAGTGCGTTGGTGATGAAAAGCGGGATGACTTTTTCCGGATACTGGTAAGGGCCGTAATTATTCGATGAGCGGGTGATGACGACCGGCAAGCCGAAGGTCTTAAAATAAGAGCGGATCAGGAGGTCGCCGCCGGCTTTTGAGGCGGCATAGGGCGAATTCGGGGCCAGCGTCGACTCTTCGGTAAAGGAACCCCGCTCGATGCTCCCGTAGACCTCGTCGGTTGAGATGTGCAGATACCTGGCCGTGCCGAATTTTTTGACCGCCTCGAGCAGGACATGAGTGCCGTAGACGTCGGTGTTGACGAACGAGCCGGCCGAGACGATCGAGCGGTCAACGTGGGTCTCGGCCGCGAAGTTAACGACCATCCCGGAACAGCCGACGCGGGCCACCGTCTCTTCGACCGCCCGGGAATCGGTTATGTCGCCTTTGACAAAAGAATAGCGCGGATCGTTGGCAATATCCTTTAAATTCTCGAGATTACCGGCATAGGTCAGCTTGTCAAAATTGATGACCTCCCAATCAGGGTGATGATTGAGGATGTAGCGGATAAAGTTACTGCCGATAAAACCGGCCCCGCCGGTCACCATCAGTTTCATAATTGGATCTTCCGCTCCACAAAGAGCGAGGCCCGCTCAAGTGATTCAAACGTGCCGGCATCGCTCCACCAGCCGCTCAAGATATCGCAGGTCAGCTTGCCCTGCTTCAGATAGGCCTGGTTGACGTCCGTTATCTCGAGCTCCCCCCGGCCCGACGGCTTGAGATCGTGGATGATCTCGAAAACATCGCTGTCATAAAAATAGATGCCGACGACCGCGAAATTGCTCTTCGGTTTCTTCGGCTTCTCTTCGATCGAAACGACCTTGCCGCCCTTCATCTCCACGACGCCAAAGCGGCGCGGGTCGGCGACCTCCTTGATCAGGACTTTGGCCCCTTTTTTCTGCGCCAGATAATTCTCGACCATCGGCTGGAGCGAATCCTCAAAGACATTGTCGCCCAGGATGACGCACATCCGGTCGCCGCCGACAAAGTTTTTTGCCAGCCCCAGCGCTTCGGCAATGCCGCCCGCCTTATCTTGCACTTTGTAAGTGAATCGGCACCCAAATCCCCGGCCGCTCCCCAACAGGTTGACGATATCACCCATGTGATCAACGCCGGTGACGATTAAGATCTCATCTATTCCGGCCTGGGTCAGCTTTTCGATCGGGTGGTAGATCATCGGCTTGCGGCCGACCGGCAGGAGATGTTTATTCGTCACCTTGGTCAGCGGATAAAGGCGCGAGCCCGTCCCACCGGCAAGAATGATCCCCTTGATCTTGTTTTTCATTTGTCTTTCCCCAGCGTTTTCCTTTGGAGCGCGATCAGGCGCTTGATCCCTTTTTCCCCGAGCTCGATCATGGCATCAAGCGTCTTGCGGCTGAACGGCTTTGACTCCGCCGTCCCCTGGATCTCGACGATCTGGCCGGACTCGGTCACCACGAGGTTCATGTCGACTTCGGCGCTCGAATCTTCCTGATAAGGGAGATCAATGACCGGGCTGCCCTCAACCACGCCGACGCTGACGGCGGCCAGAAATTCCCTGATCGGGTTTGCCTCGATCTTGCGCTCTTTAAGCAGATAGCTGACGGCGTCGTGGAGCGCTACGAAAGAGCCGGTGATCGCAGCCGTGCGGGTCCCGCCGTCGGCCTGGATCACATCGGCGTCGATCATGATCGTCCGCTCGCCCAATTTCCTGTCGTCAACCACGGCCCGCAGAGAGCGCCCGATCAGGCGCTGGATCTCCTGCGTCCGGCCGCGCGGCTTGCCCGCCCCCTGCTCGCGCTGGGAGCGCTGCGAGGTCGCCCCCGGAATCATGGCGTATTCGGCCGTCACCCAGCCGCTGCCGCTGTTGCGCTTATGGTCGGGGACTTTCTCCTGGATGGTGGCGGTGCAGATGACCTTGGTATTACCCATTTCGATCAGGACCGAGCCGGCCGGATACTTGAGGTAGTGCCGGGTGATCTTTGTCGGCCGGAGCTCGGCCGGGCCGCGGCCGTCCTCTCTCTTCACTTTGCCGCGCCTGCCTGCGTCGTTTTCTCCAGCCGTTCGCGGCCGGCTTTGACCGTGCGCAAGATCCTGGTCGATGTCGCTTCGAGATTGGCCAGGACTTCGTCGGCGTATTTATCGGCCCCTTCGCGGATCTCTTTGGCCATCTTATAGGCCTGCTCCATGACTTCCATGGCCTTTGATTCCGTCTCATCTTCGACGCCGCGGGCCGCCTTTTCGCCTCTGACAATGATCGTCCCTTTGGCCAGATCGGGGCTCTGGATGACGAGGCGGATCTTATCAATGACCTGCAGGAATTTTTCCTCGTCCGCTATGATCTTTTTGGTGAAAGGAACCTTCGGGCTGTCGAGCACGACCGATTCAAGATGGTCCAAAAGGCCTAATATTTCCATTTCATTTTTCTCCTTTCCTCACCCCTTTCTTCGCCTTCGGCGAATTCATCCCCTCTCCATCGAAGATGGAGAGGGGGGAAAGGCTTGCGTCAGCGGGTGAGGTTCTTTTTCAAATGCTTAGCAACGGCCTTGGGCACCAGGCCGGATATATCTCCGCCCAGACGGGCGATCTGTTTGACAAAACTTGAACTAAGATACGAATAGCGGTAATCGGTCATCAGAAAGACCGTTTCGATCTCCGGCGCCAGCCGGCGATTGGTCAGCGCCATCTGGAACTCGTAGTCAAAATCGGAGACCGCCCGCAGTCCCCGCACGATCGAGCGGGCCTTTTTTTTCCTCAGGTACTCGACCAGGAGACCGTCAAAGTTGCCTATCTCCACGTTATCGCAGTGGATCACGGAATCTTTGAGCATCGCCATTCTCTCTTGAAAGGAAAAACGGGGAGTTTTTTCGGGATTTTTGATGACCGCGATGATCACGCGGTCAAAGAGCCGGGCGGCGCGCTCGATCACGTCGAGATGGCCGTTGGTGACCGGATCAAAACTGCCGGGATATACCGCGATTTTCATTTTTTAATCCTATAAAAACCCAGGACCGTCTCGCCGTAGCGCGCTTCCCTGACGCGCGCCAGCGCGCCAAAACTTTCGGCCATGACCTGCTGCCTCCGATACTCGGCGATCAGTAGCCCGCCTGCGGCCAGGAGCCCCGACCGGGAGATCAGCTCGAGGCTTTCCGCCAGGACCGGGTCGTCATAGGGCGCGCCCAGATAGATCAGGTCAAAACCGGCCCCTTGGCCGGCGAGCAATTTAACCGCGCGCGGCACATCCATGGCAAAGACCTCGGCGCGATCGGTGAAACCCGTCAATTCAAGGTTCTGCCGGATGAGAGTGACCGCTTCGCGTCCGCGCTCGACAAAAATAGCCGTCGCCGCGCCCCGGGAAAGGGCTTCGATGCCCACCGCCCCGGTGCCGGCGAAGAGATCGAGAAAACTCGACCCGGCTATTTTCGCCGCCAGGATATTGAAGAGCGCGGCCCGCGCCTGGTCAGTTAAGGGCCGAACTCTCCAGCTTTTTTTGGGAGTTTTCAACCGTATGCTTTTGGCTTTCCCAGCGATTATGCGCACCTTTAGGGTCTCTTTCGATAAAATCCCGGGCGGCCGCGCGCGCCGACTGCAGGATTTTCTCGTCCCTTATTATATCAGCCACCCGAAAGTTTGGCAAACCGGACTGGCGCGCCCCTAACATCTCGCCCGGCCCCCGCAGGCGCAGGTCCGCCTCGGCGATCTTAAAGCCGTCATTGGTCTCGATCATCGCCTTCAGGCGCGCCCTGGCTTCCTCCGAGCCGGGGTCCCCGATCAGGAAACAATACGATTGTTCACTGCCGCGCCCGATCCGGCCGCGCAGTTGATGAAGTTGTGAGAGGCCGAACCGTTCGGCGTGTTCGATGACCATGACCGTCGCGTTGGGAACATCGATCCCAACCTCGATCACGGTTGTTGAGACAAGCAGATCAAGTTCTTTAGAGAGGAGCTTTTTCATCACCGCGTCTTTCTCCACGCCTTTCAACCGGCCGTGCAGGAGACCGACCTTTAACTCCGGGAAAATATCGTTTTGCAGGCGCCGGGCTTCGTCCACCGCCGCTTTGAGATCGAGCTCTTGCGATTCTTCGACCAGCGGGCAGACAAAAAAGACCTGGCGCCCTTCTTTAACCTTTAATCGGATAAATTCATACGCGTCACTGCGTTTGTTTTTCGGCACATAGTAGGTCTTGACGGGCATTCGGCCGGGCGGCAGTTCGTCGATGATCGAACGGTCAAGATCTCCA
Organism: candidate division WOR-1 bacterium RIFCSPHIGHO2_01_FULL_53_15; assembly: GCA_001772335.1. Lineage (GTDB taxonomy): Bacteria > Margulisbacteria > WOR-1 > O2-12-FULL-45-9 > XYB2-FULL-48-7 > 2-01-FULL-53-15. The sequence continues at coordinate 27,597 of METM01000013.1, forward strand.
TATAATGTAAGGGCCAGCGAGCGCGGAATCGGCGTCGCTGTCATGACCAATAGATGCGGCGCCACCCCTTTTTTCAGCAGCTTCGCCCGCTGGTGGACGCCGAAGCGGTGCTGTTCGTCGATCACCACCAAGGCCAGGCGCTTGAACTTGACCTTGGCCTCAAGCAGGGCGTGCGTGCCGATAACGAGGTCAACATCGAAAAGCTCCTCCCTTTTCTTGTCAGTGGCGGTCGCCGAGGTGAGGATCACGACCTTAAACATCCCCTCGAAGAGCTTAGCCAACTTGCCGTAATGCTGCTGGGCCAGGATCTCCGTCGGCGCGAGGATCGCCGCCTGAAAGCCGTTCTTCACGGCCAAAAACGCCGCCAGAGCGGCGACGATCGTTTTACCGGAGCCGACGTCCCCCTGGAGCAGGCGGTTCATCGGCCGGCCGCTCTTGAGATCGGCAAGGATATCCGCCAGGACGCGGTCCTGGGCGGCGGTAAAAACGAACGGGATCAGCCGCCTGAATTCATCAAGCAAAGCCGGCTCAGCCGCGATCGCCCGCCCCCTCAATTCCTCCTTGTATTCTTTGCGGCGCAGGAGCAGGCCGAGCTGGAACATGAACAGTTCCTCAAAGGCCAGATATTCTCTCGCCGGCCCGATCTCCGCCATAGCCTGCGGCTCGTGCAAAGCCAAAAGCGCCTGTCTCTCATTTTCATTTTCCATTTCACCGAGAAAAGTTTCGATGGCCGTCTTGATGACCGAGCGCAGTTTTTTCGGATAAAGCCCTTCGGTCAAGGGGTAGCGCGGCACGATCTTTAAGTTATCGCCGGTATCGATCTCAAAATCGCGCACGCAGAGCTGGAGGACGTGGTCATACGACGAGAGCTCGACTTTGCCGGAGACGATCAGCTTCATCCCCGGGCGGAAGAGCCGCTTTAAGAACGGCTGGTTGAACCAGACCGCCTGGATCGTCGCCGTCCGGTCGCCGATGTAGACCTTTAAGACTGAGAAACGGCTGCGGGTCTGCAGGACGTCGATATCACGGATCTCGCCTTTGACGACCTCAAAGCTGGAGGGCCGAATTTGGGCGATCGGCTTGATATTGCTCCTGTCTTCCCATTCGCGGGGAACGAGATACAGCAGGTCTTCGACCGTAAAAACGCCCAGTTTGGCGAAGATCTTGGCGAGTTTCGGGCCGACGCCTTTAACATATTGGATCGGGGTGGCGAGCTTGCTGTTTGACATTTCCCTGTTTTTATTTTATCATACTAACATATGGCAAGGAAATGCGTCAGCTGCGGAAAAAAACCGGTGAAAGGCAATGCGGTCTCCCACTCCAACCGGAAGACCCTGCGCTTCTTTAATCCCAACCTGCAAAAGGTGAATATCCTCCTGGCGGGCAAAAAAAGCAAGGAATACGTCTGCACCAAATGCCTGAAGGCTGGGAAAGTCGTTAAGGCTCCTTTTCGTGCTTGAACCTCTGGGTCGCGATCTCGTCCATAAATTTTAATTCCAACCTCTGCATCAGTTTGTTGTATTCATCGAGCTTCCTTTCCTTGTGCTTTTCCATGATCTTCTTGTCTTTGACCGCCTCGACCAGGCGCGCCCTCTGCTCCTCCAGCACTTTGCTCGCCTCGATGACCTTTTCGACCTGCTCGTTCAGGTCGTCCTTTAAGACGTCGAGGTGGGCCCGGCGGCGCATGACCTTCTCAAAATTCGAGATCGGACCCTTGCGGAAGACGTCGCGCAGCTCCTCTTCTTTTGTCTTCTTTTGCTGTTTGATCGCTTCCTCTCTCTGTTTTTCCCGAAGAAAGGCGCGGTTCTTCTCGGCGAACTTTTCCTGTTCTTTTTTCTCTTTGATCGCCCTGACCTTGAGGACCGCCTGCAGATCGTACTTGAATTTCTTGCCGGGTTTTACTTCTTTGGCCATAATTTTACTCCAACTCACCCCCGCTAACGCTTAACATCCCTCCCCCTCTCTTTTTAAGAGAGGGGGATATGGGGGTGAGTTTATGAAAATATCCCTATTAATCTGTCGACCGTTTCCTCATAATCGATCTTCTCGAACGTCCCTTGCTTGAGAAAGTCGTTGACCTGGTCGATCTTGGAGAGCGCGTGATCGATCTTCGGGTTGCTCCCTTTGACATAGGCGCCGATGTTGATCAGGTCCTCGGCCTCGGCGTAGCGCGCCAAAACTTCCCTCAATTTACCCGCCGCTTCTTTGTGCTCGTCGGAAACCAGGTTGACCATGATGCGGGAGACGCTTTGCGGCACGTCGACGGCCGGGTAATGGTTGCGGGCCGCCAGGGCGCGGGAAAGCACAATGTGGCCGTCAAGGATCGAGCGGGCGTGGTCGGCGATCGGCTCGTTAAAATCATCCCCCTCTACCAATATCGTGTAAAAAGCCGTGATACTTGCGACTTGCGAGGTGCCGGAGCGCTCCATCAGGCGCGGCAGAAGGGCGAAGACAGAAGGCGTGTAGCCCTTGGTCGTCGGGGGTTCCCCCGCGGCCAGCCCGATATCGCGCTGGGCCATGGCAAAGCGGGTGACCGAGTCCATCATTAATATAACGCTCCGGCCGCTGTCGCGGAAATACTCGGCGATCGCCGTCGCGACAAAAGCGGCTTTTAACCGTATCAGCGGCGGCAGATCGGAAGTCGCCACGACCACCACCGATTTTTTCAGGCCCTCTTCGCCCAGCGATTCTTCGATGAAATCGCGCACCTCTCGGCCGCGCTCGCCGACCAGGCAGATAACGTTGACCTCGGCCTCCGCGTTGCGGGCGATCATGCCCATGAGCGTCGATTTGCCCACACCCGAGCCGGCAAAGATGCCGATGCGCTGGCCCTTGCCCACCGTGAGCAAGCCGTCGATGGCGCGCACGCCGCAGCGCATGACTTCCGTCACCCGCGGCCTTTTAACCGGATCGGGCGGATTAGCGTCAAGCGACCGGTCGTTCTCCCCCAGGAGCGGCCCTTTGCCGTCGATCGGCTCGCCCAGGCCGCCGAGCACCCGTCCGAGAACATCCCTGCCCACCCTGACCATCAGCGGCCGGCCGACAGCGGTGACCTGCGAGCCGGGCGCGATGCCGGCAGTCGAACCCAGCGGCATGAGCAGCACGCGGCTCTCTTTGAAGCCGACGACCTCGCCGAAAGCGTCGCGGTTCTCTTTTTCGATGCGGATGGCGCAGAGGTCGCCGACGGAAACGCCGCCCACCTGCGCTTCGATGATGAGGCCGACCACCTGGACGATCTTGCCGATGACCTTGACGAGGTCGGCGCGCTCGACCGCTTTGTGGTATTTTTCAAAATCGATCGCGGGGGCCATTATTCGCTCTCTTCGGGGGCGACTTTTAGCAGGGCTTCTTCGATGGCTTTCAGCTTGGTCGAGATGCGCGCGTCGATGAAGCCGAGATTGGTCTCGATGACGCAGCCGCCCGGCTCGACGTTATTGTCCTCGATGATGGAGAAACTCTTGACCCCGTCAAGCATCCCGGTCAGGCGGTCTTTGTAGCGCTTGAGATATTCGGCGTCTTCGCGGTTCGCCCGGACGATTATCTGTTCGCGGTCGGAAACCCTCCCGATCGCTTCGGAAACGATATTGAGCGAAACGTCGCGGTGGAGCGAAACTTCGGAGCGGATGATCTGCTCGGCGATCTTGAGCGAGAGCCGCAGGATCTCTCCCTCGGAATCCCTGATGATCTTTTTCCTTTCCTTGACCGCCTCGTTGAGCGTCGAAAACGCCTCTTCGATCCGAGCGGCCGCCTCTTCATGCCCCGCCTGCCGCCCCTCGGCGCGCGCCTCGGCGCGGATCCGCTCGGCCTCGGCCGCGGCCCGTTCAATTATTTTTTGCGCTTCGCTTTTGACGACTCCGATATCGCCGGCGGGAACGCGCAAAGCCGCCTCGACTTCCGGCGCCTCGCGCCGGCGCAGAGTGATCGGCGCCCGCTCGATCTCCAGCGTCCCTTTTTCCTCGAGATAATTTCTTTTGATCAGCCCCATTAAAATATCTTTCCGGCAAAGAGCTCTCTGAATTTTGTTTCAAGTCTCGGCCGCAGATTGTTTGTTTTAAGGCCAGCGATCAACTCTTCGAGCCGGGCCTTTTCTCTGGGCATCGCCTGCAGGGCCTCGGTTCTTTCCTCTGCCGGCATGAGAGACAGCAAAAAGGCCGTCGTCTGCGGCCGCTCGTACATCAGCGAAGCATAAGAACGCCTCGGCGTCACCGACGGCCGCGGCAGCGGCTCGGGGGCCGCGCTCTCCGGCAGGGCCAGAAAACTCTGGTATTCATCGAGCACTTCGGAGAGCGCCTGAGGCGACGGCGTGGGGAGATGATTGATCCCGGCCGCGATCAGATCGGCGATCTCTTCCGGCAGGTAGCGCAGGACGCGCGAGGAGACATCAGCCCCTAAGATCGACAAAAAGATCGTCGCTTTTTCCCTGCCCGTTAAAACCATATTCATTGACCTATTCGCTCAACCAGCGCTTAAGGAGTTCCGCGATCTGCTCGGGGTTGCGGCCCGCCATCCCCCTCACCTGGTCTAATTTTGAGACCCGCTCTCTGGCCGGCGGCGCGGCGGGGGGCGTGATCTCTTCTGCCGGCGCCGGAGCCGCCCTCTGCCGCCTGAACGAGGCGACCCCAAAGACAAGGACGACGAGCGCGAGGGCGGCGATCCCCCACCAGAGATAGCGGCCCAAAGCATTCAGCGAGATGGGCGGCGGTCTGAAACCCGCCTCTTTCGGCTTTTTGGTTTTGCCGATCGAGATCGGCGGCGTGGCCAGATGGAAAGGCACTTTTTGGATCACGATCCGGTCGCCGCGTTTCTTGTTGTAGCCGATGGCCGCCGCCACCGTCGTGTAGGTCGCCTGCTTCAAACTCGGGGTGAAATCTATCCGGTTATCGATCAGAATGATGGCGTAGAGTTTCTTGATCTTCAGCTCCCTGGCTTTGATCTCCGTCTCTTTGGCCGGCTTGATCTCGGCCGCCACTTTGATAATGATGCTGTTGATCGGATAGAACCGGTTGAGCAACTCCTGGGCCTTGCCGGTCAGGTCCGCTTCCAGTTCTTTCTTGGTTTGGACTTTTAAAATGATCTTTTCTTCGGCGGGGAGCGTTGGCAGGGTCGTCAGGACCGGTTTGACTTCCGGCGAGGCGGCGGTTTCTGGAG
>METM01000013.1:32802-61718 GCA_001772335.1 candidate division WOR-1 bacterium RIFCSPHIGHO2_01_FULL_53_15
GAAGGGGTCGGAGCGACTTTGAGCGGCGGCAGGCCTGCTCTGGCCGTCAGGATCCGGCCGGACTCGTCGACCACGGTCACATTCTCCGTCTGGAGATTTTCCACACTGCTCGCCACCAGATGGACGATCCCCAGGATCTTTTCCGGGGCCAGTTCAAAACCAGACCGCAGCCGCAGAAGGACCGCGGCCGTTACCGGCGAGGTCTTGGCGGCAAAAAGCTGGGTTTCCGGGATCACGACCTGCACCCGCGCGTCCTCGACTCCTTTGATCCGCTGGATGTTGCGGGCCAGCTCCCCCGAAATCGCGCGGATCAGCTGGATGCGGCGGTCAAAATCGGTCGCCCCTAACCGCGCCTCATCGAATATCTCCCAGCCGACGGAGCCGCCGGCCGGCAGTTTTTTCTCGGCCAGGCCAAGCCGGGCCTGGTCGGCCTTTTCTTTCGGCACGGCCACGGCGCGCCCTTCATCGCGGATCTCATAGGGGATATTGAGCTCTTTCAGGCGAGCGATGGTATTGGCCGCGTCTTTGAGCTCAAGATTGGTATAAATGACAGTCAAGCCGGATTTTGACGGCCCGCCCGCCAGGGGAGCGCAGCCGCGGAAAAGGAAAAATAAGAGAGAAAAGACAACGACCACGACAACTCCCCCGACCAGAAGGAGTCGACGTGGATCAAAACCTGCCGCTTCTGCCATTTATTTTCCTTTCTTGACTATATCTGGATCTGCGTTATCTCTTTGATCGTGTTGACGGCCGAAGTGACGGTCGTGACCGCTAACTGGGCCATCAGGTTCATTTTGGCTTGCGCCGCCATGACATCATGCAATTCGGCTTCGCCGCGGATATATTTTTCGGTCAGCTGGTTGGCGTATGTTTCGGCCCGGCTGACGCCGTTCAGCGACTCGATCGTCTTGTTCAGGATATCCTCAAAGGCATTACCCGTAAAATTGACCGGCGCCGGAGCGGGCGATACTGCCGCCGGAGCGGCCGGCTCTGTCGGCGACACTTGAGCAAACATATCGTCTCCGCCGAGCAGTTGCGCTAATCTCGTCTCCGCGCTGATCGGGCCTATCGCTTGCGCCATAATCGCCTCCTATTAAGTCGAGAGATCATTGCATCGTCAGCGTGTCTTGCATCATCTTGCGCGTCGCGTTAAATGCCGTGATATTGGCGTCGTATAATTTTGAGACATAGATCATGTCGACCATTTCGTTCGAGAGATTGACGTTGGGCATTGAAACATAACCCTGCGCGTCGGCGTCGGGATGGCCGGGGTTGTAGACCTTCTGGAACGGCGTGCTGTCGTCAACGATATCGACGACCTCGACCCCGCCCGCCAGGCCGCCATAGAGACGATTCTCCGCGGCCGTGAGCTCATGGGAGAACGACAGCGGCTTTTCGGCCAGGACGGAGAGCTTGCGCCGGTAAGGGCCGCCGCCGTAGGCGGTGCGCGTAGTGTTGATATTGGCCAGGTTCGAAGCGATCAGCTCCATCGTCCGCCGCTGCGCTTCAATGCCCGAAACGCTGATCTCCAGCGCCTGATTAAACCCCATGCTTCATCACTTCCTTCCCTGCGTCACGATCGAGCGCAGGACGCTCATTTTTGACGTCATCATTTTAACATAGGCCGAATAGCGGCCGGAATTCTCGGCCAGGGCGGCCATCTCTTCTTCGAGCACCACGTCCCTTTTGTCCCGGCGCTTGACCGCGCGGTTCAACTCTTCATCAAAGGCCAGCGCTTCGTAGCCCGGGGTTTTGGCGTTGGCGATATTCTGGGCGATCACCGCCTGCGTCTTGGCGGCGGCGGCCATCGCTTTTTCCAGCGCGTCAAATGTCTTGTCAAACAGACCGACCGGTTCAGCCATATTATTTCAACCTCTTTTTGATCGTCTCGATCGCCCGGTTAAGCAGGCGGCAAACCTTCGGCCGCGACAGCTTCAGCTTTCCCGCGATCGTCTTCTGGTTGATCCCCTTGTGGAAGAAAAGCTCGACCACCTGCTTCTGCAGGGGCGGCAGGGCGTATAATTCGGCCCTGATCTTGTCCTTGAGCTCGGCAAAATCAACTTCGGAGGCCGGCGTCACCTCGCCCGGCGCCTGCGCTTCCACCCCGGCTTCGGACATCTCCTGGATCGAGAGGAGATACATGAGCGCCGAGGCCGAAACTATCTTCTTGATGCGCTTGAGCGCCTGCTTAAATTCGTCGGCCGACAGCTCTTTCTTCTCCAGCAAATCATCTTCCGCCTTCTCCTTTTTGCCGACGACCGACTTAACCCCTTTTTTGGCCAGGTCCCTGACCATGACCTGGACCCGGTAAGGGACCGGATTATAATTTTTCAGGCCGTCGAGCATCTCACCGCGCACCCGGTAAGAGGCGTAGGTCTCGAATTTGACGCCGCGCTTGGGATCAAAATTATCCCAGGCTTTCATCAGGCCGACCGTGCCGTCGGAGACCAGGTCGTCGTACTCGATGTTCGGCGGCAGTCCCTTGCCCGAGACCAGCGAAGCGATCGAGTGGACCAGCGGCATATAGGCCTCGACGGAGGCGTGCGTCTCAACTTTCTTGGCCGCCGGCTTTTTACTTTTGATCATTTAGCCGCTCCGGGCGCCGGCAGCCAGCCCGGCCGCTCCATCTGATCTTTTGCCAGCTGATGGGCGAACTGCTCGATCATCACATCCTGGTTGAGTGAATAAAAGACGCTATTCTTTTCTTTTTCTTCTTCGTCGCCAAAGGTCAGATCGGGCGATTTGATCGCGGTCTTGAGCATCTCTTTGTAGAAGATGGTCAGGAATTCTTCCGTAACCTTAGCGCTCCGCGCTGTGCCAGCCGCGGACGGCAGCCGCGCAATCCGGCCGGCCGCAATAGTCGGGTCGATCGGAAAAACCGGTTCCATCAAATGACCTCTAACGGCGCTTTGATCGCGCCGCTCTTTTTCATCGCCTGAAGAATAGCGATCAGGTCCTTGGGCGAAGCGCCGATCGCGTTGAGCGCCTGCACCAGACTGGAGAGCGTCGGCGAGGCCGGCACAACGGTGAGCTTTTCTTCCTTCCGGCGCAGACGGGCCTGTGTGGTCGCCTGGTAGCGCTGGTCGCCCGCGCCATAATCGGCCGTGTCGGCCGAAGTGCCGATCGAATAGAGCGAAACATCGCCGATATAGACGTCGATCCCGGAGTAAGAGACGGCAACCGGCGAGATGACGACATTTTCGCCGATCACGATCGTGCCGGTCCTTTCGTTGACGACGACCTTGGCGACCGTATCCGGAGTAACCGTCAGGTTCTCGATCTGGGAGATAAGGGAGACAAAATTATCTTCCGAAGGGACCGTTATCGTCCCGGCGTCCCTGGCCGCGGCGGAGAAGCCGGCTTCATTGATCGCCTCGGCCACGCGGCTGGCGGTCGTAAAATCCGGGTCGTTCAACACGATCGTGATGATCCCTTTCCCTTCGAGGGAAACGGGGACCTCTTTTTCGACCAGCGCCCCGTCGGGGATGCGGCCGACCGTCACCTGCCGCTGTCTGACATAAGGGACATTGGGATATGACGAATCGGCGCCGACGAGAACGCTCCCCTGCGCCACCGCGTAGACCTGGTCGTCAACTCCCTGGAGCGGGGTGATGAGGAGCGTGCCGCTCTGCAGTGAGGTCGCGTCGCCGGCTGAAGAAACGGTGACATCAAGCTTCTGGCCCGACTTGACGAAGGGCGGCAGTGTCGCCGTCACCATGACCGCCGCGACATTCCTTGATCTAAAATCGACCGATGTCGGCACGACCCCCATCCTCGACATCAGGTTTGTCATTGCCTGCTGGGTGAAGCTTGAGCGGCTCTTGTCGCCCGAATTGTTGAGTCCGACGACCAGGCCGAAGCCCATCAATTGGTTCTCCCGGGCCCCCAAGACATGGGCAATGTCTTTTAACCGCACGGCGGGCGACTGCGCCGGGATCACAGTCGAAAAGACCAGCAAAACAATTACGATCAATAATGATATTCTCATTTTAAAACAACCAGTTGAATATTCTCGTCAGCCAGCCGGGGGCGCCGGCGTCGGAGACGGCGCCCGAGCCGCTCACGATCAGCTCCGCGTCGGCCACCTGGTAGGAATAGACGGTGTTGGTGCCGGCGATGTCCTTGGGGCGGACAGTCCCGGTTATCATGATCTCCTGTTCCTCGTCGTTGATATTGACCCGGTGCCGCCCCTTGATCGAGAGATTGCCGTTGGGGAGCACTTCGACGACCCAGGCGGCGATCCGGGCGGTGACGGTGTTGCCGCGCACGGTCGAGCCGTCGCCGGTATACTGGTTCTGCAGCTGCCCCATCGCCTGATTATTGGCGCCGATGATCGGCGCGAGCCGCTGAAGGGTGTGCGTAAACTTGGCGCTCAGGTTATCGTTCACGTTCGTTTTAGTCGCCGCCGAATTCTTGGCCGAGGAATTCTCGAGGATCACGACATTGATGATATCGCCCATCTTGTACGCCTTCTGAGGCGAATACGGCGAGGCGCTGTTCTCATTCCAAAGTGAATCGGCGGAAGCCGCTGAAGCAAGCAGGAGCAGCGCCGCGGAATAAAGCAACGCTTTTTTCATTGCAATTTGACCTCCACTTCGCTCGCGGAAACGACTTTAGCGGAAAGTATTTTGTTGGCATCCAATCGCCTGACCTTGATCTCCGCGCCGAGGCCGCCGTCTTCCTGCGCCAGCGCTTTGGTCTTGACGACCAGGCCCGGCGCCGTGACCAGGAGATTCACCTGTTCGCCGCGGCGGACAAGCGGGACATCGCCGACCATCCACTCAAAGACCGTGCTATTCTGAGGGATCGCTATTTTGGCTTCTTTATTGATCAGCGGATCAAGCCCCGTAAAATATTTCTGCGGCAAGAGGGCGATGTCGCGCTCTTCTAACTTGATGTCCGCTGACTCGATCTTTTTCCCCTTCTTGATCAGCCGGGCCGCGGCGGCGATCTTTTTCACGACCTCGACTTTGGCGCGCACCATGAATTTCCGGCTCTCTTCCCCGGCCGCCGCCAGAATCGGGAAGATAACGCTGCCGACCGGCTTGAAATCTGGATAGACCTCGATCACGGAGAGTTTTGTCTCTTCAGGCAAGCCCTTCATCTCGCCAAAGACGCCTTCGGACAGCCGAAATGCCGGGCGAATATCTTCTTTCGTCCAGCCGGGATATTTGCCCGCCACGTAATTCTTGATGACCTCGGCCGTTTTCTGCTCCGGCTCAGCCAGCGCGAAAGCCGGCAGGCTCAAACTAAATGCCAGTAAAAGGCCGGCAAGAAATTTCATGACTAAGCCTGCTTCATCCTTTCAAGAGAAGTTAACATGCCTTCGTAACTTGAGACCGCCTTGGTCACGGTGTCAAAAACGCGCTGGACCGTCACCATCTTCATCATTTCCGAGATAACATCGACATTGCTTTGTTCAAGGGAGAACTGATTGATCGTCCCGTAGCCGCTCGCGGTCGCAGCGCCGATGGCCGGCTCGCCGGAGGCCTCCGTCGCCTGATAGAGATTCTGGCCGAGCGATTTTAGCCCGGCCGGGTTGGTGAAGCGCGACAGCGTGATCTGCCCGATCTGGGTCAGCGCGGTTTCACCGTTGACCGAAACGGAGACCGTGCCGTCGGGGCTGATGACGACCGATGTCGTCCCCTGCGGCAGGACGATGCTCGGCTCCAGCAGGCGGCCGTTCGGATCGGCCAGGTTCCCCTCGTTATCAATGTGGAAATTGCCGGCCCGCGTGTAGGCGAACGAGCCGTCCGGCATCTTGAGCTGGAAAAAACCCTGACCCTGGATGGCGAAGTCGAGCTGATTATTGGTGATCTCGATCGAGCCCTGCGAAAAATCCTTGGTGGTGGCGGCAATGCGCACGCCCGTCCCGTATTCGACGTTGACGGGCGGCGTCTCGGTCCCCGACATGGCGGTGTAGAGCGTGTCCTTAAAACTTTTTTCCACGAAGAATAAACTCTCCATGTCGGACCGGCTTTTTTTGAAAGCGACCGTCTTGGCATTGGCCAAATTGTTCGTGATATCAAGAATCTCATCCTGCATGGCCGAAAGTCCCGTCGCCGCGACATATAAAGGTTGAAACATATTTTGCCTCCTATTGAGTCGGCCTGCCCATCCCGAGCGCGTTATTTAAATTCGCGTCGCGCGTGGAGATGATCTTTGAATCAAGCCCGTAGATCCTCTGCAAATAGATCATTTCCATCATCTCGTCGACCACATTGACGTTCGATGTCTCGACATAGCCCTGGATCACGCGCGGGCTGTCGACTTCCTGGATGACGGCGTTCTCGCGCTTCTTAAAGATACTGCCGTTGAGAGAATCGAGCTCGCCCGACCGCTCCGGTAAGACCACGCGGATCCGGTCGGCAATTTCGCCGTCAACTTTCAGGCGGCCGTCCTGGTCGAACTCAACCTCGGCCCCGGGGGTAACGACGAGCGGTCCCGCCCCGCCCATGACCGGATAATTGCCGGCCACGGTCAGGATGCGGCCGTCCTTATCAAGTTGGAAGCGGCCGTCGCGCGTGTAGCCCTCGCCCCACGGCCCGGCGATTACGAAAAAGCCGTCGGTGCCAAGCGCCAGGTCCAGTTTGCCGCCAGTCTTGACCAGCGCGCCGGCGATATTGCTGTAAAATGTGCCGTCGGCCTGCGGTTTGACGGCGGAGATTCTCTGCGTGGCGTCTTCAAGTTCAACGGGGAAGCCGCGGATGACAGCTTCGGATTTTTTGTAGCCGGGAACTTCGGCGTTAACAAGATTGTCCATGAGCTTCCTGACCCGCTGATCAGTCGAGTCAAGGCCGGCTCCGCCGATCTCAAAAATGCGGTCTGTCATTGTGTGAAAATTATATGCTCCCGCTTCAAATAAGTCAATCAAAAAATCTAAGAAACTTTCGCGCCGTTCGGGAGGGCTTTTTCGACCGTCAAAACAGCCAGATCACTCTTATCTTCGTTCGATGCCGCGAGCAGCATGCCATGAGAAGTTACCCCCCTGATCGTTCGCGGCTCGAGATTCACCAAAACGACGATCTTTCGGCCGATCAAGGCCCCTTGCTCGTAGAACGATTTTATGCCGGCGACAAGTTCTCTTGTTTCGCCGCCCAGATCAACGCTCAATCTGTAAAGTTTGTCGGCCCCGGGTATTTCTTCCGCCGTTTTTATCTCCCCAACGCGCAGGTCAAGCTTTTTAAATTCGTCAAATGTAATGTTTTCCATTGCTGCCTCCTCATTATTAAGTTTTGCGAAACCCCATACTGAAGTATGGGGAATAAATATTTTAGAAAATAATATTCCCCACACTTTAGTGTGGGGCCTCAATAACGCTCTAATGTTTTATTATACAACACTATCTGCTATAATTTAATTATGGAAATTTTGGCCATAGTTATCGCGGTCGTCACCCTGCTGGCCGTCGGCTTTCTGTTATTAAAGCTCAACGGCCAAGTGCCTCAAACGGACAAGTCGAGCGAAATACTGCAAAAGCAGATGGAAGAGATACGCGGTTCCATCACCCGCCTCTACTCGGACAATCAAACTATTCTGCAGAAAGTGAACACCGATTTTACGCAGACGCTGCAGGATGTGAACAAGAGTGTCAATACTCGCCTTGACAACGCGGCTAAGGTTATCAGCGACGTTCATCGCAAGCTCGGCGAAGTCCATGAGACGACCAAACAGGTGCAGGAGATCAGCAAGGATATTTCTTCGCTACAGGAGATCCTGCGAGCGCCCAAACTGCGTGGCGGCCTGGGCGAGTTGTTTCTCGGCGATCTCTTAAAACAGGTCCTGCCACCCTCAAACTATCAGGAACAATACCGTTTTAAGAGCGGCGAGAAAGTCGATGCCGTCATTTTATTGAAGGAATCGATGGTGCCGGTCGATTCCAAGTTCCCGCTGGAGAATTTTAAACGGGTCGTCGAAGCCAAAGATGACGCGTCGCGGTTGGCCGCGAAGAAACAGTTCGTCCGTGACGTCAAAAAGCATATCGATGACATCAAGCGCAAATATATCCTGCCCGACGAAGGGACTTTCGATTTCGCCCTCATGTACGTGATGGCGGAGAACGTCTACTACGAGATCATTATTAAGGATGAGGACCTGGGCGAAGAAGACAGCGTCTTCCGTTACGCGATCAAGAACAAGGTCATTCCGGTCTCGCCCAATTCTTTCTACGGCTATCTGCAGACGATACTCTTCGGATTGCGCGGCCTGCGCGTCGAACAGCAGGCGAAGGAGATCCTGAAGAACCTGGCGCGGCTGGAAGGCGACTTTGAGCGGGTCATGACAGATTTTACCGTCATGGGCAAGCATTTAAAAGATTCCGTCACCAAATACGACGACGCGGAAAAGCGGATGATAAAGTTCAATGATAAGCTCGATTCGCTGACGGAAAAAGAAGAAACTCCCCTTTTGCCTATAAATTGATTTTCCCCTCTTCCTCTGGGAGAGGGGAGCAGGTTCAGCGTTAGCGCCTGCCTGCCGGCAGGCAGGGGTGAGGGCTAAAAAGCGGAAGCTGGACAAACCTCGTTGTAAGGACAATACTCGCAGGCGCGATAATTGGGCGTCGCCCGATAATTCCCCGCGCGGATGCCGTCGGCAACTTTCTTGATGTCTCTCCAGAGCGCAACAAGATCTTTCTCGGCCGGTTTGATCGAACCAACGATGCCCGTCTCGAGAAAATATAACTCCAGCCCATCGGGCAGTGAGCCGAACATCCTCTGCCACGCCAGCGCGTAGATCGCTAACTGGCGGCTGTCCTTCACCCTCTCATCCGCCTTCTTCTGCTCCCTCACTTCCGTCGACTTAAAATCAACAATATAAATTCCCCCATCCCCCTTACCCCATACCCCATACCCTCCCTCGACAAGGTCCCATCTCCCCTTTACCTGAATCTTATCCTCGGTAAAAGTAAACGCTTCTTCAACAAACTTGGGCTGGCGTTTTCTTTTCCTCTCAACCTTAAAGAACCGCTTCAGCGCCGCTCGTCCCGCCGCGAACCTCTGCTCCTCATGCTGGCGGGAAATAAATCCCTCGGACGACCAGCTGTCGGCAAAAACCTCGAGCAGTTGCTTCTCCGTGAACTTCTTCTTATCCATTTTAGCCGTGAAATAGGCCTGGACCGCTTTGTGAAGCGCTGAACCATAATTGATCTGCTGGTTGGGGAGCAGCGGCACGCGCAGGATGTGAGCGTATTTATATTTCAGCGGACAAGTCAGGTAGTCATCGATCAGGTAAGGCGAAAGCGAAATTACTTCGTCCGGCGACTTTGGCCGCTCTTCAAGGATGACCGGCTCGGCCGGGGCGAACAGCTCGATCTGCGCCGACGCCGGTTTTTTCAGGACAGAGATATCGGCTTTCGGCACATCAAGCGCTTCGAGGACGAACTGGGAAACTTTCCGATCTCGCTTGCCGCCGTAATCGACCGCCGAGGTCAGATAGAGCTCCTTTTTCGCCCGCGTCATGCCGACATAAAAGAGCCGGCGCTCCTCCTGGAGATGGAAATCCCCGCCGGGCAATTCTTCTTTGATCAGATCAGACGGCAGATCGATCGGCTGTTTTCTCGCCCTGACCGGGAACTTTTCGGCCACGAGGGAAACCATGAAGACCACGCCGAACTCCAGCCCCTTGGCTTTGTGCGCCGTCATGATATTGACCGCGTCAACATCAATATCCGGCTGTGACGACTCCGGATCGTCGCCCGACTCCCTAAGAATATTCATGTATTTGACAAATTCAGAGACACGGTCGTGTTCCGTGATCTCCTTGAACTCCCTGACCTTTTCGAAGAACCGGGCAATATTCCTGACGCGGCTATCACCCTGATCGCTCTGCTCCGCGTTCAACTCCGCGAGATAACCTGACTTCTTCAAAAACTGGTAAAGAATCTCCCCCGTCGTCCGGTCCCTGGCAAAACCGAGGTAATATTGGATGTCATCCATGATCTTGCGAACGATCACTCGCGTTCCGTCTTTGATGTCACTCAAGACTCCGAACTCATCAAGATGCGTAAAAACATGGTGCAGGGTGTAATTGCGGCGTTTGGCAAAAGTGCTGATCTTCTGCAGTTCCAACGGATCCATTTGGTAGATATCCGAGAGAGCCAGCGTATAGAGCGAAGCTGAGTCAGCCGGGTCGCCGATCACGCGCAGGAAAGAGACAACCAGCCGCACCTCGGGAAAACTGTAGAGCCCGCCCCCGCCGGAAAACTGGTGAGGCAACCCGAGGAAGTTGAGGGACTGGCGGAACGGTTCGGCGTCGGCGTTGGCCCTGACCAGGATGGCAAAATCCTTAAGCTGAAATTCGTTGGCCTCGTATTTCTCTTTGATCGTCCGCGCCACCCAGTCGGCCTCCGAGCCGACCCGGTCAAAATGCTTGTGCTCGATCTTCTTCCCGCGGCTCTCGTTCGCGACCAACTTCTTGTCGATCTTTGCCCTGACTTCCAACCGCTCGGGATCATTATGCTTAATGAGGCGATAAGCGGTGTCAAGGATCGTCTGGGTCGAGCGGTAGTTCTTGGTGAGGACGACTTTCTTGCACTTCGGATAGACCTTCTGAAAACCAAGGATATTGGTGATCGCCGCGCCGCGGAACTTGTAGATCGATTGGTCATCGTCCCCGACGACCGTGATATTCGCTGTTCTCCCGGCGAGGAGTTTTAACAGCTCGAACTGGGCGTAATTCGTATCCTGAAATTCGTCAACCAGGATGAACTTATATTTCTCCCGGAACTGCTTGAGGACCGACGGCTGCTCGCGGAACAGCTTGAGCGCCAGGTTAACCTGATCCCCAAAATCAACATAACCTTTTGCCAGTTTAAGGGTCTGATATTTTTGATACACTTTCGCGACTTCCAAATGCTTTTCCATCTCCTCCGTCTTCTTCCCCCTTACCCCATACCCCTTACCCCTTACCCATTTAATGTACTCCTCCGGCTCAATATCCTCATCCTTCGCCCGCGAAATAACGTCAATGAGCGCCTCAATATGTTTGGTTGGATCGCCTAACGACTTATAGTAATGTAGCGGAAAATCAAAGATATGCTCGCGGAAGAAGATGACCTGCTCCGGACGCGAGAGGACGCGGTAATCCGGTCGCAGGCCGAGGTCTAAGGCATGGTCGCGCAGGACCCGATCGCCAAAAGCGTGGAAAGTTGAGATCGAGATATCAATATAACCGTACGGGACCAGCAGATCGACCCGCCCTTCCATCTCATTGGCGGCCTTATCGGTAAAAGTGAGGGCTAATATTTCGCTCGGTTTAGCCATTTTTTCGGCTATCAGCCAGGCGATCCGCCGAGTTATAACGCTTGTTTTTCCCGTTCCCGCGCCGGCAATGATGAGCAATGGGCCGGTTTTGTGGGTAACGGCTTTTTGCTGTTCCAGGTTGAGCCCAGAGAGTACCTTTTTCTCACCCTTCATATGTCTGATTATACATTATTTTATGCAAGTTTCGCGCCTTAAAATCCGAATATATATGCAGATGGCCTTTGAGCTATCGGGAGGTAAAAAAATGGCAGATGTTCGTGAAGTTTCAGGTAAGAGGGGGAATAGGCCGACTGTAAATCATAATCCATATTTAGCCCAATATAATGGTAAAACCTACGCCGAAGTGCGATTGCGGGCCGGCGAATCAGCCGAAGCAGGTCTGGAAAGGATCCTGGCAAGATACAAAGCCAGGCCTAGCGCAAAGGGACAAACGATATCAATGAAAGGCGCTTCATCTCCGTTTGCGGTCAGGATCGAGATTTTTCCTCCCGACGCGCAAAAATTATTTGCCGCTCTTAAAAATATTGGGGAAACTATTTTTGGCCGATCAAGCAGCGCCGATCTCGCCAGCAAAAAAGGGATACTCGGTCCAAGCACAAAAGAATAAAATCCATCTCTATTATTTCCGCTAAAAAGGGGGCGATATTTTCGCCCTTTTTATTTTGTTAAAATCGCCTGAAATAATAATTCCGGCTGGCCGATAAAGATTCAGATACACCATGGCAGTTTATCTCTATGCGACAGCGGCAATAACCAGCGCGACTGCGGATCAGGCAGAGCCGTTCATTGTTTTCCATGACCTCAAGGACGCTTTTTCCCAGGTCTTAAGATCTAATCCGGAAGCGCTTGGCGTGGGTGAATATCATCCGACAGAATCCGCTCCGGCCGCCGATCCGGCGATCAAATTTTTTGCCGACCCCGCCGTCCTGAACCTTCTGAAACAACACAGGTATTCCGACCTGGTCATTGAAACCTGGACGACTGACGGAAAATGTCATGAAGAAAAAGTAATAATGAATAAACTTGACCGGCCGGACAATATCATCGCTAAAATAGACCGGCTGATCAGAAACTCGAAAAACACAGCGATCAATCCTCACATTATGAAGATCAGCTGTTCGGATTTTAACCTGATTTTGATCGGGCCGGAAATTGTCGATTATCCGGGTCTGTTGAGCCTGATGAGAGAAAAGATGATGCAAAATGCCCAGGGGCTGCTGGCAAAAAAGTCAAAATTTGTTTTATATGGCGGCGCGCTGACGAATGATCTTTTTCCAAATCCTGGCGACAGAAATTTCACTTATGGCGAGCAATTAGCTCAAGCAACTATAAATCGTTATGTTGAGGTCGACCTGCTGGTGCCGGAATTTATTCAAAACGACGAAGGAATAAAAAAACAGAGCTGGTATAAAACCTATCTGAAATCAGCCCCGAAAAATAAGGTTATCATGTTCAACCCGAAACCGAATCAGTTCATTATCATCCTGCCGCGGACTACTTGATAATCACCCGGTCCACCCCGTCGACTTCCATGATCTCAACTTTGACATCTTCCGTCATGGCCGTGGGGATAGTTTTACCGGTAAAATCGGGATGGATGGGCAGTTCTCTGTGGCCGCGGTCGATCAGGGCGGCCAGCTCCACTTTGGCGGCGCGGCCATAATCCTTGAGGCCGTCGAGCGCCGCGCGGACGGTCCGCCCGGCGAAGATCACATCGTCGACCAAAACCACGATCTTGTCATCGATCGAGAACGGGATGTCGGATTTGCGGACCTCGACATACTTCCCCTTGCGGGAGAGGTCATCGCGATAGAGAGAAACATCGAGCGAACCCATGGGGACAGATTTCCCCTCTTCCTGCTCGATGTACTGGGCCAGGCGTTTGGCCAGCGTTACGCCTCTCTGCATAATGCCGACAACGACGACATTTTCGACCCCTTTGTTCGTTTCAATAACTTGGTGGGCGATCCGGCGCAGGGCCCGGTTCATCTCGACTTCGTCCATCACGACTTTCGCGCCAGGTTCGGTCTTTAATTTTTTAGCCATTTCTATTGCACCTCTTGCCAATTATAACACGGCGGCGGTCTTTTCAACTATCTTCGCGCAGGCAAGGATCGCGTCGGGGCTTTCATGGCCGGGAGAGTATTTCCCCTGCCCGTCGATCACGGCGAAAGAGGCGCCATCGCCGCTCAAAGCGAAACCAAATTGGGCTTTATTTCCCAGCACCTTCGCTTTCAATTCCTGGAGGTTCGCCTCTTTAGGGTCCGGCGCCAGACCGCCGAAAAGGACATCGCGCCAATTATGGATCTCTTCGACCTGGCAGCCGGCCCTCTGCAAGAGAAGATCGAGGTAGCCCCTGCCCGAACCGAACATCGGATCAACAACTATCTTCGGTTTCGCCTTGTTGATCGCGTCGATGTCCAGAGAGGCCTCGGCGTATTTTAGATAACGCTCGCGCGGGTCAAACCGCTCGAGCTTGCTTTTTGCCGCCTGTCCCCTGCCCGGCAGGTTTAGACCTGACTGATATTCAAGCGCGCTCTGGCCATGACCAGGGATAAACTTGATACCGGAATATTGGTGAGGCAGGCCACCCGCGGAGACAACAAAAGCCCCGGCCGCGCCGCGGTCTCCGACTGCCCAGGCCAGCACCGGGAGCGGCACATCCCGGTCGGTCAAAAGAAAAGATATCCCCGTCTCGGCCAGCGTCTTCATGGCCGTTTCGGCGAATTTTTCGGAGAGGAAACGGGCGTCGTAGCCCACGATGAGGGGCTTATCCAAGAGTTTGCGGTCGATCAGATAGCCCGCAACGGCCGTCGCGACCTGCCGGACGTTAGCAAACGTGAATTCATCCGAGATGACGGCGCTCCAGCCGTCTTTGCCAAACTTTAACATATAAATTAATAAAAACGGAGGAGGGAGGATTTGAACCCCCGATACCATTTCTGGTATAGTCGCTTTCGAGGCGACCGCCTTCAGCCACTCGGCCACTCCTCCAGTTAAACGGAAGGGGTGGGATTTGAACCCACGGTACCTTTCGGTACACACGCTTTCCAAGCGAGCGCCTTAAGCCACTCGGCCACCCTTCCACAAAAATTGCGCCTAGTGCGATTTGAACGCACGACCCCTTCCTTCGCAGGGAAGTACTCTATCCAGCTGAGCTATAGGCGCACAAGACATTTTTGATTATAGCATTCCTCGGAAAATAAAAAAACCGCCCCGATTACTCGGAACGGTTTAATTAGTTTACGAGATTTGGAAACCGCGACGCTTGCCCCGATTCCCACATCAGGGTTCAGTCGCCGGTTTCCGCTGTAGAAAGATTATCCCTCTTCCGCCATGATCCCTTCTTTTTTGGAAAGCCATATCGCGAAAATGATCAGGGCGACCGAAATGCCAACGATCACCGCCCTCACCCTAAGCGGATAATTCTGCAGCAGGAGCGGCAGGATCAGGATGGCGACCAGGTTCATGACCTTGATCAGCGGGTTGAGCGCCGGGCCGGCCGTGTCCTTGAAAGGATCGCCGACCGTGTCGCCGATAACCGCCGCTTTATGGGCTGAACTCCCCTTGCCGCCGTGCGCGCCCATTTCGATGACTTTCTTCGCGTTATCCCAGATGGCGCCGGAGTTGGATAACAACACAGCCAGAAGCTGGCCGACCAGGATCGAGCCGGCCAGATAGCCGCCCAAAGCCGCGGCACCCAGGCCAAAGCCAACGGCGATCGGCGTAAAGATGCCAATGAGCGCCGGGCCGATCAATTCTTTTTGCGCGGCGATCGTCACGATATCAACGCACTTATCATATTCCGGTTTGTTCTTGCCTTCCATGATCCCCGGGATCTCGCGAAACTGGCGCCTGACCTCTTCGACCACAAAGAAAGCCGTGCGGCCGACTGCGTTAATTAATAATGAAGAGAAGAGGAACGGCACTGCGCCGCCGATCAGGAGGCCGATGAAAACCTCCGGCGTGTTGATCTGGATGCCGACGCTCGAGAGACCACCTTCAACGATGAACGACCGGAAAAGTGCGATCGCGGCGATGACCGCCGTGGCGATGGCGAAACCCTTCGTCAGTGCCTTGGTCGTGTTGCCGACTGCGTCCAACTTTGTGATGATCTCCTGCGCCCTCTTGCCGGCGCCCTTGTTCGCCCCCGACATTTCAAAGATGCCGTTAGCGTTGTCGGAGATCGGGCCGTATGTATCTTCGGCCAGGATGAAGCCGGTCGTAGTCAAGAGTCCCAGTCCGGCCAGCGCCACGCCGTAAGCCGAGAGGGCGACATTGCCGCCGAAGATCGTGACCGAAGCAAAGATCGTGCCGGCGATCGCAAGGATAGCCCAGACCGATGATTCCTTAGCCAGTCCGAAACCGGAGAGCAAAGCGGTGGCAGGTCCTGTTTTGGTCGCGTATGCGGTTTCCAGCACCGGTCTTTTTTCGGTATGCGTGAAGTAATTGGTGATCCATTCGATGACGATGGCCAGGATGATGCCGGAGAGCGTGGCGAAGAAAAACCGCCAGTCGGGATTGCCGGTCGCCGGATCTTTGAGATAAAAATAGTTGATGAGGCCGAAACCAATGGTGGCCGTGACCGCCGAAACATAGAAGCCGAAATTAATCGGCTTCATCGGGTCGCCGATCTCCGCGGTATCCTTGCCGCGCACGCACATGGTGCCGATGATCGAGGCAAAGACGCCGACAGCGCGCACGAGCAGAGGGAAAATGATCAGTTTGAGCGCGAAGGCCGAGGCCGCCGCCAACCCGCCGTAGAGAGTGATGAAGCCCTGGTCAAGGAGCGCCCCCGCCCCTAAGATGATCGCCGCGACCAGCGTCACTTCGTAGCTCTCGAACACGTCGGCCGCCATGCCGGCGCAGTCGCCGACATTGTCGCCGACGTTATCGGCGATGACCGCCGCGTTGCGCGGATCGTCTTCAGGTATATCTTTCTCAACTTTACCGACCAGGTCGGCGCCGACGTCAGCCGCTTTTGTAAATATACCGCCGCCAATCCTCATAAAGAGAGCGACCAGCGAGCCGCCGAAGCCAAAGCCGATCAGGACCTTCATGGCATCCTGCTTGAAGATCATGAAGATGATCGTAGCGCCCAAAAGGCCGAAGCCGACCGTGAACATGCCGGAAACCGTGCCGGCCTGGAAGGCGATCTCGAGAGCTTTTTTATAGCTGGTCAGGGCGGCATTGGCAACACGGGTGTTGGCTCTGACGGCTAAACTCATACCAACATAACCGGCGCCGGCCGAGGCGATCGAACCGAGCAAAAAAGCGACCGCGATCCCCAGCGCCAGGATTGAGTTATCGGGATAGACGCGCATATACATCATATAAAGAACAACGGCGAGAATAATGATGAAGATCCCCATGACCTTAAACTGGCGGGCAAGATAGGCATCCGAGCCCTGCCGGATGGCCGCCGAGACCTCGATCATCTTCGGCGAGCCCGGCGGCTCGCGCAGTACCTTCCGAGCGAGATAAACCCCGTATAACAGGGCAACGAGCGCGGAAGCAAAGACCAGCCAGAGAAGATTATTTTCGAGGACGCCTAACGCGGGGAGAACGATGCTTGATTCAGACATATTTATACCTCTTTCTTTTCAATTCTTGCGGCCGAAAATATTATAGTGTATGTTATAATCGAAATCAAATGTTCATTATCACGGAGCGGCAGTATAATCTGATCATGCATCAGGCGCAGGCGTGCTTTCCGCAGGAGTCAGGCGGCTTCCTGGGCGGCCGGGAGAACACGATCCTGGGCGTCCTGCCGATCCCCAACAAAAACCTCTATGACCGCACCGAAACATTCGCTTTCTCGGAGAGCGACATCGAAACGGCCTACCAATTTCTGATCAAACATCGGCTTGAATATCTCGGCGTCTATCACAGCCACCCGAGGGGCATCCCCTTTCCTTCCGAGCAGGACCTCGCCCATCACCAGAAATATCTCTTTATTGTCGGCCTGCAGGACCGCTACAATCCCGATCTTTACGCCTGGAAAGTCGAGAATGGGAAGATATACCAGGCAGACATCAAGATCGTCAGCGACTTCGGCGTGACGGTCATCGACATTAAAACGGGGAAACCGAAGCTCTCGGAGTGGGCCGATCGGGGACAAATGGACCGCCTGGCCGAGATGATCGACCAGATGAAAGCCGGCCAGTGTCCGGTCTATCCAAAGCTCGATCCGACCCACTGGGACGCGTCGTCTTTCAGCACGCTGGCGTAACATGGCAAAAGTATATTTGAACGGCAAAATAGTTCCGCTCGAAAATGCGAGAATCTCCGTCCTCGACCGCGGTTTTCTCTACGGCGATGGCGTCTTTGAATCCCTGCGCACCTATAACCGCCGCCCTTTCCTCCTTGAAGAGCATCTCAAACGCCTGCTCTTTGGCGCGCAACAGTTGAAAATTAAAGTCCAGTATTCGCTTTCTCAACTCAAATCAGCAGTTCTTAAAACCGTTTCAGCCAACGATTTTAAAGAGCATTACATAAAAATAATAATCTCCCGCGGTGAGGCCAAAGGTCACGGCCTTGATCCGTCGAACTCAAAGGGGAAACCGACCGTGATCGTTCTTTGCGAAGAATTGAAGCCCTACCCCAGCTCTTTATATGAAAATGGCTGGCAGGCAATCATCTCCAAGATCATCCGGCCGCAGGTGCCGACTTCGAGAATCAAATCTCTCTGTTATGTCGACAACATGCTGGCTCGGATAGAGGCGAAGAAAAAATGGGCTGACGAGGCATTCATGCTTGATGAAAAAGGGCATGTAGTTGAAGGGACTGTCAGCAATATTTTCATTGTCAGGAACAATGTCATCATCACTCCGCCGGTCGCCGAGCCGATCCTTCAGGGGATCACCCGCGCCCTGGTTTTGAAGCTTGCCAAACGAGCCGGGATAAGAGTCGCCGAAAAAGTAATTTATCCAGAAGACATTTTAACTGCTAACGAGTGTTTCGCCACCATGTCCGGCGCCGGCATTGTGCCGGTGACTTATTTGGGGAAGAAAAAGATCGGGGATGGAAAGTGCGGGCCGATCGCGAGAAACCTCATTCACCTCTATCAAAACTATCGTTAAAAAATCTGGCCGTCCGCGACATGAATAAATTCCAGTCCTTGCCGAACTCGTGTCGTTCGCCCGGATATCTGTAATAGACGACCTTTTTCCCCTTGCGCACGAGAGCCGCGGCCAGGTTATCCGACCAGGCGATGGGGACCGATTGGTCGCGATCGCCGTGATGGATCGTGACCGGGGCCGTTAGCCTGTCAAGATAATTGATGGCGGAAAGCGTCGCCCAGAACCCGGGATTGGCCTCGGGCGAGCCGTGAGCGGCAATGATCTTTTCGGCGATCTCGGGCCGGCCCCGCCTGATCCAGCGGTTAAAATTATCGACATAATTCGCGCTGACCGGCGCGTAGAGGACAAAAGCCTTAATGAGATCGGGCTTGGCGGTCATGATATTGAGGGCGATCCCGCCGCCGAGAGAATGGCCGAGCATGCCGATCTTATCCGTGTCGATAAAACTGAAGCCGCTCGTTTTCACCGCCTCGACGGCGTTGATGACATCCTCGACGTAGCCGAGACGGAAATTCATCTCACTCGCGGGATCTTTATCCGACAGCCCGTGGTTGCGGTAGTCGGGGTGGACGACCACGAAGCCGCGGCGGGCCAGATAGTCCTGCTCGCGCCGCAGGCCGCGCCCGACGGTATAGACCCAGGGGTCGATATAGCCGTGCCCGAGAACGATAACGGGGAACGGCCCCTCGCCTTTCGGCACATACATGACGCCGGAGATCTTCAAGCCGCCGCCGAGGTAAGTGATCAGGTATTCCGTGTACGAATTATTTTGCTTTAATATCTTGAGCCTTTTCAACCCGTGGCCGTCAAGTTGTTTGGCGGCCAGTTCCGGCAGTGAGAGCGGGCTCTGTTCGGCCGGTTGTTTGGCCGCGGCGGCGGAGACAATGAAAAGACCGGCCAGGATGATCGAAAAGACCTTATTCATAGCGCAAGGCCTCGATCGGCAGGAGTTTGGCCGCGCTCATCGCCGGCCAGAGGCCAAAGATAATCCCGGTGAGGACGGAAAAAGTCAGCGCCAGGATAATAGAGCCGGTTGAGATCAGCACGTTCCAGCCGGCGAACGTCGAGATCGCGAAAGAGATGAGCGAGCCAAGCCCGATTCCAAGAAGACCGCCAAGTATACAGATGAGAGTCGCTTCGATCAGGAATTGAAGTAAAACATCTACGTTCTCGGCGCCGAGTGCTTTTCTCAAGCCGATCTCGCGCGTCCGCTCCATCACCATGACCAGCATGATGTTCATGATGCCGATCCCGCCGACGAGGAGCGAAACGGCCGCGATCGAGCCGAGCAGTATCGCAAAAGTGTTCGCCATTTCGCTCGCGGTCTTCTGGATATCGGCCATGTTGCGCACATCGATCGACTCAAACTGTGTTTCAGGGAGGCGGTGGAGACGCAGGACCAGCGGCGGGATAGCCGACTGCACCGCGTCCATCGAATCGGCGTCAACGGCCTGCACATCAAAATAATTTATGTAATCGGTGCCGAGCAAACGGTACATGGCTGTCGTCACCGGCACAAGGATGCGGTCATCGGTATTCTGGAAACCGCTTGAGCCCTTGACCGGCAGGACTCCGATCACCAAAAAATTGATGCGGTTGATGTGGATCTGCTTGCCGAGCGGATCAGAACTGCCAAAAAGCTGTTCCGCCACGGTGGCGCCAAGCACCGCAACTTTGGCGCGGCCGGTCACCTCGGAATTAGTAAAAAACCTCCCTGCCTGGGGGATCGAGCTCCGGACTGACTGATAATCGGGGCTCGCGCCCAAAACCTGGGTGTTCCAGTTGCGGTTCTGATAAACGGATTGGATCCGGCCCTGGACATAAGGGACGACGGTCTTGACCCCATCGATTTTCTTTAACGCTTCGTAATCGGCAAAAGTGAAACGGGTCGTGGTATCCATGCCCATCGAGATGCCCCGCTGGACAAAAGATGTCCGGACCATGATTAGGTTCGTCCCCAGATTCGCCAAGCTCTGCTGGACCTGCTGATTGGCGCCGCTGCCGACCGCGAGCATGGCGATGACCGCCGCGACGCCGATCATGACGCCGAGGATCGAGAGGAATGACCGGAGCTTGTTGGAAGAGAGCGTCCGGCCCGCCTCAAAGAGGTAGTTGCTCATCCTCCCCGGCGAGAATAAGCGTAAAAGCCTCATCTTCCGCGGCTCCCGCTCCCGAACGGATTGAACATCGGACCGCCCCGCCGCGACCTTGAGAGGAGTTCCTGGGCCGTCGCCGCGTCGGGGATAACAACCTCATCGCCTTCATTTAATCCGGAAACGATCTCGATATTTTCATTATTGTCGAGTCCGGTATCTACCTGAAATGCCGTGAGTTGCTTGTTCTCCCCCAGCCTAAAAACGTAAGAACGGCCGTTCGATCGCCTGACCGCCCGCAGCGATAGGAGCAGTACGTTGCCGCGCGACGCCTGCGTAAAATTAACGGTCGCGCTCATCCCCGACTTAAAATAGGCCGGCACCTGGACCGGCAGGACATAGACCTGGTAGACGGTCACATTGTTGATGACCTGCGATTCGTACTCGATGCTCTCAACGGCCGCCGCCGTCTTTTCGTCCGGATACGCGTCGAGCACAATGTCAGCTTTCTGGCCAACTCTGATCTTGCCGATGTCGGTCTCATCGACCTGCGCCTTGACGATCAGCTTGTCGGCCATGACAAGAACGGCGTCGCTCACCGAAAAGCTCTGGCCCGGCTCGACGTTACGGACAATGATAAAGCCGTCGATCGGCGCAATGATCGGCGCCGGCTTGTAAACTTCCTCCCAGTATTTGGTTTCTGCCGGGCCTTTTGACCTGGCCGCATCCAAAAGAGCAGCCCGGTCACTCGAACTGATCCAGGCCAGGATCTGGCCTTTTCTCACCCTCTCCCCCTTCTCGACTAAAACCTCCTCGATCCGGCCGGAGACCGGCGGCTTGATCTCCAGGCGGTTGCGCGGCGTCACGACACCGGTCGAAGGTATGAAGGCGGCCAGATCGCCGCGAGTCACTTTGACCATCTCCAGCTTCTTTTCCTTCTTTTCTCCGGCACAGGAAGTCAAAAGTACCGCCGCGATCAACAAACAGAATATTTGAAGTTTCATTTGACGTAACCTCCAAAAGATTTTTGCCACGCGGCCTCGGCCGCCAGGGCGTTTTTCTGGGCGCTGAGCAATGAGCTCTGCGCCGAAACATATTCGTTCTCGGTCCTCAGCCAGTCATCATAGCTCATCAGCCCGTTGATATATTTGGCCTGCACAATGTTAGAGCGCTCGGTTGTCGCGTCAAGCAGTACCCGGCTGGCGGAGAGAGCTTCCCGCGCGTCACCCAGCCGCTCGAAAGCGCCGGCCAGAGTAAAGCGCGCGTCCTTAACGCTCTTGGTAAAATCTTCCCGCGCCTTTTCCAGCCGTATGTCATTAATTATCCTGTCGATGAAATTTGAGCCGCCCGGGAAAAACGCGTAAGAAAGACCTAAGCTGATAGAATTGCTGTCGGCATCTGGCGGCCAGTTGCTCCCGCTCCGGCGGTAACTGCCGGAGAGAGTTACTGACGGCAGGAATTCGCTTAGAGTCGATCGTTGATCGACTTCCGCCGCTTCAAGCTGATATTTGGCGACACGATACGCCGGCGAAGCATTGAGCAGCGGTTCATAATCGGCCTGCCCGGCCGGCTCAGATTTCAGCGCTTCTTCGGCCGAATCGACCGTCTGGCCCAGCAATTGAGAAAGATTTAATTTGGCCAGGCGCAGGTCGCGCTCGGCGGAAGATAAGTTATATTTCGCATTCGCCTCATCGGCCCGCGTGCGCATAAGATTGCCCCTATCTTCTTTGCCGCTGTCGTAGCGCAGTTCGATCAGGCGGCTGTTCTCCTGCCGGCGCGCCAGGATCTTCTTCTGGAGGGCGACGCTCTCCTGCGCGACGAGGAGATCGATAAAAGCCAGCCGCGCCGAGTAGTAGACGCCGGCTGTCGTCAGGTCGTAATTCGCCTGGTTGTATTGATAGTCAGCGTAGGCCGACTGCAGGCCGAAATAATCTGATGAATTGAAAAGATCGAGACTGCCGTTTAAGCCGTAGGAATAACTTGACGATGCTCCGGATGTCCCCGTGCCGGTCTGCCCGGCGGATAGACTGGCCGAAAGCTGGGGCAATAAAGAGGTATACGCCCGCCGGTAAGTCCAGCCGGATGAATCAAGGAGTTTTTGCGCACTCCTCAATTCATTGTTGTTCGCTTCCAGGAGTTTGACTGCCTCTGGCCAGGTGATGGCCGCTGTCTCTTTTGCTATCAGAATAGCAAAGAACAATAAAAATATCTTTCGCATTTTTCATATTATATCACCTTTACTCCACACCTCGAACTGCCCTGCGGTCAAGATGTAGGGGTTTACAATGGCCGGGGCCTGGTCTAAAATACTGTCATGGCTGATTTCTTTGACGGTTATTCAAATATCGAGTCGCTCACCGCCAGGATCAATGCCCTGCGGCAGGCGCAGGAGAGCGGCGCGACCGCTCCCGCCGCATCAAGCCAGCCCCTCGATCCCGACACATTCATTCTTGAGACACAAAAGAACTTTAACCAGATGCTGAACTCGCTTGTCACGCCGATCGACAGGGAAAATTCTTCCGGCTCAGCCGATCCGTTTTCCTTTCTGACCAACAGCACTCAGACCTCATTGCTTCAGCAGATTGAAGATCTGAAGAAAGCCCAAAACACGCCGCCCAAAAAATCAAACGACTCCGAGCGGAAGGAAAATTAAATCTCTCCAGGAGGAGGTGAAAAGTTTATGATGAACATGCCTAAGATTGTCGACTGCAACGCCGGGGAATGCGCTTATAACAAAGAAGGCAAATGCCACGCCATCGGCATCACCGTCGGCGGCAGCGAGGAGCCGATGTGCGACACGTTCTGGAACAACAGCCGGAAAGGCGGCGCCCTGGATATGGTCGGCGGCGTTGGCGCCTGCAAAGTCGAGAACTGCGCTTACAATCAATCATTTGAATGCGGCGCCAAAGGGATCTCCGTCCAAACTCACATGTCGCACGCCGACTGCGCGACTTTTAAACAGCGATAGAATTTTTGTGCTATAATTCAAGAATATGCCGCACACTAATTTTTTTGGTTTAGGTATCGCTCCGGGCATCCTCGACGTCCTTCATAAATTGCGGTTCACCGTGCCGACGCCGATCCAGCAGAAGGCGATTCCGGCGGGAATCGAAGGGAAAGATATCATCGGTATCGCCCAGACCGGGACCGGTAAAACCCTGGCCTTCGGCATCCCGATGGTCCAGCGGCTCGCCCAGCTCCACGGACGGGGCTTGATCCTGGTGCCGACCAGAGAGTTAGCCCTCCAGGTCGATGAATCACTGCGCAAGCTCGTCATCTCATCACCGATCAGGACCGTCGTTCTGATCGGCGGCGCTTCCATGAACCTGCAGGTCCAGGCCCTGCGCCGCCATCCGCGCATCGTGGTCGCCACGCCCGGCCGCCTGATCGACCACCTGGAACAGCGCACGACCGACCTGCGCGACGTCCAGATACTCGTGCTTGACGAGGCCGACCGGATGCTCGACATGGGCTTCGCGCCGCAGATCGAAAAGATCATGCGCCATCTCCAGCCGGAGCGGCAGACGATGCTTTTTTCGGCGACCATGCCCTCCGAGATCATTCGCATGGCCCGCTCGCACATGAAGCTCCCGGTCCAGGTTGAGATCGCCCCGACGGGGACGGCGGCGGAAAAAGTGACGCAGGAGGTCTTTATCGTCAAGAAAGAAGACAAGTCACGCCTCCTGGTCCATCTGCTTGAACAGTATCACGGCACGGTCCTCCTCTTTTCCCGCACCAAGCGCGGCGCTGCGCGGATCACGCGCGGCTTGCGCGATCTGCGCTTCAAAGTAGCCGAAATCCACTCCGACCGCTCGCTCGCCCAGCGCCGTGAAGCCCTGGAAGGTTTTAAGGCCGGCAAATACCGCATCCTCGTCGCGACCGACATCGCCGCGCGCGGCATCGACGTCAAGGGAATCGAGCTCGTCGTCAATTATGACCTGCCCGATGACGCGGAAAACTACATCCACCGGATCGGCCGGACGGGCCGCGCCGGCTACGAGGGCCACGCCGTCTCTCTCGCCACCCCAGACCAGCGCGGCGAGGTGCACAACATCGAGAACCTGATGCGCGCCACCCTGCCGATCAGCAAACATCCGGCCATGCAGCCGGTCGGTTTTGAAGCCGCGCCAACGCATCGGCCGCCGCCGCCCCGCCATCGGCGCAGTTTTCCTCCCCGTCAGCGCGGCAGATAAATGGACTTGTTCGACGCCAATGACAGAGAATACAAGTCAAAGCACGCCCCGCTTCCCTACCGCATGGCTCCTCGCGATCTTGATGAGATAATCGGTCAGGCAGCCGTTCTGGGCAAAGGCAAGCTCCTGCGCCGGCTGATCGAGACCGACAAAGTCACCTCCGTCATACTCTACGGGCCGCCCGGCACCGGCAAGACCGCCATCGCCCGCGTCATTGTTAACTCGACCAAGGGCTATTTTGAATGGCTCAACGCTTCGGTCGCCAAAGTCGAGGATATCCGCCGGGTCAGTTTGGAGGCCAAAGAGCGGATCAAGCATCACAAAACCAAGACGATACTTTTTCTCGATGAGATTCACCGCTTCAATAAACTCCAGCAGGACGCCCTGCTCCCCGATGTCGAAGAAGGGAACATGATCCTGATCGGCGCCACGACGGAGAACCCTTTTTTCTATGTCAACGCGGCGCTTGTTTCAAGATCACAAATATTCGAACTCAGACCACTGAACACAGGCGACCTAAAGGCGATTATCCAAAACGCTTTATCAGACAACGAGCGCGGCTTCGGCAAGTTGAAAATAAAAATAGAAGATGAAGCGCTTGAGCATCTCGCTAAATTATCCGACGGCGACGCCCGCCGCGCCCTCTCGGCGCTTGAGCTCGGCGTTCTCTCCACTCAGCCCGACAAGAAAGGCGTCATTAGCTTCACATTGCAGGCCGCCGAAGAGTCAATCCAGAAAAAAGCGGTCGTCTACGACAAGAAAGGCGAAGGGCATTACAACACGATCTCGGCTTTTATCAAATCGATGCGCGGCTCCGATCCCGACGCCGCCCTCTACTATCTGGCCAAGATGATCTATGCCGGCGAAGACCCCAGATTTATTGCCAGAAGAATAGTCATCTGCGCGGCGGAAGACGTCGGCAACGCCGACCCGCTCGCTTTGGTCGTCGCCAACTCCGCCATGCAGGTCGCCGAATTCGTTGGCCTGCCGGAAGCGCGCATCCCGCTCGCCCAGGCGACGGTTTATGTCGCCACCGCCCCCAAAAGTAATGCCGCTTATGTGGGGATAAATTCCGCCATGAAAGATGTTGAAGAAAATCCGACGCTTGAAGTTCCCAAACATTTACAAAATGCGGTTTATGAAGGGGAGAAGAAAATGGGCAACCCCTCGACTTCGCTCGGGGTAAAAGGCAAAGGGTATAAATACGCCCACGACTACGAAGGCGGTTATGTAAAACAGGATTATCTGCCGGTCAAAAAGAAATATTACGAGCCGAAAGATATTGGGTTTGAAAAGAAGATCAAGGCGCGGCTCGACGCCTGGTTAAAGGGAGCGGCGGAGGCCTGACTCCTTTAATATCTGCCAGCCGGGCCGGCCGGATTCCTCGCCGGCCAGAGCGGCGCGCACAATCCGGGCCGCATCTTGAGATGAAGCCATGTCAGGCTGTCCCAACTCCAGAACTTTGGCGTGAAAATTGCCGGCGTCAGTTTGTTCATTGATCAGCCAGGTAAGCGGGAAGGTCGGCCATCCCTGCTCCTCCAAAACCAAAGCAAATGCAAAATAATAGCTCTTCAGTGTCCAGCCAACGCCGGACACGGCCTCCGCCTCGTGCTCGAGGGAGCGGGTCCACCCGAAATACTGATAAGGGAACTTATCCGACATCAACCTGGCGCTATAATTCCAGGGGGCCGTATTGAGCCCTCCCCCACGATTCTCTGCCCCAAAAATCGCGCGCAGAAAACCTTGCAACAAACGCTGTTCTTCGACCAAACCCAAGCTGATGATAATATTTGTCTTCGGACCGGACTTGACCAATCTTTGGAAAACAGCATCAGGATCTAATGTTATCACGGGCCGCAGTCGCTGTTCCTCTTCCCAGGCCGAGTTGATCGAGTCGTAATTAGCCCAGGGAAGAAGCGCAATTGAAGGGACATCCTTAAAAGCGGTCAGCGAAACCTTGACCGGTTGTCTCGTCTCACGCCGCCAGATCGTATATTCCGGCAAAGTTAGATATTGCCGGGCAGTTTTATAGATCCCGCTTAGCATTGATTTTATTTCTCCTTGTTAATTATTCCGCCCCACATGTCGATCGCGGGCGGGACAGATCTAATCAGGGTTTACGACGGCCGCTCCTGGAAAATCGGCTTTTAATTTATCGCGCAACTCGAGAGCGAAGATCCGATTCTTGAAAGCCCCAACCTGCACCCGGTACCGCCTTCCCCCAAGCTCCGGTGCGATCCAGACATCGGAAAAGCCAAGATCAAACAGCCGGCTTTTCATCTTCAAGGCTTCGGCTTTTGTTGAAGCGCGGTCGACGATCACCCGGTAAAATTGCGGCTGGGCCGGCTTGACCGGCCGCGCAACTGGTTGGTTTGCCGCACCGGGAGCCGCTTCCGGCCGGAGAAGGCCGCGCAACGCTTCTCGCACCCTGACACGATAAAGTTGAGCATAAAACTCGAAATTATATTTGATTCTCTTTATAAATTTGTTCGTTTCCGGGACGCCTCGAATATTGTCCAGAAATACGCCGCGTTCCTTCAGCAGCGCCTTAACCCTGAAAGGACCAGCATTATAAGACGCCAGCGCTAAAGTAATGTGGCTTAGTCCCTGGTTGTTTTCATTTAATAATTTTGCAAAATAGTACATGCCGATCCGAAGATTGTCTTCGGGAGCGTCAAGATCGTAACTCGAAAGCCCCATATCTTCGGCAACCGCCTTGCCCGTTGCCGGCATGACCTGAGACAACCCCGTTGCCCCGTCAACTGAAACCGCCCTTTCGTCATACTGGCTCTCCTGTTTTACCAATGAGAAAAAATAGAGGACAAAATCAATTTGCTGCTCCGGTGTCATCGCCCTGATTTCTTCCGGGAGGTGTTTCAGAACAACTTCCAAATAAGTATCCGGCATGGGAAAAGACAGTTCCAGGACTCTCCTCGGCAGTTTGAACTGGACTCCCTTTGCTTCCGCATTGGTAAGGAGCGGGGCAAGCACCTTAATCGCCCCGGCATAGTCTCCCGCCCGATAAAGCTTTTCCGCGGCTGCCAGCAGCGGCCTGATATAGGCATCGGTTAATTTCGGCAATTGATTGGCGCTGACCAGCAGCGCTACCTGTCCAACGTTTGACAACTTGCTTCCTCCTGGATGATTATCGTGAATCATTGGTAATTATTTCGTTGAATAGTGAATTCCAGCAACAGGGGAAAGTGATCGGAGAGATCGGCGCTTCCCTGGTCATACCTATAATCAGCTTTAAACCTTGCCGGGTTTCTTGCCGGTTGAGCGGCAATATCAAGCGCCGCTATGTCAGAACTGCCGAAAATATAATCGAGCCGCTGGCGTTTCCTCGCCGCGGAGAATTTAGGGTCAAAAACTTTTACCAAAGTGTTTTCGACCCCGTCATAAGTGAACCCCGGATTCTGCAAAGCATTGACCCTGCGGTAAAGATCGGAAAGGTCGTTGTCGTTAAAATACTTCGCCATGCTTTGGTATTCAGCGGTTGGCACATCGATTTCCTCGCCCGCAACGTTAAAATCTCCCAGCGCCAGAACCGGATTTTGAGGATGCCCAGCCCGATATGCGCCGATGGCTATGTTCAGCTGGCGGAGGTTTGCCAGCCTGGCGGCTTGATTTAAAAAACCGCCCGAGCTAGCCTGGTTATGAGCAAAAAATAGCTCCAAAGATAAAGAGTCAAGATCAATGGTAGCGGCGCCAAAACCTTTGCTGGAGAAAAAATCCGCGCCCAGCAGACGCTTAAAACGCTGAAATTGAGGGTCCAAAATTTCATATTTGCTCAATAAAAGCAAGCCGCTGCCGATACCAAATAGATTCTTGTCCCGCGGCCGGAAATGGAAAGGATATATGCCGGCGGTAATTTCGATGATCAATCGGGCAAGCCGATCATCCCACACTTCAAGCAGAGCCGTGAGCCCGGCATCGGTGGCCAGAAGCGCCTCTCCTATCTTTTCCGCCCGCAGATCATCCTGGTAAAATTGGTTCACCATTCTTCCCAGGCGGCCGAAAAGATGGGTGTTATACTCAAGGACGGAAATCGTCGTTTCCCTTCCGGCAACGAGAGCTGGCATACCCAATCCCTGCCTTCCCATTCTCATTCCAGCAGAAGGCCTTGACGGCACGGCACGAGAAATCCCTCTGGCTATCATTTTATATTCTATCCCCTATTATTATCGTGCAATTCCAGTGAAAATTTCGTTCCTAAGTTCAATAAGTAAACGCACCACTTTGGGTACAATAGAGATAGGAGGTATCCGAAGTGGGCAGAAAACACAA